>NZ_JAESIF010000136.1:0-7973 GCF_016757295.1 Streptomyces sp. M2CJ-2 | reverse complement strand
ACCCGGCCCATGGCCTGGGCCGGAAGATCACAAAAAGCCCGATCAGCGAGGCAGGCGGAAGAGCAGGCCTGCACCTGCTCGGCTGCGGCAGGCGACAGATTCACCGTTCAGTCAGGTGCTGACAGTCCGCAGACGGGAAATCGCTCAGTGACCGCCTCCCGGTCGGCCTGCGTTTGGTTCCGCCTGACCCGGTGCAGGAGGAGACGTGCCCGGGTGCCCGTGAACAGAACGGGCTTCACCCGTTCGTAGATGGTTACCTGAGATCAGGTTGCGAATATTTCGGTTGTTGCGAATAATTCGGATACAACAGTGGAGGGCGTCATGGGGACTGCAACGGGCAAGAAGCTCGAACCGGGCGTGGTCGACGCAAGCGATGCGCAGCGGGCGCTGCGGCGGGTCAACGACTACCTTTCGCGCACAGCCCGGAGTGATGAGGACATCCAGGTCCACCTGGAAACGGGGGCCGACGACGAAGCCCTCGTCCTGCCGCGGCCCGTGGCGGAGATGTTCGCATCGATGCTGGCGGCCCTCGCCAACGGGCAAGGCGTCCAGATCATGCCGGTCGATGCGGAGCTGACGACCCAGCAGGCCGCCGACGTGCTGAACGTGTCCCGTCCGTACTTGATCGGTCTGCTCGAGTCCGGCGAGATTCCGTTCAGGTTCGTGGGGCGTCACCGCCGTGTCCGCTTTGCCGATCTGCGCCAGTACCTGCGCGAGGACGATGCAAGGCGCAAGGGCGCAGCCGACGGGCTGATGGAGATGGATCAGGAGCTGGGACTGCTCTGACATGGCTTTTGTTGCGATCTACGACGCATGCGTCTTGTACCCCAATACGCTGCGTGATTTATTGATCCGTGCCGGTCAGAGAGGGTTCGTCCGTGCCAGATGGACCGACATGATCCTCGACGAGGTGGACCGGAACATCGCCCGGGACTACGACATCGCTCCTGAGGTCCTGGAGCGTCGAAGGTCCCTCATGAACGGGGCCGTACGCGATTGCCTGGTCATGGGCTTCGAGCCTCTCATCGAGGGGCTCAAGCTGCCCGACATGGACGACAGGCGCGTGCTGGCTGCGGCCATTCAGGCGGGCGCCCAAGTGATCGTCACGAACAACCGCAAGGACTTCCCGCCCGACTACCTGGCGAACTGGGGCATCGAACGCAGGACCGCCGACGAGTTCGTGATGGATCTCATGGGGCTGGATGATCGCGTCGTCTATGCCTGCGTGCAGGAGATCGCCACCTCTCGACGGCGTCCGCCGCAGACGTTCGATGACGTGTTGGGCCAGCTGGAACGATCAGGTCTCACCGAGTCTGTGGCCGCTCTACGTCTTGGGCCGGGAGCCGTGAGCTAGCGAGTTCAAGGAGCGGAGCGGAGGCGGGTCGGCGTGGGGTTGCTCTGCCGGACTGTTGCTCGGCCTGCCTTCGGTGGGCCGGGCAGGCGATTGAACCTGCCGATGCAGTGGTTTTGCGGGTGGGAGTGCATCGTGGTCGACCGTGGTCGGGCCTTCCGCGCCCGGCAGCCGGATGGCCCGCAGCAGGGCGGCGCCGAAGGCAGGAAGGCATGTCGAACACGACGGCCACGGCGACGAAGGGAACCCGGTTTGAGCCGGGCAGCCAGGTGGTGGCGGTGAGCAGCAGCGCGAGCACACAGCACCCAGGCGAGAACTAGGTGAACGCGGCTGCCGCGAGACAGTCCGGACAGTTTCACACGTTCCACGGGCTGCTCCTCCCTTGCCCGTTGGGTTCCCCTCTGCTCCGGTGAGACCTTCAGCGTCCTGCGGCTCGGCGCCCGACGGAAAATCTCGGGCCGGCAGCTCACCACCACGATTCCTGTAGCGCCCGGCAGTCAGAGGGCACCTGGGCATCCGCACCGCTGGTGGTGTCTCAGATGACTGGCGGACAGTCAACAGAAAACCACCCCAGCTGCCACAACCTAATTGTCGACAACGAAGTGAAGGCCACCGTGATGGAGGCACACCAGCGCAACCTTTCCCGTCGTCGGAGCCTTGAAGGACATCTCCCCGAGTCCCGCTCGCGACCGACCCGGCGAGCCGACCCGGAGGCGCCGTAGGCGCGGCGCCGCTGAGCAGTCGGGCCATCGGTACGGGTTGCGCTTGCACCAGGTGGTCCCCACCGTATCCCGGGCGGCCCGGCGACCGCCGGGGCGTGGGTGGCGAGCAGGACGGCAGCACGATGTCGATCGGGAGCCGACGCAGCAAATCCCGCCCGGCCTGGGACAGGGAGTGGGTACGTGGGCCATCGATGGCCCGTCACATTGCAGCAAGGGCCCTTTGGAATCAGGCAGATGGTGCTACTTTGCTTGCTCAGTCCCATGCGAGAACGACTGCGCTTCCACCCGTTCTCGAGGCGATCGGTGAACCGTACGGCCGTTGCGGCCTTCCGTCGCATGGAAGGCCTGTACGCACCGAGATCGCCGGAGGTCTCCCGAAGCGTGCAGGAGAGCTTCTCCGCTCTCGACTTCGAGGCACGCTTCCTGGCCCTCCTGGCCCTCTCGACGGTGCGGGCGTCAGGACTTCCCCACGTCGCCATCGGCAGGTCGCCCGGGCTCGGGGAGTGGATCTCGCTGCTCCGGGATCTGCGTGTCCGTCTGCGTGGCACCGGTCCCGGTTCCCCGGGACAGCGCGTCGCCCAGGCGATGACCGAGGTACTGGTCCGGTACGACGAGGGAATCCCCGAGGCTCCTCCGGAGCTCAGAGCGACCAAGAACCTCCGTGACCACGTCAGCCATGGGGGTGCCATCCCGGCCGGGCTGTCTCCCGTCGTTGACGCCCTCGTACGCGCGATCTCCGACATCATCGCTGAGTGTCTGTCTGATGCCGTGCTTACCCTCACGGACGACGGAAGCCATGAGCTGCGGCCAGTGGTGACCTGGGGCGACACCGACGTGTCTCTGTGGCCGTTCATGTACGCGAAGGCGGACGGCAGTTGGCACGTGTTCGCCCGGTACGCCGGAAATCGGCCCGACTACCTCGCCTTCGGCGCGGCGAACTACCGGTCGCGCCCCGGCAACGATGAACTCGTCGCTGCTTTGGACCTGTTGCTGAAGTCGAAGCGGGGGCCGGACGATCCGCGTGAGCTCTTCCGGATCGAGGTGGAGAACGATCTCGGGGTCTTCGCCGATGTCGTCGGTACCCCCCAGTACTTCGATCACCCCCATGGTTTCGGCTACGAGTGGGGCAAGTCCGTCAGCGAGGGTACCCAGCTGCGCAGGGATTACTTCCGCGTCGGCCCCGACGGTCACGAGTGGCAGGATGAACAGGACTGGGTGCCCTACCGGACATACCTTCGCAAACTGTCCAACTGGCCCATCGTGGCGAGCCGTCTACGCCACAAGCTGGAGGAGGTGGAGCGACAGCTCGCCCAGGAGGAGACCGAACAGCTCGGCTGGCAACCGGACGTTGGCGGCCACCGGGAGGCCCATGTCGAGGTGACGGAATACGACGGGGGCAACCCGCGGAAGAAGTCGTTCTCTCAACTGATCGACGAGGTCGACGCGGACCTCGGGGTCGAGACGGGGCAGACCCAGGTCTTTTTCGTCAACGGCGAGGCGGGCATCGGTAAAACCCGGGCGATGGTCAAGGCCGCCCTGAACCGGGCGCGGAAAGTGGAGCAGCACCAGGGCGACAGCCCGCTGTTCCTCTACGTCAAGTCCACGGGGCGCGTCCTCGACGACCTGGACGCGGCCGTCAACCACGCGGTCGCGCTCACCCAGAACCTCACCGCGGAGCGTGTCAAGGTCCTCTGCGGGAAGGGGCTCATCGCCCTTCTCATCGACGGCTTCGACGAGCTCCTCGGCGGAGCGGCGTACAGCGACGCGATCGACTCGCTGCAGGACTGGCTCGACGCTCTGGGCGGGCGGGGAGTGCTCGTCGTCTCGGCACGCTCTTCCTACTACATGAACCAGTACCGGTCGAGCGTGCAACGGGCGAGCAAGGCGACGAGCGCCTCGGTCCGCCACAGCATCGCCCAGGTACTGCGGTGGACTCCGGCGGAGATCGTGTCGTTCCTGGGCGACTACGACGTGCCCGCCGCCCGCTTCGAGCGTCTGCCGACCGGAGACCGGGAACTCCTGGGGCTCCCCTTCTTTGCTCGGGCTTTCGCCGAGATGTGCAGGTCGGGCGACTACGAAGCATCGGACGCGGAGGGCCCTTCCTTCACCGAGCGGCTCCTGAACCACTACCTTGCGCGTGAGGAACGGAAGCTCGCCTATCAGACGGACAGCGCGTCGGCGCTCCTGAACCGAGACGAACTTCGGCGCACCTTCGAGCACGTAGCCGAGATCATGGTGGACGGTCGCGAAGGGCTTCGGGAACGCCTCCAGGTGCTGTGCGGTCTGGCCACGGAATCGGTGACGCGAGGGCCCATCAGGTTCAGGTTCCAGCATGAGGTGTTCTTCGACAACTTCCTAGCCGGGATCGTCGCACGTCATCTCCGTGCGGGCCGTCTCGCCGCATTCCAACGGCTACTGAGCAGATCGGAATGGCGCACGGGCACCGTGAGCGGCGTGGTGGCGGCCGTAAACACCGAACTACTCATCGACGCCCTGGCCGACGTCCGACTGCCCGCCGTTCAGTCCAGTGCCGCCTCCCGTGACACGGCCGCTACCAATCTGGGCGCCATGTGGACTGAAATCATCCGCAAGGCCGCCGAGATGCCCGACTGGCCGATTGTCGATGCCACGTTCGCCGGCCCGCTCGACCTCAGTCACACCAAGGTGGGCAATGCCTCCCTGGTCAACTGTCGACTGGAGTCACTCACCCTTCCTGCAGGCACCGGCTGGAAGCTCCAGCTCGACCGGACGAGAGTGAAGAAGATCACGGCGGGCGCGGAGCAGACGGACCTCTCAGGACTGCGGGGTGTGCATCACGGGGACCTGATGGAGCTCCTCTTCCGGCCGCGCCCCTTCTTCTACCGCCGCCCGGACATTCTCGAGGCACTGCGTGCGCGGGGTGTCGGGGTCGTCGATGCGCCGAAGACGTCCAGTGCCGTCGTACCGGTACGTGTGGAAGCTGCTCGTCACTACCTGAAGAACCTGGTGGAGTACGCGTCTTCGACGCTGATACTCAAGGACAACCACCAACCGGACGACCACCGTCTGAAGTGGACCCAGGAATATCCGGACGAGTGGAGGCCCTTCGTGGCCAGGCTGACCAAGGCCGGGCTCGCCCGACCCGAGAAGTTCTCCGCAAAAGGGTCCAGGAAGATCAAACTGAGGTTGCAGTTCGGCGCCGCCAAGATCCTCGACGAGGCATGTGATGTCCCGCAGATCAAGGACTTCTGGGCGGCCGCGAAGGGCTGACTGGAGGAAGAGGGCCGCCCGCTCATCGTGCGCCGGCTCCGAGACGCACTGCGCGCGCTCTGCGGCTTCATCCAGGAGGGACGTCCCGAGCCCGATGGCATCGACGCAGACAACATCCGACTGCACGGCTTCCAGGTGCGGGACCCACATGGTCCTGATCCTGCAGAACAGCACGCGGAGCTGCATAGAACCGTGGAAGCCGTGGGGCCGCCGCGTTTCTACTCGTCGGGTCCTGACGGCTCACTGATCGAGCACGCCGGTCTTCAGCCCATGGCCTCCTCATCCCGAAGCAACTTGGGCGAGCGCCTGACCTTGGGCTGGTGTGCCGCTCACCTGCGCTGATGGTCCATAGGCGTCCGTGCTTGTCCACCGTTGTGCGTCGGCGTTGTCACGCAGTCAGACACTCAGGTGCCCCTCGATGCGAACTATGGGCGCGACGGTCGCTGAGGACTGGCAGGCACGTCAGCCGGTCGTCCAGGGTTCGTGGGGCCGGTCGAGGGCGCGGTGGTTGCTGTACTTCGCTGCTGTCAATCGAGAAAGCAGGACCAGAACGGGATCGAGGCGTATTGGTGGTCACCGGGCGTCGGCGCGGGGCGGCCGAACTCGTGATGAAAGTAGTCGACCAGATCGGTGCCGTAGTAAATGATGTCCGTCTGGTACATCGACAACACTGGCGTACCAGTCCGGTCCGGATCGCCCAGCAGGTACCGGTGTGAGTGAATCGGCACCATCACAGGGACTTTGGCCATGTAGGCGCGGGCCAAGTCCAACGCGTCTTGAGCGCCCGCCGGTCGCGGATCCCAGTCCGGGTGCCAGAAACCGTTTCGCTCCACGTCGAACAGCACGCCCTCCACCGGCCAGGCCAGGCGCCCCGCCAGATCTTCTGAACCCCCGTCGCGCCAATCAGGCCAACTCCGGCTGCCTACCGGCAGCCCTTCACCGAGAAGAACTCGATGCTCCGGAGCGAAACGGAATTCCCAGCGCTCCTCGACTCGATCGAGTTCCCGCTCGCTCATGCCCTGCTCGATCTCGACCCCAGCATGGAGCAGGGAGAGCAGTGCGCGGGCATTTTTCGAGGTCAGCGGATTCTCAGGGCTGATCGCAGTCATGATCGGAACGGTAAGACCTCCGGGCGACGGCCAGGAAGGTCGGTTCTTCCTCAACTCTGCTTCACTGATCGGCACCTGCGCCGGTACCCGAACCACCATCGTTGAGCAGGGGAAGGACTGTCGTCATCTGCAGTCGTCGGCCGCCCACGGACGGCCCGGCCGATGGGGTCGTGCGCCTACCCGCATGATCGGCGGAATCCCAATGGCTCAGGGGTTTCGTTCGGATCATCGTTCGCGGTCACTGGGGCGTGTCAGTGCGGCGGCGTAAGGGCTGTCCCGCTACTCCGTCCCGACGGCATGTGGGGTGGAGTGCTGGTGCGATGAGCCGGTACCGGATGCAACTTCATGGCAGCCATCGGACCGCAGAGGCTGGCATGATGCTCCTCATGTCCACGTACCGAAAGGCCGATGCCGCGTAAGCGGCCCGGCGCGCTGCGCGCTCAACAGATCCCCCGTGTCGCGTGGAGCTTGCCTCCAGACCGGAGCCACGGCCTCTCTGCCCGAACCAGCTTCGCGATAGATCGAGTAGAGCGGTTCTCGGGCGACTACTACGTCTACCCCGGCGCCACCGACCGTGCGTTGCGCCGGTATCGGGCATTTCTGCAACCAGCGGGACGTCGGCCCCTGTATCCGCAGGATGCGGAGTGTTCGTGCCGTGGCTGTTCTTTCGACGACGTGCGGCACACACGCGACGTGCTTGAGGAGGTCGTGCGGCAGCTGCCTCCCAGGCCCCGCGCCGAGCTTGAACGCCGAGTGCGTGTCCTGGATGCCAGGTACGCCGAGCGCACGCTGCCGGATCCCTTCGCCACTCATCGGCAGTGGCGTTCCGGCCTCTGGTGGCGGCGCCGTCTGGCCGGTGGCTGGGAAGCTGGATGAGGGGCCCGGGCTGCGGTGAAATGATCAATGCGTGGCTGGTGTGATCACGGCGCCGCAGCCGTCCTGGACAGGCCCGTTCACCGGGCTGAGCCCGCGCTGCTTTGGCAAGCTCGTGACCGCCCTGCGCCGTGAGGGAGCGGACGTAGTCCGTCGAGGCCGGCCGTGGAGCCTGCCTCTGGAGGACCGCGTCCTGCTGGTAGCGGCTTACTGGAGAACCAACCTGACGCTGCGACAGCTCGCGCCGCTTTTCGGAATCTCGAAGTCCGCGGCCGACCGCATCATCAACCGCCTCGGGCCGCAGCTCGCCCTGCGGCCGCGCCGAGGGTTCCGCAAGAACACCGTGCTCATCGTGGACGGCACCCTGGTGCCCACCCGTGACCACACGGTGGCTGAGCAGTCGAAGAACTACCGGTACTCCATCAACCACCAGGTCGTCATCGACGCCGGTACACGGATGGTCGTCGCCGTGGGCCGCCCTCTGCCCGGCAACCGCAACGACTGCAGGGCGTGGGAGCTGTCCGGAGCGAAGGCCGCCGTCGGCAAAGCCACGGTGATCGCCGACGGTGGTTACCGCGGCACCGGGTTGGTGATGAGTAATCGTCAAGACCTGTGGGCCGATTGACCTCAGTTTCGTTCGGGCGGGTTGATCGCGACGAGTTCGACCTC
>NZ_JAESIF010000135.1:0-7994 GCF_016757295.1 Streptomyces sp. M2CJ-2 | reverse complement strand
CGCCTGTCCGGCAAATGCCCAGGTGAGTGACGGTGTCCTACCCGGTGTTCGAGCCCGGACCATAAAGAACAAGCTCAGCGATCCGCGCGAGGTAGTCCTCCTCGTCGTGCCGCAGGTGCGTGACGGGCACGGCCTCGGGCGCGGTCATGCCGTCGCACAGCGCGACCGGCGCGTCCTGCCCCTCCTTCGCGCCCTTCGCCGTGGGCAGCCCGCGCAGGCGCCGCTCCATCTCGTCGAGCCAGCGCTCGGCCTCCGCGGCGTCGCCGTCGGCGGACAGCGCGAGCAGATGGCTGACGCCCTCGGCGTGGTCGACGGCGAGCATCCGGTCCGCGAAGAGCAGGCCGGCGTCGGGGGTCTCGGCCTTGTGCACGGCCTGCGCGCCGGCCTCGGCCTTCAGTTCGTAGCCGAGATAGCCGACGTATCCGAGGTTGAACTCGAACGTCAGGCCTTGCGGGACGGGCACCCGGCGCAGTCTGAGCTGCTCGTCGAGGTAGTCGAAGAAGCTCTGCTCGACGATCTCCTCCGTGCCGCCGGAGCGCACGGTGACGAAGCCGTCGGAGACCCGGTAACTGACGTACTCGGCGAGCGGGCCGCTGCCGTCGCCCAGGAAGGAGAAGCGGGACAGGCCGTCGATGACGGCACCGCTGTCCAGCCAGAACCCGTGCTCCCTGGCGGCGAACAGCTCCCGGTAGGCGGCCTCGGTGTCGGGCTCCGTCGCCACGGTGCGCACGTGCACGGTGTAGGTGCGCGGACGGCGGCCGTCCTTCTTCCCTGCGTGGGACAGCGCCAGGTCACGGAAGTTGGCGAGGAGTTCGCGGCCGTACTCACTGCTGATGGACTCGGGGTGGAACTGGACGCCCCACACCGGCAGCGAGGTGTGCCGCACGCCCATGACCACGCCGTCCTCGGTCCAGGCGATGGCCTCCAAGTCGTCGGGGAGCCGGGTCGCGGCCAGGGAGTGGTAGCGCACGACGTCGTAGGGGCTTGGCAGATCCTTGAAGATGTCGACGCCGGTGTGACGCACCGCGGAGACACGGCCGTGCATGGGCTGCGGCGCGAGGCCGACCTCGCCGCCGAACAGGTGCGTGATGCCCTGGTGGCCGAGGCACACGCCGAGCACCGGCAGACCGCTCTCCAGGATGGCGCGGGCGCTGATGCCGAAGTCCCGCTTACGGCTGGGGCGTCCAGGGCCCGGCGAGACGACGATCGCGTCGTACGCGGCGAGGTCCAGCGTGTCCCAGTCGGTGCCGTTCCTGACGACGACCGGCGGCAGACCGTTCACCTCGCCGAGAAGCTGGTAAAGGTTGTACGTGAACGAGTCGTAGTTGTCTATCAGCAGTGTTCTCATGATGAGCGCCCCGCGATCACCACGTCCTCGACGCGGCATGTCTCAGCGATGATCAAGTCATAGAGATCGCGCAGGAATTCCTGGCTGATGCTGTGCTCAGCACCGTACCGCGCGGCCCTCTCCTGCACGACACCGATGCGCTGCGGCTGCATCATCGGAACGCCGTGCTCGCGCTTGAAGTGGCCGATCTCGACGCACTTCTCGATGCGGGCACGCAGGGCCTCAAGGAATTGCCTGTCGATCGCGTCGAGTTCCGCACGCAGATCTTCGATGGTTACTTCGGAACGTAAATTCTGCTGCATGAATCTACCCCTCCCCCATTGACGCAGAGAATTCTGCAGGTCCGCGGGCTGCGGTGGCCACCCGGCCGATAGCTCGGGTCCCCGCACTGCACACAGTGCGGGGATGCATAATACCCGAATCGGGACATAGGGCCCATGCTGCAGCATCCTGTCGTGCCGAGAGTCGACCCTTGCCAAGATCGGCGCTCCGAACCCATAGTTTCTTCCGCTCGAGGGGGAGGACGGGACGGAGATGGGGGAAAAATGAGTACGGTGAACAACACCGGGAAAACCGGAATCGAATCGGCCGGAACCGAGGAATCCGCCGGCGTCGGCGACCTGATCGAACTGCTCGACGCACAGGTACGGACCCGGCCCGACGCCGTCGCGGTCGGTCACGGCAACGACACCCTGACGTTCCGGGAATTGACCGAGGCCGCTCGCTACCTGGCACTCCACCTGCGCACTCTCGGCGTCGGCAAGGACACCTGCGTCGGTCTGTTCACCAGCCCGGGGCTGCAGCAGGCGGTCGGGGTCTGGGGCATCCTGCGTTCGGGCGGCGCCTATCTGCCGCTGTCGCCGGAATATCCGGACGAACGCATTCGCACCATGATCGAGGACTCCGGAATCACGGTCGTGCACACCGAGGAGAAACTACTCGACCGAGCCCGAGAACTCGCGGGAACCGGGGTTCGCATCGTCACGGAAAGAAATGTAGAGGAGTTCAGGAAGAGCCTCGACGAAAACATGCAGAGCATTCCGCTTCCACAACCGGGTCCGGAAGACCTGGCCTATGTCATCTACACCTCGGGAAGCACCGGACGCCCCAAGGGCGTGATGATCGAGCACCGCGCCATCGCCCATCAGATGACCTGGCTGAAGAGCGCGTACGGGCTCGGCCCCGATAAAGTCGTCCTGCAGAAGACACCCCTCAGTTTCGACGCCGCTCAATGGGAGTTCCTGGCCCCCGCATGCGGCGCCAGAACGGTGATGGCGCCGGCCGGCTCCCATCGCGACCCGGGCCGTATCATCGACGAAATCGCGGTGCACTCGGTGACCACGCTGCAATGCGTTCCAACCCTTCTCGCCGCGCTGCTCGACCACCAGGACATGAGCCGCTGCACTTCTCTGCAACAGATATTCAGCGGCGGTGAGAGCCTGTCCCGGAAACTCGCACTGCACTGCACCAGGACCCTGCCGCACTGCACCTTGGTGAACCTCTACGGCCCCACCGAGTGCACCATCAACACCTCCGCGCACACCGTCGACCCCGCGGCCCTCGCCCCGGAGGACGGTCCGCGGTCGGTGCCCATCGGCCGCCCCGTACCGGGCCTGCGCTACCACGTCCTGGATGACCGGGGCCGCCCGGCTGGCCCCGGCGAGACCGGTGAACTGCACATCAGTGGAGTGCAGTTGGCCCGCGGCTATCTGCACCGCCCTGACCTGACCGCGGAGCACTTCGTCCCGTCGCCGCACCCCGCGCCGCACGACCGGCTCTACCGCACGGGCGACCTGGCCCACTGGAACGCCGACGGCACCGTGCAGTTCACGGGCCGCGCCGACAACCAGGTCAAGCTGCGCGGCCACCGCATCGAGCTGGACGAGATACGCCTGGCAATCGAGGCGCACGACTGGGTCAAGAACGCAGCCGTCCTGGTCCGCGACGACCCGCGCACTGGATTCCAGAACCTTGTCGCCTGCCTCGAACTCAGCCCGCGCGAGGCCGCGCTCATGGACCAGGGCACGTTCGGCGACCATCACATCTCGAAGGACTCCAGGCTCCAGGTCCGGGCACAGCTGTCGACGGCGGGCGTCCGCGACGACCTCGCGGAGGCGCGGGCCGTGGACCTGCCCGGCGCCGAGGCCACGCCCGAACAGCGCCGTCGCGCCTTCGCCCGCAAGACCTACCGCTTCTACGAGGGGGAGCACCCACCGAGCAGGACATCCTCGCCGCGCTCTCCCGCGTGGTGCCCTCGGCCCCGCCGCGCCGCCCCGAGCAGCTCACGCTCACCGAACTCGGCGCTATCCTAAGGGACTTCGGCCCGCACACCAGTGCCGAACGCCTGCTGCCCAAGTACGCCTACGCGTCTCCGGGGTCGCTGTACGCCACCCAGCTCTACGCCGAGATCACGGGCTGCCTGCCCGGCCTCGCCCCCGGCCTGTACTACTACCACCCGCTGCGCCACCAGCTGGTCCTCGTCCGCCCGGCCCACGCCACCGACGCGGCGCCCGGCATCACCTTCCACTTCGTGGGCCGCAGATCCGCCATCGAACCGGTCTACAAGACCAACATCCAGGAAGTCCTGGAGATCGAGACCGGTCACATGCTCGGCCTGTTCGACGAGATCCTGCCCGTGTACGGCCTCGGTCTGCGGACGCTGCCCCACGACCCGCGGGTCTGCGACCGGTGCGGCTGCGCCGACGACGACCCTTGCCTCGGCTCGTACGCCCTGACCTCGGCGGACCCCGGCACCCGCCCCGGGTGGCGCGACCGCGTGGACGTCCACGTCCAGATCCACCCCGGCAGCGGTACGGGCCTGCGCTCCGGCCAGTACCGCCACCGCGCCGGCCGCCTGGAGCGGATCGCGGACGAGCTGGTGCTCAGGCGGCACGTCATCGCCATCAACCAGCAGGTCTACCAACGGGCGTCCCTCGGCATCACCCTCACCGTCCACACCCCCGGGGACGAACCGGAGTACGTGAACCTCGGCCGGGCCCTGCAGTACCTCCAGCACAACACGGCCGGCCTCGGCTTCATGCCAGCCGGCTACAGCTCGCGCTCGGGCCGCGACCTGCCCGCCGCCCGCCGCATGACCACGCTGCTCGAAGGCCTCGGCCTGCCCACCGGGCCCCTGTACTTCTGCGTCGGCGGCCGCATAAGCGACGACCAGATCGCGCACGAGGGCATGTACGAGGACACCGTCCACATGAAGGGCCCGGCCGAGCTGGTCAAGGACGACCTGGCCGCCCGGCTGCCCGAGTTCATGGTCCCGAACCAGATCCTGATCCTGGAGCGGCTGCCACACACCGCCAACGGCAAGCTGGACGTCCAGGACCTCACCGAGCTCGCGGACACCGCGGTGGCCCGCGGCGTCCGGCCCGTCGTACCGCCCCGCAACCGCGCCGAGGCCCGCCTGTGCGAGCTGTGGAAGGCGGCCCTGCACCGCGACGTGATCTCCGTCAGGGACGACTTCTTCGCCTGCGGCGGCAACTCCCTGATCGCGGTGTCCCTGGTGCACCGGGTCAACCGCGAGTTCGGCTGTTCCCTACCCCTGCAGGTGCTGTTCACCGCGCCCACGGTGGAGCAGCTCGCCGAACGCATCGCCGCCGACACGGCCCCGCCGCCCCGGCTGGTACCCCTGTCCCGGGGCCACCGTGCGGCACACCCGCGGCCGGACGGCACCAGCGACCGGCCCGTCTTGTGCTGGCCGGGCCTCGGCGGCTACGCCATGAACCTGCGGCTGCTCGCCTCCCGCCTGGCCGAGGGCCCGGACTCCCACACCCTGTACGGGATCCAGGCGTACGGCCTCAACGAGGGCGAAATCCCCCATGACAGCCTGGAGGAGATGGCCGCGGCCGACGTACGTGCCCTGCGCCGGGTGCAGCCCGAGGGCCCGTACACGCTGTGGGGCTACTCCTTCGGCGCGCGGGTCGCCTTCACCGCCGCGCGCCGTCTGGAGCACTCGGGCGAGGAGGTCGACCGCCTGGTCCTCCTCGCGCCCGGTTCACCGCGGCTGCCGGGCCCACCGTCCTGGACGGCGGCAGGAGCCGACTTCGGCGACCGGACGTTCCGTACGATCCTGTACTCCGTCTTCGCCGGCCGCACCGACGGCCCCCTGCTCGACGCCTGTCTGCGCGAGGGCACCGACGAGGAGAGCTTCGCGCGGTTCGTGCTGCGCCACTTCCCCGACCTCGGCCCCACCACGGTCCGCCGGGTCATCCGCGTCGCCTGCCGTACGTACGGCTGGGAACCGGCACCCGGCCCCGTCACGGCCCCGGTCACCGTCCTCGTGGCCCACGGCGACGAGGAGTCCTTCATCGAACGCGACCCGGCCTTCGCGGCCGGCGCGTCCACCGTCGTCCGCCTGGACACGACCCACTACGGGCTCCTGCGGGACCCGGGTGTGGACGAACTCGCCCATGTCATCCGCCATTCGATCATCTGACGCCCGAGAAGGAGCAGGACCATGCCCCACGTGACAGTCAAGCACTTCCCCGCCCCGCTCGACGACGAGCGCCGCGTCCGCCTCGCCGCCCGCATCAGCGAGGCCGTTCAGGAGGCCTTCGGCGTCGACGGCGGCGCCGTGTCGATCGCGCTGCAGCCCGTCGAGCCCGAAGTGTGGTACACCGAGGTCTACCAGCCGGAGATCGCGGACCGCCGCGACCAGCTGCTGAAGGTGCCCTCGTACTGAGCCGCGGTCACCGTCGGTTGATCACGTCCGCGTTCGGCCCGCACCCGTTCCGTTGAAATGAGCCGGACGGGTACGTCCCGGCCGCGTCCCACGGCATTGCCTGGAAGGGGGCCCGTGTCCAAGGGCCCCCTTCTCAAACGCATCCCGGAGGAGAGCCGACAGGGCCCTGTAGACGTTCAACTGGTGTCCACGGCCCACCCCCTCCTCCTCCAAGTGATCGAGAAAATCCTCCACCACGGTCGGTGTCACCGAATTCAGCTTCCGCGATCCGATCACCGGGTTGATCTACGCCTTGAAGTGACTCGCCAGGGCCTTTGCGGCCGAGCACTCGGTTATCTGGCGCTGCCGAGGCAACCACGTCTGGGCGTACTCCTCCATCGTCTGCTGCCCCAGTTCCCGTCGTGCCTCCGCCACCGAGGGAGACATCTTCTTCCGGTCGGCGTACAGCTCCGTCAGCCTGTCGACCGCCGCGTCCTGGGGCCGATACCCGGTTTCCTCGTCCCGCTGACGCGCCCGCGGTCAGCAAGGCGGGGCCTTCCGCTCGCCGCTTGCTGGCTACTTGCTGACCAGGGCTCAGCAATCACGCCTGTGACCTGCACTGATGCCCAACTTTCAGATCTTCGGGAACACAATCGAGAATCGCATGGGCCGTCTGCGGTACCTGCTGTTCTACCTGGTCTGCGGCTACGCGGCCGCATACGGATTCGCCCTCACGAACTCCTACGCCACTACTCCCCTGATCGGCGCCTCGGGCGCCATCGCCGGCGTCCTCGGCGCCTACCTGGTCCTCTACCCGAGGGCCCGGGTCTGGGTCCTCGTCCCCTTCCTGATCTTCCTGCCGCTGCGCCTGCTGGCCTGGATCGTGCTGGGCCTGTGGTTCGTGCTGCAGGCGCTCTACTCCTCCGGCGCGGGCGGCACCGGCGCCGGAACGGTGGCCTACGCGGCCCACGTGGTCGGCTTCGTCGCGGGCATGCTCCTCGCCTGGCCCCTCAAACCGGGCACTCCCCCACCACCCGAACCCGGCGGCATCCTCTTCGGACGACAGGCATGACGGGACTGGTAGAGCCCCATGCCAGGGCCGGGCAGCACAAGGAAACCCGGAACTGCTCTCCATAAGAGACGTTTGCATTTACGAGCCGGCCGTGGATCGTTGAACACTTCAACCACCTGTATGTTCTGCCAGATTCTTGAGCCTCCAGCAGGGTTCACGCTGACCCATTGCCGACTTTCCTGATGCTCCGTCAGGCGAGAAGTGCCCCACAGGGGGCACACCGAGCCCGTCCATTACGGCTCGGAGCGGAAGCCCCGGGGGCTCACAGGCAAGCCCGACGGGGCCCCCGAGCACCCCGTTTCGAAGGTGCCGCATCACGAGGCGGCGCGGAACACAGCCGGAGTTCCCCAGCTAGCCAAACCGGCGATACTCCGCATCTTTCTCCCACCTCGACCAAGCCGGTCGTCCGTCTTGACGAATGGCCCTCGGGCTCCGATGAGTACTTCACCGAATGGAGAAGAGATTCCGATGCGCACGGGACGAAACCGCTCCGCGAAGACCCCCCGCCTCATTCTGCTGGGGGCAGCAGCTCCATCGTGGAGCCCATACTCATGGATACTTCCGAGCTCGCAGCCATGATCAACATGTCCGAGAGCTGGGTCTACAGAGAAGCCCGAAAGCTGGGACTCAAGGGCTACAAGCTTGGGCGGGGCAGAAACACGAAGGTCCAGCACAAGAGGTCCGATGTCTTCAGATGGCTGGAACAACAAAAGCTGCATTGAGCCTTTTCGAGCAGCACAGGACGGGCGAGGGGATGCAGCCGCGCGGCGATCGCTACGGGGTGATCGGGCCGAAGTGGATGACCAGGGCCGCGCCGATGAGCACGAACCTCGATTCGTCAGCGGAGTTCGGTAGCTGATCGGTCCCGGGGGTTCGCCCGTAATGTCCCCTGCCGGTTGAGG
>NZ_JAESIF010000134.1:0-8290 GCF_016757295.1 Streptomyces sp. M2CJ-2 | reverse complement strand
TCTGACGCCAGGTCACCATCGCGCCGCCCAAGCATCGTCACGCACCGCAACCATTACGTTGCCGAGAAGACCTCAATGACGTGCAGGAACACGGCAATCAGAAGGGCACCAAGCCCCGCACCTCGAAGAATGAGGACGTCAGCAGGCCGAGTGAGAAGACCTCTGGCGCCGATGCCGTCGTGAAGAAGGCACGGGACAACAAGGTGGCCAACATGAAGGCATGACGGCGTGCGTGTTCCGCACCGGTCGTGCGGACACGCAACCCCACAACGCACACCGCGGTGAAGAGCCGTTCTGACAACACCGCAGCCAGCAGGCCCGACCCCCGCCGACCGCGGCCCGGGCCGGCCATGGCGGCCGGGCACCCCGCCGCCGGCCCCCATCGACCCGGACCTGTCCAGCGCGGACATCCGCATCGGGTACGCCCGCTGCTCGACCCTCGGCCAGGAACTCGACTCCCAGCTCGACGCGCTCAGCGGGCGACGGCCCCGCAGTACGGGCCCGTGCCGTGCTCGTCGTACGCGGGACCGTCCGGGTCCTCGCGACGGCGCTGGTTCTCCACCCTCGGGTCCACCATGAGCTTGGTGAGTGAGTCGTGCCAATGGGCCAGCTCCTCGGCCCGGCCGCGTAGGGCGGCGGCGAGTTCGGTCAGACCTGTTGGGTCCAACGGGTCTGACCGGGTCTTACCTGCGTAGACATCAGGTGAGACCGGCGGAGGCGTTGTCGTCCCATCCGTCGTCGCGCTGCATGTAGCCGAGCATCGAGCGGGAGTGGCGGGCCCAGCCGCCCTGGTCGGCGATGGCGATGCCGTCGCGGCCGTTGCGGCGGGCGACAGAGGCCAGGCCGATGCGCAGGGAGTGCCCGGTCCAGGCGATGGGCACCCCGGCCCGCTCCGAGATCCGCTTGACGGCGCGGGTGACGGAGTCGGGTCCCATGCCGCCACTGATGTGGCCCCACCGGTCGATGCCGACGAACGCCGGCGCCGACGGGTCGGCCCACCGCTGTCCGTGCTCGGCGGCCAGCCGGGTGCGGTAGGCAGTCCACGCGCGCACCGGGCAGATCTCGGGATCGTCGGCGTAGCGGATCTTCGCGTTGCGCACGGAGTGCTTGGTCTTGCCGGTGAGCACGGCGACGACCAGGCCGCGCGGGTGCAGGGTGACGTCGCCGGTCAGCAGTCCGGCCGGGTCCTGGGAGCGGGAGGCGTAGTGGAAGCCGGTGAGGACCAGGGCCTTGTCCCGGTCGCCGGCGAGGGTGTCGGGGCAGGCGCGGGCGATGGCGCGCAGTCCGTCGATGTCCGCGCCAACCGCCTGTCCGCGGCCGCGCCGTTCCCCGGCCTGCAGGAGCTTGACCGCCAGGCCCTCCAGCGCGGCGCGGGCCTCGCCCTGGTCGTCGCCGGAGACCGTCACGCCGCGCTGATGATCTGCGGGGTTTTGTCGGTGGTGGTTCGGCATCGTGATGTCAGTGCGGGAGATACGGGGATTCTGCAGGTCAGTTCGTTGCCGTGCGGGTTTCGGGTGGTGACACGGATGCCGATCCGGGGCTGACGTTTTTGGTGATGGTGCGGGTCAGTTGGTTGCCGGTCGGTATGGCGCGGGGTGTGTTGTCGCTGGTCAGGGCCGTGGTGGCAGGGGTTGGGTGCCGACACCACCAGGGAGGCATACGTGGCGAACACGACCACCGGACCCTTCCCATCACGTCCCCCACCGGGCCCACTGGAACGGGCCGCGCGTACAGCTCGGTTCTGTACGTCCCCTGCGCGTAGGGAGAACCTGGGCCCTGAACGAGGGAAGGCGAAGCCATGGCATCAGGGCTGGGACCGGTGTGGCCGCAGTGCAAGATTCTGAGCCGGCGTGTCCTGCCCCTGGTGGACCAGGAACCACGGCATCGAGCGAGGCGGCACGAGACCTTTCACCGGTGGGGCATGGATGCCGACCGTGGCGACCGGCTACTCACGGCGCTCGCCGCCCTCGCCATACGCGCGGTCACCGCTGACGCCGTCGCGTCCGGCAAGCCGTCCACGCCCGAGACCCTCCATGCGATACCTCTGTCCGCCGTGGCCGAAGCGGCGACGTCCAGGGCGGACTACGAGTTCCTGGCAGGCACGGCGGACCACGTTGCCGCCGACGACCCCGTTGAGGATGCCGTACGTGTCATCCGCCTGCTCTCCTGCGGGAGCAGGGAACAAGGGCCTCGCTGGATGTTCTGCATCAGCCGGGAGCTTCACCGGGCCCTGGTCATCCTGATCGATCGTTCGCCCAGACCGGCCCCGCAGTGCGGCGCTCTCAGCCGGTGGAGCGACACGGCCGACCCCAACGCCTATGACTGACCGCACCTTCACTGATGGGCGTCATGCATTCTTCATCAGTGGTACGTCATTTACTTCCCCTGGCCTGGCGTCTTTGTTCTGGGAGTTTCTCCTTTAGGTATCGTCAGACCAATGAAAGGAGCTATCGTTTGGCGGGTAAATCGGCTGATGGGCGTCACTGGGTTGTCAGTCGGGTGGCGTCATGGCCTGTCACCGGTCGCGGACGGTTGAGCTGCGGTTTTTGCACGGCGCCTGTCGTTTGCGTGGTGACCGTCGATGTCGTTGTGCTGGGTCAAGGGCGTGTCGTGCGTGTAGGCGCCCTGGGTCGGCGGCGGGCTCCGTCTATGCGTCGTCGCCGACTGTCCGGGGTCTGGGGTTTTCCACCGCCCCCCGGTGTGCTCCGCCTCCGCCGCCCGCAGCGTCCCCGTGATGATGACCTGCGGGGAAGTGTCGGTGCCGGATCGGCGGGGACACCTGCGAATCTGCGTCTCCATGTCACCGGTTTCTGTAGTGGTGACACCAGTGCCCTCCAGCGCTGGTGTCAGGGCGGTGAGCTGGGGGTTCGCCGTGCGGTGTGGGGTGGTGGTGACCTCGGGGTGCAGATTTTGCGGTGACGGCTCGTGAGGTTGCTGCAGGTCGCGGCGTGTCCTTCCGGTGCAGATTCGCAGCATCTCTGGCGCAATCTGTGCGAGAAAGTCCAACTTGAGGTCCGTGCCCACACCGGCTGCCGCGCCACCATCAACCCGCCCCGCCCCGGCGGAGTCCGCGAGCAGACCACCCGCGAACACTGGAACAAGATCCACGATCTCCTCGGCCAGGGCGTGAGCCTGCTCGACTGCTCCCGCCGCCTGGGCCTGGCCCTCAACACCATCAAACGCTACGCCCGGATGCCCGAACCGCAGGCCCTGCGCATCGCCCCTGCCCACCGGCCTACGCTCGTCGACCCCTACCGCGACCACCTGCGCGAACGGCGCCAGGCCGACCCCGCCATCCCCGTTCCCCAACTGCTGCGAGAGATCCGAGAGCTGGTTACACCGGCAGCGCCAACCTGCTGGTCCGCTACCCCAACCAGGGCCGGGCCGAAGGTGACCGCCCCGTCACCATCCCCCGCCCACGCCAGCCCCGCGACCTGCAAGTTCAGGTTGAAACGAGCCCATTGGGAAGCGGTGTATTCCCAGGTGGTTCGCTGACATGAAGCCGAGAGATCGCACCGGGTGCCCCACCGGCGCCCGGGCCGAAGCCGCGTGCACCGTGGGTCACACGATCGTCTTTTCGCCCACCTGATACGTGGTTGTGACATCCGCTTCAAAAGCCTGCTGTACTCTCTGGCTTTTTGACGATCTTGTGCGTGCGGGTGTGTAGCGGTCCGTCCGCTTCCCGCGGCCGAAAAAAGGGGCACGATGAAGACCGTGAGATGGGCGGTCGCCACTGCGGTGGCGGCCGGGCTGTTGGCGGCTTGTGGCAGCGGTGGTACGGCGGGGGAGAGCGGCTCGGACGGTTCCTCCCCGGAGGTTTCCGCATCCCCGAAGCCGTCGGTGAAGGCACCGGAGAACTTCGACACCTCCAAGGGCTGGCACGCGTCCCTCGACTGGCTGCCGAAGGAGAACTCGGAGGTGGCCTCCCACCCGCCGGTGGGGGCCGCACCCAAGGCCGGCATCGTCGCCTTCCTGCAGCGCAAGGGCCAGGGCTACGTCGTCGAGGCCCGCGACGCGGCCACCGGCGAGCTCCGGTGGAGCAGCCGGGAGTGGCAGCCGCCGGCCCCGACGGACAGTGGGAAGGCCGACGCGACGCCCCAGCCGGCCCCGCAGCTCCTCGTCGTGGACGAGGACGGCCGGGAGTACGTCGCTCTCTGGGCGTACGGCAAGAACGAGACCGCCCCCGGTAACGCCTCTGGTGACGCCTCCGGCGAGGGTGCCTCCGACGAGAAGCCAGGTGCGTTCTCCCTCGTCTTCTACCCGGCCGACTCCTCCGGGAAGGAGGTCGCCCCCGCCCCCGCCGTCACCGTCCCGGCGGACGCCGACAGCGGCCGGGTGGTGCACGACGGAGGGAACGGGGTCGTGGTCCGCTGGACCCCTCCGTGGTCGGCCGGTAGGGACTCCGCGACGATCGACATCTCGGACAACCGTGTCCAGACGTACGAGGACGACCAGGTGGAACTTCCCCCCATCTGCGAGAACAAGGGGTGGGACAGCTGCCGGGGCAAGGTGGCCGGGCTCTCCCCCGACGGCCCACTGGTCGAGCGCAGCATAGGCAGCTTCGGTGTCGGCGACACCTGGCTGTCGCGTGACGCCATCCCACCGGGCACCCGCAAGCACAAGCCTGAGGACGACGGCCGTGTGTGGCAGATCCTCGGTGACCACGTCGTCTCCTCCTGGAGTCCGACCACGGGCGCGGCGGGCTGGGGCGCGACACCGGTGATGGCCGTGCACGACCTGAAGTCCGGGAAACTGGAGATGTCCACGGTGTGCGACACGGGGGCCGGGCCGCAGAACGTCCCCTCCCAGTCCGCCCTGTCGCCGAACGGCCGCTACGCCGTCGCGGGCACCCTCGCCCTGGACTTCGAGCAGGACAAGGCGCACTGCCTCGTCGAGCAGGACGACCAGTCGGGCGGGATGAGCGACGACGACCGGGGCGTCCACCTGGTGTCCGTCGGCGACGACGGCATCGCCTACGGCTACCGGAACGGCGACGCGGCGTCCGGGAACGTGCCCGTCGCGGTTCCGCTCGACACCGGGAAGATCCAGGTGCTGCCCGAGGCCACCGAGATCCCGTTCCTGTCGTTGCCGGAGGTCGGAGGGTTCGCGCTGCCCGTGGACGGCCCCGGACGGCGGTTCGTCTTCCACCCGCGTCGCTGACGGGCCCCGGACACGGTGGGCCCGGCCGGTCCTCCCGGATGGTCTCCAGATCCTTGCCGATGCCCTCGAGGGTGTGGCCCGGGTCCGCCAGGTACGGTGCGACCGCGTCCGCCTTGAACCCGGGCGAGTAGGCCTTCCTCACCATAAGAGATCCCTTCTGCCCGGCCCCTGACGGGGCCGGGCAGGAGGCGTCTACCTCTCGGGGACAGGTCTTCCTGGACACCACTGCCGGTCTCGCCGCCACCCTGGCCCGTGTCGCCGGCGCCTTGCGAAGCCTCACGGCAGGCCAGTAGGACCCGCACCCAGCGGGTTGTCGGTGCCCTTCGGAATTGCGATGTGTCGGGTTCGTGTCAGTGAAGTGGTCGGCAGTCGCCAGCGGCTGCTTCCCGCCGTCTTTCCCGCTGGTCACGGTGGGGTATGTGACGGTCCGCCGCTGACACCGGGGTGACACCGGTACCGGATTCCACTGTCATGAGGCGATAGACCCCCAGGTGGTCTGCCGACATGAAGCCGAGAGGCCGCACCTGCCCCCCGGCGGTCACGTCCGCTGGTGGACCGCGGGGGGCGTGCTGGTGGGCGAGTCAGCTCAGCCAACCCCGCTCCGTGGCGCGGACGGCGATCTGGAACCGTGATTCGGCGCCGAGCCGTTCGCCGATGTCGGCGATGAGCCGCCGCACCGTCCGGGTGGAGACGCTCATGCACCGGGCGACCGCCTCGTCCTTCGCGCCTTCGGCGAGCATCCGCAGGACCTCGTTCTGCTGGGCCGTCGGCCTCTCGTCGGCCGGCTCGGGATCCTCACTGAGGCAGCACCCGGCGGCCCAGCGGCGGTCGAAGAGGTCCCGTGCCGCGGCCATCGGCCCCGGGGCGCGGAAGGTGAGGGCACCGGCACGGTGGTCTGCCGGGTCGAGGGCCATGAGCGTGTAGGAGTCGTCGACTACGAACATCCAGGCGGGAAGCGTCGGCACACTCCGGACGGTCACGCCCTTGGCGTTCATCCAGCGCACGCCCTCCAGCACGTCGGGCGTCGACCGGACCGAGTCCAGGACGATGAGCCGTACCTCCGCACCTTGCTCCACCGCACGCACCGCCAGCCGGTATGCGGGCTCGTAGGTTTCGGCGGCCAGGCCGGGTGCCGGACCGGCCGCGGCAAACAGCCGCACGCAGGTCTTCACGTCCTCGGCCACCTGCTGCACGGCCTCCCACGCCTCGGCCTCGCCCAGGAGCACCGCAAAGTCGCGGCCCCGGTCGTGCGGTGCCGTTCCGAAACGGGATGCCAGCTCCTCCACGTGGGCACGGGCCGCCACCACGGCGCGCGAGCGGGCGGACGCCTCCGCCTCGGCCCGGGCGATCAACGGCGCGAACCCCACGGCCGGGCTCACGGCCCGGAAGGCGCCCGCCGCCTCGACAAGGGGGCGGACGAGTCCCAGCGCCCGCAACCGTGCGAGCCCGTCGCACACGTCCGCCACCGGCACTCGCAGATCCGCGGCAATCCCGTCAGGAGTCGCACCTCCCGGCGAGAAGAGCACCGCCTGGTACACCGCGCCGCACGTCTCGTCGAGTCCCAGACCGGACAGCACCCGAGCCCCCCCTCCCCTGGGCGGTACGACCCGTCGCCGCGCCACCCGACCACCTGCTTTTGATCAACTCCCCTACTTTCGCATGCCTTTGACGTGTCCTGTCCCGAAGGGGACATGACCACTGGAGGACAGCTTCCCTGCTGGTCGCAGGCCTACCGGTCCGCCTAGGTTGATCAACGCCGAGGAGCCGCTCGGTCCGTGTGCTGGCCCGTACCTGGGCGTCATCCCGCCACCAGCCCGGCGGTCGAAGTTCTTCCGGAGTCAAAAGAACTTGTCCCGCTCGGGGTCAAAACATCCTGTCCCGGAAAATCCGGCAGAAGCATCAATAAGGGAGTTATTCCACCGTGCGACTGAACACTCGAACCGCTCTGTCTGCAGTTCTGCTGACGACGACACTGGTTGTTTCCATGTCGGCGTGCCAGAGCGAAGGGAGCGGCTCCCAGAGTAAGTCGGAGGGCTCTGCATCAAGCGCACAGGACGCGGGCGCCTCGAAGGGCGACAGCGGCGGGAAAGACGGCTCGTCGGCCGACTCTGCCGGGGGCGGCAGCGCCACCGGGAAGGGCGGCAGCGAGGACTCCGGTTCTTCCGGCGGCACGGCGGACAACTCGCAGCAGGTGGCGCTGCCCCTGCCCGAGGGGGCGAAGGTGACCAGCGCCGAGGCTCCGGAGGGAAACGTCCTCATGCTGCGCTACAAGCCGAACGGGCCCGTGAAAGAGGCCGAGAACACGTACGTGAAGCAGCTCATGCAGAACGGGTACGAGACCCACGACGGCCCGATGTCCCGAGGAAAGCAGATCGTGAACATCGGGGTGGACGGCGACACCCTGCAGATATCCCTCACCTACCCCGACGCGGCCCCGCCGCTTCCGCCGAACGTGCAGCTGCGCGGCGTCGCCAGCCAGACCGACGACACGCTCGTCTTCGTCTACGGCAAGGCCGCGAACGAGAAGGATTCGCTGGTCACTTCCAAGACCTACGCGGACCGGCTCTCCGCTGCCGGATGGAAGGTCCCCGCGGGCGGCACCACCGCCAGCAAGGGGCAGCAGAAGATCCAGTTCGACACCTCTGACAAGCAGCAGCTGAGACTGATCGTTTCCCTCCCCAGCTCCGTCGGCTGAAGCCGGTTCCTGCGGCCGAGGCGTGATGCGTCTCGGCCACCACGCCTCACTGAGTACGGACAACCCGCACGCGCTGGCGACCCGGCTGACCAGAACCACCACCGGGCCGACGGGCGCCGCGCACATCCGTGACAGCCTGGCCCCGGTCGGCCTGCTGCCTCGCATCCTGCGCTCGACACGGCTGCTCAACTCGCCGTCGCGGAGGAGCCGTACGCGGCGCTCTGGCGGTCCTGGAACGGCCAAGACTGAACTGCTCCCCGGATTCGATAGGGACTCGTTCGGCGGCCCCTCCACAAGATTTTCAGTGGCCTTCTAGTAGGGCTTGGTTAGGTTGGGGCGGGTTCGGCATGTCGGGTCGGCTTCAGGGATCTTCGGCAGGTCGGGCACGTCCCGGCCCAGCAGGCCAGCAGGAACTGCAGCCCGGCCACGACCTGG
>NZ_JAESIF010000133.1:0-8573 GCF_016757295.1 Streptomyces sp. M2CJ-2 | reverse complement strand
CTCCTACGGCGCGGCGCACCGCGAGGTCATGCCCTCGGTGGAACACCGCTCGCACAAGGGCCTGAACAACCGGGCCGAGAACAGCCACCAGCCGACGAGGCAGCGCGAACGCGCCATGAAAGGCTTCCGTAGCGTCGGCTGGGCTCAGCGGTTCCTGTCCGCGTTCAGCGGCATCTCACCCTACTTCCGACCCCGCCGCCACCTGATGACCGCCGCCCACTACCGCACCGAGATGACCGTCCGCTTCGCGATCTGGGACCAGGTCACCGGCGTCGCCGGCCTGCTGCCGCGGCCTGAGCACGGAGTCGGGACCCGGCCCCACCACACCCGACACGCCGTTAGGCACTCGCACACTCAACAACGTGACAGCGCCTCACCGCGACCTCGACAAGGACGTCGTCGACCGCTGACCGTCCGGCACACGAGAGGGCGCCCGCAGCCATTCGAGCTGACTGCGGACGCCCTTTCGACTGTACCGGCCCGGCGCCCGCAGGCTGTCGCCCATGATGGGCCTGATCACGACGTTGAGCCCGAGGAGGGGACCGTGGCGCACGTATGGGTGCTCTACGACAGTTCGGCCCTGATGACTGAAGTGTTCCGTGCCGACGCCATCGAGCATGTGCGCTCTACCAACGAGACGGTGGACGCGCTGCGGATCGGGGCGGAGGGAAGAGTAACGGTCCTGCACGTCAGCGGCCGACCGAAGCTCCCTCCCGGATTCGGCCTCGACCTGCTCAAGACGATCGCAAGGGCCAGCGCCGAGCACCTGGACGAGGACACCGTCGTCGTGCCCACGCTGGACGGCGAGACCTGGAAGTGGGTGGTTCACCCGCTTCTTGCGTACGAACTCCCGAGGCGCTGAACCACCCGACGCGAGCAGGGCCCTGGACGAATCCGGGACCCTGCTCTGTCTGTGTGGAGCCGCTCTACTGGCTGCGGTCCCACCGGATCGGGTACGACACCGTCGGTGTCGGCCGCGGCGCGGACTTCTCCCAGCCGGGGAAGTGCACCGGGTACACCCCGCTCTGCTGCGGCCGGAGTAACCGCTCGCCCGCCCCGGCGCCGCCGGCCGTTCCGCCGCCGCTGCTGCCGAAGCCGACGACGGCCAGGGCCACCACGGCGAAGATGGTCAGCTCCCGCCGTGCCCCCGGGTGCCACCGCGAGTGCGCCCTGACCTTCGTGCCGTCCGCCCGTTCGTACTCCCCTACCTGCACCACGACGTGCCTCCCCTCCCCTGGGCAACGCGCCGCACCGGCGCAACCGCCCATCAAAGCAGCCGCCACTGACAGCAGGTGACGCATTGATCACCTTCGGCTAGCGCCCGGCAGTCGGTTGGTTGGGGCTGGCGTACAGACCTGTGGCCGGGGCGCGTGGGCACTGGGGGTCTTCGCCGACCCCCAGACCTCGCTTCCCACGGCACTCGCCGACGCGGGCCTGCATCGTCGTGGTTCGGACCGGTCGCGCCAGGAAGCACCGGGGTTGTGGTCGAAGGCTGCTCTCCGGTGGGGAGTCCGGCACAGACGGGGTGAGGCCGTCGGCCGCCTGCAGGTGCGCCCGGTACACCGACCACCGTGTCGGCGCGGCCAGATGAACGTGCAGCGCAGCACCGGCAGGATCCGCAGGTCCGGGGGTCGGTTCGTCGTCGGGCGGTCGGTTCGAGGAGGCAGGCATCAGGATCTACAGGAAGGTCAGCGGCGCCCCGTGCGAGCGCACCGCTCCGTCCTGGCCCCGAACTCCTACCTCGGCCACCAGCCGCAAGGTACGAGCGGCATGATGATGCGGCGTGACACAAGAGCAGCCGGAGAGTCGGCACCCGCAGATCCGCATTCATCGGTACGAGCAGGCCATCGCCATCAAATGGCCCGGCGAAGACCGGTGGTTCATGGCCTGGGGGACGGCGAGGCGACCGCCGAGTGGCGGGATAACCCGAACGACTCCCTTGCCTTCGACAAGCTGTCCCCGGACGACGAGTGGATGGACCCCGTGGCGGAGCACCGCAAGGACGTGACGCCCTGGACGGAGGCGATCCGCCGGGACATGGCGTCGATCCAGCGGCTTCTCGGCAGCCTGGAGGATCACCCCTGGGGCTGAGCCTGCGTCGCCCCGTACCTTGCGGTTGGCGTCCGAGATAGGCCCGGGGATCCCCGGGCCCCTGGGGTCGTTTCCGCAGGTCGGCATACGGCGGTCGTGGCGTCACGTCCGATTCGCCCTGGCTACCGGCTGGTTAGTTGTCCCCTGGTGTCCGAGCTGGGATTCCGGGGCCAGGTAGGAGCCCGGGGCCGGTTCGGCGAGTACTCCACCCACGAGCTCGGCATCCAACCCGAGGCGTATGACCCGCGCCTGGACGTCGACTTCACGGTGCTCAGAGGCGATGCCCCGACGAGCGAGAGCTACTCACCGGCCGCCTGAACCGAAAATCCACCGTCCAGGAAAGCGCCCTGGTCACGGCCACTGCTTCGTGCGGCCGGCTGAGGCTTGCTGGGTGTCCGCGCCGGAGCTGGCATGCCGCTGGGGCTCCTGGGGGCCGTGCCAGTCCAGGCACATCACGGTGGCATCGTCTGCGAGCCGGCCGCCGGCGGCGTCCCGTACCGCGGACGTCAGCATCAGCGCGGCCTCCCGCGGGTGCAGGTCCCGGGTGTGCTCCAGCAGAGCGGGCAGGTCGACCTTCTCTCCATGACGTTCGAGCATGCCGTCGGTCAGCATGAGCAGACGGTCACCGGGGCGCAGATCGATGTCCTGAACCCGATAGGGGTGGGGCGCGAGCGCGGACAGCCCGAAGGGGTGGTCCACTTCGCAGGTGATCATCTCCGCGGCCCCCTCACGCATGCGCAGTGGCCAGGGATGGCCGGCGTTGACGAGCCGGGCCTGCCCGGTGTTCAGGTCGATGCGCAGCAGCTGCCCGGTGGCGTGATCGTGGTCGTGGTCGGCCAGGGCCTGGTCGGCCCGGTGGGCCTGCTCGGCCAGGCCGGCTCCTGCACGGCGGGCGCCGCGCAGGGCGCCCACCAGGACCGTGGCGGCCAGCGCGGCGTCGATGTCGTGGCCCATGGGGTCGGTCACCGACACGTGCAGGGTGTCGCGGTCCAGGGTGTAGTCGAAGGTGTCGCCGCTGAGGTTCTCGGAGGGTTCCAGGCTCCCGCACAGGGTGAACTGTGCAGCCTCGCACGACAGTGACGGGGGCAGCAGCTGGTACTGGATCTCTGCTGCCAAGGTGGGGGGCCGGGAGCGTTTGCCCCAGATGTAGAGGTCGGTGAAGCGCCCGTTGGCGATCACGATATAGGCCAGGACGTGGGCGGCTTCCCCGACCGCATCGAGGACGTCCCCGCCGGGGGCGGCCGGAAGGAGCAGTTCCAGCAGCCCGATGGCATCTCCCCGGTTGGTGACCGGCACGATCACCCGCTGTCCCCGGCCGGTCTCCTCCTGGTACAGCCGCTGGGTACGGATCACCTGCTCGTAGACACTGCCGAGCAGGGGGATCCGCTCCGCTTCCCGCCCACCCTCCGCGGCATCAGTGGTGGACAGCCGTGCCACCGCCCTCCCTGTCAGGTCCACGATAAGGAAGGAGACCTTCGTGGCCTCGAGACGCCGCCGCAGGTCCTCGGCGACCACGTCGACGGCCTCCACCGGCGCGGCCGTCTCCGCTGCCGCCAGCAACCGGGGAAGTTCACTCTGCCCACCACTCACGACCACGGTCCCTTTCGCCGGCCCCTCATACCAGCCTGGGAACCACAACGGTGAGCGTCAATTCGTGACCAGTCGGGGTGCCGGTAAGAACGCTGTCAGCAGCCGCAAACGAGGGGATGTCACATCCATGACAGCCCCGACCTGGGACGGTTGACGGGTGCTGAGGCGTCGTGCCGGGTGTGAGCACCTGTGCGCCCCCGCAGGCACTCTCCCGGCCGCCGTGGGCGCGGCGCACGGTCGAACCATGGAGGACACCAGAGAACAGGCGTGCGTGGGTCGTGGGGACGGCACGGACTGCCCGAACGGGGAGACCGAGGTGCTGGTGGACGGGGTCCGCTGCGAGGAGTGCCGGCACCACTGGGAGCTGGACGCGACAGAGCCGGCCCGGCGGACGGCCGCGGACGACGGGTTGACGCGGCCACTGGGGGACCCGAGGGAGGCAGGGCCGGGGACTGCGGCCTAGGGCGCGTATCGAGTCGTGATCATTGGCCGGTCCGGGTGAGGTCTTTGTGCGATCTCTCGGTTTCGGGACAGTGGAGTGAGTGACAGTGGGGTCTGGGTGTGTTGTTGCTGGTGGGTGGCGGTTTAGGGGCGTGGGGCCACTGTCTTGGATGTGAGAGATCCGTGGGGTATCGCTGTCGTGGGGGTGTTATCACGTGAGGGGTAACGCTGTCTCAGTTTCGTGAGTTCTGATCCACTGGCCGGCGAGTGATTAGTGTGCTCGGGGGTGTGGATCAGGGAGAACAGAGACGGTCTCGAGCGGTCCGTACAAGGAGCGTTCACCCGCCCCATCCCCAAGTCGGTTGGCGCAGATGCGTTACCTGGTCAGGCAGCTCAAGGGCACCCGCGCGGTGGCCGACGCCCTCGGCGTCACCCAGCGCACCGTCGAGCGGATACGTGAAGGACCAGATCCGCCGGCCCCGCCCGGACCTCGCCCAACGGCTGGAGGACGCGGTCCGCGCCCGCTGGCAGCCCCGCATCCGCGCCCAAGCCCGCCGCCAGGCGGCCACCAGCACGGGCCTGGTCGTTGACACCCGCGCCCGGTTCGGCTTCACCGCCGCGCCCGGCACCACCGACGACGCCCGCATCCGGCATCTGACCCTCGCCCTGGCCCCGCAGTACGCGGCCCGCCTCTTCGCCGCCCAGGACGCCGGCGCCGGCGAGCAGCAGCTGCGCGACATCGCCGCCGAGGGCCTTGGCGAGATGTACTTCCGGGATGGTGGCCGCCGCGCCCACGGCCTGGAGGTGGAGTTCACTGATGTGGAGCACCTGGAGTTCGACCTGTAGGGCCGGGTCGTGCCGTCAGACTGTGGGAGGCTGCGCAGCTGTGCCTTCGGCGGTGGGTGGTTGCGGATCACCGCCGGGGCCGGCGCCCAGGGTTCGGCGCCCGGTGATTGGGCGTGCGGGCATCGGGTCGCCGGCGGCCGGGGCGGTGGGCAGGCGTTCGGCGGCGAGCGGGGCGCGTGGCGCGGGCGGCAGCTCCGCTTCGGTGGCGGTGCGGGTCGGTCCGGTGCCCGGCGGGCGGCGGGCGGTCATGCCGGATTCTCGCCCGGCGCGCGTCGTTCTTCCTCACCGGGATCGCCGTGGGCGGCGGCGGGCCCCGAGGCGCGCGCGGGTCGGGTGCGTGCGAGGCGGTGAACTTTCCTCCGCCGGCTGTCTGCTTCGACCTGCGCAGAGGTCTGTGAACTGCGCTTTGCGCCGGTAGTCGGGGAAGGGGCGTGAGGTTGTGCTGTCCGTCGGCCAGGGGGAGGCGTAGCGGTCATCCCCGCTCGGATACTCCCCGAACCCCGACACACGTGCGAGATGGCTACGCAGAATCTACGACGTGGGCTGAGCGGCAAGCTGAGAATTTGCGAGAACGCTGGTGCCGACCGCCTCTCACCCCCACCATGAATCCTCCAGTGACGACACCAAGATCGTCCGAATCAGGGGGGAAGATCAGCCATGATCCTGTTCAAGCGCGTCATCTCCACCGCGACCGTACTGCTGGCCGCCCTCGGGGCGGGCATCGTCAGCCCCACAGCCGCCAATGCCTCAACCGTCGCCTGCAACCAGAACGTCGAGGTGCGTGAGTCGGACTGGGACGTCTACACCGGTTGCTTCCTCCAGTATGGCGACACGGTTCAGATCGGCGCCCAGGGCTCGATCTGGGCAGGTGTCTGGTTCACCGGCAACAACGGCCCCCAGGGCTGGACCAACACGGCCCAAGACCCGAAGTTCCCCATGCCGAGCGCCCGCGCCTACTCGCTGCTGTCACGAGCCGACGGCCGCTACAGATACGTCGGAACCGGCACGAGCTTCCTGTACACCGGCAGCGGCACGTACCTCTACCTGCGAATCAACGACGACGTCCCGGGAAACGGCAACGGCTCGTTCAACGCGAACGTTCAGGTCATCCGCTGAAGTCCTTCGGCTGCGACCTTCCTAGTGCTACCGGCGGCTAGGAACGGGGCAACGGCAGCTCGGCACATCTTGTAGTACGAGCGACCCCCGGCAATTCCACTGCGGGGGTCGCTTCGGCGTCCGCGGCCACTACTGCCGGGTCGATGTCGCCGGGGGACGGGGCTTCAATCCGGGGAGTCGCGTCCAGCCACTGAACAGGTCGTGGCCCACCTCCCCGACGCAACCCCCTGGCTACGCGGCGCCGTGGTGCGCCTGACCGCCGGACAGCCCGAAGACCACCCGGACGTCGTCGCCGTCGACCGCGTCCACCATGCCTGGCACCGCGTCACCGAACCCTCCAGAGCACGCGAGTTGGGCACCGAGCCGTCGACATTGTGCACGCAGGTCCCCGGAAAGAGTGGCGCCCGCGAAGACGTCCAGCGACGCCTGGCAAGACTCTCGTCAGCTCTCCTCCCCTGACGCCCCAAGGAATTTGCCTCGCCCGCATGGTGGGATGTCGGCCAGTGGGGCACCGGCCGCACGGACGAAGGCATGACGCTGGCCGCCCGCTACGCCTGGCAGTTCGGCGTAGGGGAGGACCGGCTTCGAGACGACCTGAAGGGCCTGTACCGCTACGGATTCGCCACCCGGGTCGTGGCCCCGGCCCCCGGCCGACGAGCCGTCTACGCCCTCGTGCTGCGACCGACGCCATCCCGCAGGGCCTCCCGGACGACCTGGCCCAGCAGCTGAAGATCTGGAACCTCCCGGAGTTCGAGGACCCCGACGAGGACGCCCGGTACGGCCGCCTGACCGACGCCGCCGACGCCGCGGTGCTGTCCGGCCGAACCCGCCGTCGTGCCCGGGGACGAGCACGGCGCCGCCGAACTGGACGCCGCCCCACACTGGGAGCACCCGGCCGACTCCCCGGCCGCCGCCGTCGCCCAGCTCCGCGCCGAGGGCCCCGAGATCAGCGACGAGGACGTGGCCCGGTTGTCCCCGCTCAAGCACAAGAATTTGAACGCCCTGGGCCGCTACAGCTTCACCGCCACCCAGTCGGCGGGCGGCACCCTGCGCCCGCTGCGGGACCCGGACGCCTCCGGGCTCGATGACGATGAGGACGGCGTGGAGGGCTGACGGCGTCAGGAGGCGACCAGGGCACCGATCAGCTTGTGGGCTGCCGCCTTGGTCAGCCGCTTCGCGGCCGTGGTGGTCTTCTCCCTGGGGGGACGCGCCTTGATATCGGTGCCCTTGACCGCCTTGACGAACTCGGCGTCGAACCGCTCCTTGCCTGTCTTCGGCCCAGCCGAAGCCTCCGGTGCCGCCGTTCAGGTCGGGGGCGCGCGTGCGCGGCACCTGCGAGCTGGAGTCGTCGACGACCACCTCGATGAGGTCGCGGTGGGCGGTCAGGCGGAGGGTGAAGGTGCCGCCGCCGGGGAGCAGGGCGTTGGTGACGAGTTCGGAGACGACCAGGACGACGGTGTCGGCCGCTTCTGAGTCGACGGCCGGCCACCAGAGGGCTTTGCGGAAGGCCCGGGTGGTCTCGCGCGCGTCGGCGACCGCGGTCGCGGAGCGGATGGTCGTGGCGTCGACGCACATCGTGTCCAGCAGGTTCACCCTGGTCGCTGGCTCGTCAATGCCCGGTCCTGCCTGCCCGGTGCTTGGGCCCGGCCCGGTGCCCCCTGAACCCGGCAGGGCCCGATTACCTCACCGGCGAACACGCGGAAATCTATGGCGGCCGCAGTAGACATTGGGTGGTGGTGTGGTTATGGTTTTTCTCGTAGCCGAGATCAACAGGGCCCGGCAGAGACGAACTGCCGGGCCGCAGTGCCCGCAGTTGCAGTGCGCAGGACGGTGCGGTGGTGGAGTTCCGGAGCCAGAGCGGTTGCAGGACGGGCGACGGGACTGACGACCGGACCGGGTGGCCCGCAGTGATCAGGGGCCGCCGTGAGCAGGACCCCGCAGTGAAGTCAGTGAGCAGTACCTCGGTGAAGGCGTCGGCTGCGGACGCGCGCACCGGGAGGTTCGGCAGTGGGGTTCCAGGCCAGAGCAGACGCAGGACGGGCGACGGGGCCGGCTGCCGGAGAGTGGCGCTGTCACAGGCCACCAGCAGTACGCAGGAGAGCAGTACCAGCAGTAGGTAAGTGATTGATCCCAGAGGGAAGAACGGAGGAGCCGAGCGCCATCAGGATCGCCCGGGCGGACGTCTTGGGCCCGGGTACCGCAGGACATCGATAGTGAGGTGGTCTCCGGTCAGGCAACCGCGATCCCCGCACCCCCGGCAGCATCTCGGTCGGGTCTGCGGACACAGGAGGCCGGCGCAGGATCAGGGCCGGCAGATGGTGTAGTAGTTCCTTCGGGGCCCTGGTGCCATTGGCACCAGGGCCCCTCCCCGCGTTTTACCGAGAGGTGCAAGTGACAGCAGACGACTCGTTCAACCGTCTCGATGACGACGACTACCCCGCCTACACCATGGGCCGGGCCGCCGCGATGCTCGGCACCACCCCGGGCTT
>NZ_JAESIF010000132.1:0-8845 GCF_016757295.1 Streptomyces sp. M2CJ-2 | reverse complement strand
GCGCACCTACCCCGACCAGCACCACTACCAACTCGACGCCTGATCAACGACTTTCCCTCGGAAGGAGCCGCACCCTTTGCCGTTCCTCCCCTGCGTCCCCCAACGGCCCCGCTCCCGATCGTCCCGTCCCGCCGACCGCCTCACAGTTGGGGCCTCACAGTTGGGGAAAGACCAGGGCGAAGAAAAGCCACAGCAGGAGGGCCCAGAACAACGACGCGACGAGGGAGACCAGAAGCGAATTGCGCCACTTCAGCACCAGGAAAGGGAACAGTACGAGTGCTGCCCAGAAACGGCCCACCTCGATCGCCATCCGCGCGGCATCCGAAACCGTCGCGGCTCTGCCTTCCACAAGGTGACGGATGAGCCGCTGGGAGACAAACCCGTACAGGCCGAAGACGATCGGGAAGAACCAGAGCGGCGTGACACCGACCAGTTGCTCTTCCGCAAAGTCGTCGAACATGACCAGGTAAATGACCGCGGCAGTGGTCAAGCCTACGAGGAGCGCCGCCAGATACAGCACCTTGAGGGAGACGGACTCCCGATACGAGCCGACCGGGACGGCCGGGCCGATGGAGGCGGCATAGGGGACGGCCGGCTGAGGGACGGCCGTGACCTGATGGCAGGACGGACAACGGACATAGGTGCCCGCCTGAGCGGCCGACACCGCCATGGCGTGGCCGCAAACGGCATGGAATTGGAACTGCCCTTGCATCACGTTCATCTCCCCGAAAATGTTTACCGCACGGCGTAGCGGTGACGGCAAGCCCGGCCGCATGGTTGAAGGCACCGCACCGCGCCAGTTCGCCTGATACAGACACGCGGCACCGAGGAGCGGTTCCCCTCATCGCCCCTGGCGTTCCCCGGACCGGACGCCCCGCCGTCGCAGGGCAAACTACTGCAAGGCACGGTCCCGTTGACTGACCGGGTGGGATGATCTTCTGGTTGGTCATGCCGGGGAGGGGGCGCCCGTGGACAGCGCGCCGCCGTCGCACCCGGGGCACCGGTACCCGGTGGAGGTCATCGCGCACTGCGTGTGGCTGCACTTCCGCTTCCCCCTCGGCTTCCGCGAGGTCGAGGAGCTGATGCTCCAGCGCGGCGTCCTCGTCTCCCACGAGACCGTCCGCTGCTGGTCCGCCACGTTCGGCCAGGCCTCCGCGAACGGCCTGCGCCGCCGGCGTGCGAGGCCAAAAAGCCGCATCGCCGCCGAACTCACCGCACACCACGGAAACACCCCCCGCACCTGGGAACGCCTCCTCACCACAACCGCGACCCTCCAGGACCACACCCCCGACACCCCACCCAACAACGAGCCCGGGACAAGGCCCTGAAGAACAACCCCACACCACAGAGGTACGAAAGCGACGCCCAGGTGTGTCAACGGCCTTCTGGTCCAAGAAGACCGTTGACAGGCAAGATCGGCGAGGACCAGGAACAGAGGAAGAGCGAGAGCTCCGGCTCGGGACGTGGATCGGGAACCAGCGGAGCAGAGCCGCCACACCCACCCCGGAACGGATCGAGCTACTCTCCGCCATCGGCATGCACTGGACACGGTGACCGGACCGTCGTTGACGGCTACGTTGTGGAGCGCGGCAACCGGATTGGACGGCGAAGCGGACGTGGAGGGGCAAGGGATGAAACGGTTATACGGGCTTGGCGTTGCGATAGCCGCCGGGACGGCGGCGCTCCTGCTGACGGGATGTAACGCCCCAACGGATTACAGCGAGATCGTCACGTTCACCGACGAGCACGGCCGCGTCTGCACCGCAGCGGTGGTCGTTGACCAGGAACAGAACAAGAACGAGGACTACGAGATCTCCAGCCTCGACTGCGACTACCCCCCAGAAGGCCAAACACCTGGGCCCACCCGCTACTCACCCTTGCCAGAGCGGGATGCGAAGTGACCGGCGTCAGCTGCGATGGGCCGTCGGCATGACAGCCGCCAGGCCACGAAATACCACTCCCAGTCAGCGACGAGCCCGGCCCACATGGCCAGCCACCAGCAAGGCGTTGTCACGTTGTTGAGTATGTGAGTGCCTGACGGTGTGTCGGGTGTGGTGGGACCGGGGTCCGGCTCCGGGCTCAGGCTGCGGCAGGCAGGCCGGCGACGCCGGTGACCTGGTCCCAGACGGCCCGGACCCTGGGCGCGGCGATGTGTGCAGAACACTTCTGGCGCAAGGGATTTGCGCGGAATCCGCCTCCTGCGGCCGGCCGCTCCGTGTGGCAGCATGCCCTCCGGATCTTCCGTTCCGCCATCGGCCCACGTACCTGTCACGGAGAGAATCATGCGCGTGTGCGTCATCCTGTCGGCGAGCGTGGCCGCCGCGTTTCTCACCCTCACCGGATGTTCGGCCGACGAGTCCTCGAGCGGCGGTAGGGAGAACGGGTCTTCGCAGGAGCGGACGCCGCCACTGAAGGACGCGGACGCCGCGCTGACCGAGGCGGTGGAGAAGTACACCGCCGCCTACTTCGGCGGAGACGCGGCGACCACGTTCGGAATGCTCTCGGAGCGCTGCCGGGGCGTGGTCGACGACGAGATGGACCACGCGGCCGAGGGCGAGGAGGGGGAGGCCCACGGCCACGCCGATGAGAAGGGCGGGGACGACCACGCCGCCGAGCACGGTGGCACCGCGTACGAGGCCGCAGTGGCGCAGGCCGCCGAGAAGCACGGGCCGCGGCGCGCCACCGGTGTCAAGGTGCGCGGGGAGACGGTGGGCACGGAGGACGGCCGGGTCCTCGTGGAGTACGAGGTCGAGGGCGTTCCGGATTTCGGCCAGGAGCAGCCGTGGCTGAAGGAGCGGGGCGACTGGAAGTACGACGCCTGCTGAGGCGGTGCCCGGCCGGCGGTGGTGTGCTGCCGGCCGGGCGAGCCGGTGACCGCGGCGTCACCGGGCGGCCCGGCACCGTGCGAAGCACACTGGTGGTGAGGCGGGGGTGCGGCCGTCGCGCAGCACCACGGGGTTCGCAGTGACGTCAGGACCTGGTGTGAGTAGCCGCCTCCGTGACAGCCGGCTAACCCGATGGCGACCGGACGGCAGCAGCCACCTGGTCACCTCACGACAGCAGACCGCCCCGCATACACGCCCTGCCACCAGGCAGCCAGCGCTCCGGGAAGCTGTCCTCTTTCCGTCCCCGTGGTCTGGCCGTGCCCGTGAGGCAGGCACAGATGGAGTCAGCCCCGGTCGCCGTTGATCCACGCGAGCAGGCGGGCGCGCTTCTTGTAGGAGCAGGGTGCGTAGACGGCGCCGGACGTGGCGTACGTTTCGGACCCGCCCCGCAGGTCGTGCCCGTAGTCGCTGGGGCCGTATTCGCCGTCGCGGCGGCCGTCCAGGTCGTCGGCCCAGTCGAGGAGACCGAAGTCGAGGTCGAGGTTCTCGAGGTACCGGGCGGGGTCGGCCGGCTCTACCGGTGTGGGACGACCGTGTGCCCCGGCGGTGGGCCGGTCTTCGAGGCAGCCGTCGGAGCGCACCGGCTGGCCCAGCCACCACCCGGCCAGGAACACGGCGTACACGGTGGTGGCGGCGCCGAGGCGGCGCGGGGTGATCCAGGCAGGCATCCGGGGAGTGTCGCACGAGGTGAGGCCGGCGCCCGCGGCGGCCAACCCCCCGGGCCACAGTGCCTCGCTACCGCCAGTGGCCCTCGAGCCACGCGCGCAGGCGGGGGCGTTCGCTCGTGTCGTTGGTGCAGGCGACGGCGTAGGTGGTGATCGTGATCGTCTGGGACCGCCTGGCGTCGGCGCCCCCGGGCGGGTGGGAGGCCGGGTCCGGCGTCGGGTCGAGCGGGTGGGGGGAGATCGAGGCGTGCCGTGACGGGTACGCCGTGGGTGTGGGGGTGGGGGTGGGTGCGGTTTCGTACTCCTCGGCGATCCGGTCGCGGGCGGCCCGGTCGGCGTGGCATTCGGGGGTGACCGGCTGCCCCAGGTACCAGCCCGCGACGAACACGCCGTAGAGCGCGGCGGCGGCGCCGAGGCGGCGCGGGGTGACCCGGCGGGGGGTGTTCACCGGCGGCCCCGTGCCGGCACACGGGCGGCGTCCCACAGCGCCCGGGCAGCGGCTGCGGCGTTTGTGGCCCGGCCGTCCCGGAGGAACCGGCAGGCGGTCGCGAGCGCCCCCTCCCGCAGGGCGGCCCCATGGCCCAGGGTCGCAAAACAGCCGGTGCCCACGCCGGGCGCCGGGCCCCCGGTCCTGAACTGGTTCCCGGTGCCGTGGCGGGGGCCGGCCGAGTGCCCGGCGACGCCGTGGTCCGGGTCCGCGCCGCCGCTTGGGCCGGCGGCGAAAATGAACCCGGCGCCGAACGCGGCGGCGGTGCAGGCTGCCCCGGTTTTGGGGGCGGCGCGGGGGCTGACCCGGCGCAGGCCGGGCGGTGTTGTGCTCATGCCGAAGGACCCTACCCGCCGGTGCAGCCCTCTCTGCCGGTATGCGTGTCCCCCGGCATGCGGCCGGCGCGGGTGTCGCGGGGCGCGGGCCGCGCGGGGCCGGACGGCAGGCGCTCGCGCTGCGCACGATTCCGGAGGCGAGGGCAGGCGCGGACCACTCCACTGACCCGAACCCGACACATCACAGCCGCTGTCAGTGCTGTTTGTGATGATCACGGGATGAGTACGAGAGACTTCTGGCATCTCCAGGACTGGAACGATCCGGCATCTGTCCGGGCGCGGCTTGCGGGCGGGGAGTCTCCGACTGCCCGCTACCGGTCATGTGGGGAGACGCCCCTGCATCTGGCGGCAGCCGCGGGTGCCGCTGAGGCGGTGACCGCGATGCTCGCCTACACGCGGGAGGTGGACATCCCTGATGAACGGGGGCGTACGCCTTTGTGGTGGGCGGTCGAGCACCTGCAGGAAAAGACCGTGCGGCTGCTGCTGGAGGCGGGAGCCGATGCGTGGCGGCCATGTGTAGGTGCGTGGACACCGGGGCGGCTGGCCCTGACGACGGACCTCGCACCCTTGGTGGAAGGCATGCCCGGGGCAGTGCCGTTGACGGTTGCGCAACGGGCCGAGCAGGCACGGGCGGACCGGCTGATCGGCGTCTTCTCGGCAGAGAAGATCCATACCGAGGGCCTGGGCGTGACCTTCACCGATGTCCTCGGTGAGGAGGAGGTCATCCGTCGGCTCGGTGCCGATCCTGCAAAGTGCCCCGTTTTCCAGCAGGATTCCGAGATGGACCAGATGGACCTGTTCGACGCCGTCGGGAACTATGCGGTGGGCGTCACCGGTACCGCGCTGGGCTGTATCATCAGCCAGCCCTTTTGGAATGCGCTGGACGACGACGAACTGGCCCGCAGGCTGGCGCCGGCCACCACCTACAGCCTCTTCTTCAACCCCAAGGGCGGCACCTCCGGCACGCTCTACCGCGACGGCACCGAAGTACGGCATGAGGAGATAGGTTCTCTGACGCCGTTCGCGGATGACCCGCCGGAGCACTGGCTCTACCGCTTCTGGCAGCAACCCTGCATGCCCTTCCCCCATGGGGATGCCAACCTCCTCGCGTATGCCTGCGCGATGGGAGGCATCACCAAGGCAACCGGCAGGGACTGCTGGGCATTGAGCCGTGGACCGCGCCGTATCGTGCGGTGCCGCTGAGGTCTTGAGAAGCCGTATCTGCGATGTCTCGGCCTCGGGTCGGTGCACCACCCTGGGACATAGCGCGCCGTGACTGGGAGCGCGCAGCCGCGACGGACCGCGTTTCTGTCGAGGCCCGCCGCGGCCGACTTCAGACCCGGGAGAAGCTCAGAGGCCGCCTTCGGGTACCCACGTCCAGGCGTCGCCGCCGAGTTCGTCGAACGGATCGCCGTCGCTGTCCGGCCAGCCGAGCGCGCCGCCGGCATGCAAGGCGGGCCGGTAGCCGAAGACTGTGCCGCCGCCGTTGAGCGCGGCCGCGATCTGCTCGATGTAGTCGACCAGAGTGCCGATCTCGAACTCCACGTGCCCCGCATCGCCCCATGCCCCGATCTGCCCGTCTTGGGGATCGAGGAAGAAGCCGGACATGGAGGAGTCGAGGGTGTCGGCGGCGAAGGGGATGAGCCGGTGGTACTCCTCTTCGATGCCCTGATGCACCGGATGCTGCATCATCACTTCGTCGAGGGGGAACCAGGCGAAGCCGGTGTGGATGCCGGGGCCGGGCAAGAAGAGAGCGGCGGCCCACTGCGCCTCCCAGCTGCGGGAAGCGTCGTCGGCCGGTGCGGGCAGCGGTCCCTCCACGTGCGGGTGGTGCCCGAACTGGTCCTGGTCGTACCCTCGGCTGCCGTCGTGCAACAGATAGAGCGCCCGGAGAGCCGGGGGTAGGAGGAAGCCCATCGTGGCCTCCCAGCGCTCGATCCGGTCCAAGGCGGCGGGCGGGTTGAGCATGGCGCGCGAGGCGGGAGCGTGGCGGCCCATCCACATCTCGATCTGCTTCCATGCCCGCTGTACGCGTATGAAATCGTCGCTGCTGGTCACACCGGGGAGCGTATCGAGCGTGGCCGGGGCCGTACGTCACGCACCTGCTGGGCATCGCCGCCGTCAGGACCACCGCCCGGTGCTCACCGGAGTTCATCGCCTCGCACGCACGCGACCCGCGCGCCTCGGGGCCCGCCGCCCACGGCGATCCCGGTGCGGAAGAACAACGCGCGCCGGGCGAGAACCCGGCATGACCGACCGCCGCCCGCTGGGCACCGGACCCGCCCCTGCCGAGCCGCCCCGCACGGACGACAGACCGCCCCCGGCGCCACGCGCCCAACTCGCCGCAGAGCGCCTTCCCGCCGCCGCCCCGACCACTGGCGACCCGATGCCCGCGCGCCCGGTCACCGGGCGCCGCGCCCTGGACGCCGACCCCGGCGGCGCTCCGCAGCCACCCACAGCCGAAGGCGCAGCTGCGCAGCTGTGACTCAGCGCTCCAGTTGGCGAGTTTCGCCAGGTATCACGCTCAGGCTCCCGGTGTGGCGTGTGCCTTGTGCACCCCTCCACTTGGGTCGATGCTCCAGGAGCTGCGCGACTGAACGTACAGAAGACCGGCCTTCCTCGGCACGATGGCCGCTGCCGTGAACTGCCCGTTCCCCTGGCACAGGAGCGCCCCGAGCGTGAAGTTCGATCGAAGTACGTGGAGCGAGAAGGCGGTCCCGTCATGCTGAGTGATCCGCAGGGGCACCTGGCCGCCGGGGTGCCGCAGGACGTAGGAGCCGGTCGATTCCAGCTCTCCCTCCAGGAGCGGGATCTCCTCCGGCGGATGCAACCAGATCCGCCACCCTCCCTTGGTGTTCATCTGGAGGCGTATCGCGTCCCGACCGTCGGCCTCGACCGGAACAATCGCCCGCGTCAGCGGGGAGCCGTGCGTGAGGATCCGCCTGGGTCGCCCGTTGCCGTCGGGCGGGCTGGTCAGCTCGACCCAGGAGTCCGCGGCCCGCTTCAGGTGGACCACGAGCAGGGCGGGCTTCCGAGGGTCGGTGCGGACCAGGTGGACTCCCTTGCCGCCGTGGCTCTCCCAGCGCTGCCGCGCACCCGTGTTCCCGGGCCAGGTCTCGTAGGGGTCAGGAGACGCGAGCGGGGAAGCCGGGCGCGGAAGCGCTGCGGTCGGGCGACGCTCCGGGCGCCTCTTCGCGCCTGCGGCGGAGGCCGGGTTCGGGCTCGGTCCGGGCCGCGGGTGCGGAGCGGGCCGCCGCTCCCGCAGACCGTTCTCGATCGACGGCATCCCCTCCGCCAGGCGTACGGCGTCGGCTGCACACACGGCGATCATCCGGGCGGCCCCCTCGGAAGGCGCCCAGCGGACATCCTCGGTCGACTGCCCGTGGCGGGGGTCGAAGAAGCACAGCGGACGCCGCTGCGGGCGTGGCTGTCCTTCGATTGCGGCGTCCACACAGGCCAGCGCATGACGCCCCTCGTCGAGAGTGCGCAGCACATCGGCGGCGTCCCGGAGGTTCCGATCGCCGACGAAGTTCTGCTTGGCCTGCTCGTACGCGTCAAGCGCCCGTTGGTAGTCAGCAAGGAGAGCGGGAACGTCCTTGTGGTGGCCTGGTTCGAAGGAATGCCCAGCGAGCGCCTCCCCGAACGCGGTGATCTCCGCATCGACCTGGGCGAGTTCATCCTTGCGCCTGCGTCCCCGGAACAGACCGGTGATCGCTCCCACTATCCCGTCAGTCACGCAGGTGATCGTAATCGGGTCGGCCAGGTCGGGTGTGCCGCTTACCGCCTGCACGTCCCACTTTCCCCGCCGCCTCGGACGCCCGGCCTCCGCCAACTCGAGCGCTCACCCGCCAACTGAAGTGCTCAGTGTGCGACACGAGGTCGCACCACGTAAGTAAGGACAGTCACGTGAAGGAGGTATCGATCGGCTGAATTTCGGGCCAGTGTCCAGGGCCCGTCCCCGCGCTCCCATGCGTCGCTGGCAACGGCGGGGTGTGAAGCGGAGCGTGCAAGCCCAAGAGCGTCCCGGCCATCGGGATGCAACAGGTGAGGGGAAGGCTGGACGGGCGAACGCAAGTGAACCCTTGATGATGCCTCGTGATTTTAAGACCGCGTCGATGGCGTGTTGGCGGCGGTCACAGGACCCGGTGCTGAAAGGCACCAAGCGACCTTCGGGTAACTGAGCCCGGAGGGAGGACACCGCTGGTCCCGGGGTAGAGGGGGCGCCCACCCCAGCCGCGTCTTACTGGTGCGGAACGTGAAAACCCCGTCGAGGTCCAAGCCACCGGCTTGGTAGGCCAACTGCAAGGGAGGTTGAAGTCCCCGGCGGGTGTCAAGCCCCGGGTTTGGTGGACGGTGGGTTAGCTGGTTTTCAGGGTGAGTTCTGGTGCGGGTGATGCAGTGTGGAGGGCCTCGTACTCGGCGGGCGGGAGGTGCCCGAGCTCTCCGTGGAGGCGTCGCCGGTTGAACCAGTCG
>NZ_JAESIF010000131.1:0-8880 GCF_016757295.1 Streptomyces sp. M2CJ-2 | reverse complement strand
CTCCTCATGCCATTCTCGCAGGCCAGCCCGCGAATCCGCCGACCACGTGTGCCTACCTACTGATGAAGTCGGGCTAACACCAAGACCAGGCGGGCCAAGCTGACCGCCGACAAGGTGCAGCAGCTGGCTGCACTCGGACTGGAGTGGGCGGCATGACCCGAGCACCACAATGGGGGCGCGTACGGTCAGGTTCGCAACCTGCATGCCGTTCGACGGGACGAGCTGCTGATTGCAACCGGGTGCGGGAGACCTGCCCGCAGCCTCATGGACAACGTCATCGGACCACTGTCACTCGTGTGTGATACCTCCCTGATGCCGGGTTCGAGAAGATTGACCCTCTGGGTGTCCTATCCTCCGAAAGAGGGTCGTATGAACCATGCTCATTCCGTGAAGCGGTATCTGCCGCGAGTCTCTGTCGCCTTGTGCTGCGCCTGCGCTCTCGGCATCCTGCAGACTGCACCGGCCCACGCTGCCAGCCGGACGGTGAACTTCAACTACAGCCACCTCTGGCTGACACCCGAATTCAAGACCGGCGGTGGCTCTGTCCACTTCACCGTCAAGAACTGCAACTATCCCAAGCGGGACATGACCGTGCTGCTGCGGGCAACGCACGGGATCAACACCGACATCGGCAGCGAGACAATCAAGTGCCGTGCGGGTGAGAAGGCCGCTATCGGTAAGGGGCTCAAGCCGGGGACGTTCGAACTAGAACTCGGGAAGCTCGACGACGGCAAGTACTTCAAGGGAACGGGCACCATTTCGTTCACAGCCCCCAAATAGCCATCTGTCGCCCACGACCCGTTCATCCGGGATCTGTCCGGGCAAGCACGGCCGCTGGGGACGGATCTGCGCCCTGCCCGACGGGCACGAGACCTCGATGGAGGAACCACACTGGGGCCGCAACAGCGAAGGCCGGCCGATCGCGTGGGTGGACAGCGCACCTGACGACTGGTGAGCCGCGGCGGTGAGACCGGCGACAGGACCCCGGGGCGCAGGGCGGCCCGGGGTCCTTCGCTGTCCGGGGCCAGCGGCCCCGCTCCCAGCGGCCTACACGCACTGAGGTGCGATGCCCGGGGTCTCTGAGCTGCGGCATCGCACTGGCGTGCGTGTAGCCCCTGGGTCTCCGAACGCCTCCCTCCCGCGACTTCGTGGCAGCGCTGTGTGTCCCAGCTCGTCACTTCTGTGCCGGTCGGCCGATGACCCACCGATCGCCTGGGGCGCGGACGAACGCGGCGTGGGCGGTCATGTCCCGCTTCAGCTGCGCGACGGAGACGGTATGACCGCGCCGGGCGAGCGCGTCGCGCAGCTCGCCGGGGGTCAGGGGCCGGCCGCAGCGCGCGAGGTGCCGGGCGGCGAGCTGCTCGGTGGTGGGGTAGGGCGGGGGCTGGACCACCAGGAGGGAGTCGCTGAGCGTTCGGTGCTCGGTCATCCCGGCGTTCGCCAGCTCCAGCAGCGGTGTTGTCGCCTTGCCCGCCTGGGAGAGGCAGCGGCGCCAGTTGTCACGCGTGAGGTAGCCCTTCTGGTAGCACCACCACAGCAGTGCGCCCACGGCGGTCATCGCTGCCAGCGGATTGCTTCGGGCAAGGACGGCAAGGCGGCGGGCGCCCGCACCGAGCAGGCGCAGTGCCCAGTCCATGACCAGCAGCGCGTTCGCGGCGGTAGCCTCCAGGCCGGCTATGCGCAGCACGTTCTGGACGACGGGGATCCAGTCGATGACGGCGACTCCGAAACGGGAGAAGACGCCGTCCTGGGTGACGATGACGCAGGGGGCGAGGAACTCCGCAAGCGCCATCGTGGGCGCGTCGTCCGAGTCGCCCCGGTGCCTCCGTGGCATCTCGTGGTCGACCCGCAGGATGTGGCGGGTCTGCGGGGAGAGGTGGTCACGGATCTCCAGGTCAACCACCCGGACAGAAGGCAGTATCCGCTGTTCGAGCGCACGGCGTGCAAGGCTCTCCGGTACCTCGTGGTGGTTGGCCACCTTGGCCAGGTGCTCGTCGATCTCACCGGGGACGTGCGCGGCGATGTACGGGGCGGCGCGGCCGGTGAGGGCCAGCGCGGTGAACTTGTCTTGCTGGCCGCCGCTCTTGGCCAGGGAGCAGGCTTCTACCAGCAGCGCGTTGGTGTCGAGGACGGGCAGCAGTATCGGCTGGTCCAGCACCATCGGGTTGATTGCCGCTCCGGAAGGGACCGACGGCGGCGGTGCCGAATCGGCACGATTGAGTGTCATGGAGGTAAGTGTCGTCATCACCGCTGACGCCCGTGGAGTCGTCCGCAGATTCTGCGTACCCCAGTGATCAGCCTCGATCCACCGCGTGATCTCTGATCACGCGGTGTGATTGGTTTCGGGGTGGATCTTCGGTTCCGGGCAGGGCGGTTTTCCGGATGGCCGTTCCGGTGGCGGGTTCTCCGAGGTCTTCCAGAGCGTGGACGGGCGGGGATCCGGCTGATCAGGTCTGCATCCGCTGCCCGGTGGCGGTCCACAGGTCGGTGAAGTCGTCGGCCCAGCGCCAGCGTTGGGGCATGTGGAGGGTGAGGCGGCGGGCGCCGGTGGCGATCCGGGCCGGGACGTGGATGAGGTGGCGGCGGATGGTGCCGGTCCGTGCCCTGGCGTGGAAGGCGGAGGCGAGGTGGCCGGCGGCCCGGGTGAGGTTGTAGGCGGTGGCCGCCAGGGTGAGCCAAGCGGCGTTCGAGGTGAACTTTCCTGACGGAAGATGGGCGAGCGCGGAGTCCTCCAGGTCGGCGAAGACCTGCTCGACCTGGGCGTGTTCGCGGTGCATCGGTTCGGCCTGGGCCAGGACGAACGGGCTGTCGGTGAAGATCACGTGATGGCGCCAGACGGCGAACAGCTCACTCTGCCCCTCGGGCACCGTCTTCGGGTTGAGCCGTTTCACGCGCCGCACGATGAGCCGGGCGGTGGTGTGGAACGCCTTCTTCTTGCTGGTGAAAGCCGTGAACGGGATTTCGGCTGTCTCGGCGTCGGAGATCCAGCGTTGCTCCTCGTCGTCCCAGATCGCGTCGGTGTACTTGATCGGTGTCCAGGCGGCGGGGTCGATCGTCTCGACGGCCGTGCGGATCGTCTTGGTGACCGCGGCGGCCAGGGAGAATCGGGTACCGGTCTTGCGGCAGGCGGCGACGACCTTGTGGGAGAAGTAGGCGGAGTCGGCACGGACGATGATCTGCGCGGTGATGCCCATGGCCCGCACCGTGGCCAGGGCCTCGCGCAGCAGCGAGGCGGCCCCCTTGCCCGAGCCGGCCGAGCCCTTGCGCAGCCGGGTGGCGACGATGACCGGCGCACACGTGCCCGTTTTGACGGTGACGATCTGGAAGTGCAGGCCGCGGACCTTGGTGTAGCCGAAGGAGGCGCCCTGCTTGGCCGGCCCGTAGACCTGCTTGACCTTGGAGTCGATGTCCACGAACACCACCTCGTCCGTCTTCGGCACCAGTCCGGTGTGCGCCGCCAGGTTGCAGAGGAAGGCCCGTGTGGCGGACTGCAGTTGGCGTACGTGTCCCCAGGTGAAGGCGCGCAGGAAGCTGCCCAGCGTGGACGGGGCCCGCACCCCGCCGAACAGACGCGGCAGACCGCCGTGCCGCAGCACGTCCAGGTCATCGATGTCCCCGCAGGGGGCAGCCCCCTGTCCGCACCGGCCAGCATCCCGGCCACGACGGACATCGCCTTCGCGTCGGCGGCCGTGCCCGCACCATTCTTCACGCCGGTCAGCCTGACCTTCTCGGACACCAGCCGGGGCAGGCCGCACCGCTCGGCCAGCCGGACGGCCGGGACCAGCCCGGCATGCGCGATCAGATTCGGGTCGTCGAACGCGGCGAACACCCGCGTCGGGCTGTGGGAGGATTTCACTTACGAGGTGCCTTGCTGGTTGGGCCTGATGGAAGCGTGAGAACTCCCATTGTCCCAGGTCAGAGGGCACCTCTTTTCGTTTCCCCGTCCACAGCCCGGCCGTCACGCGGTGGATCGAGGATCAGAAGTTGAGAGGGTGGGCCCGTACGACTCGGAGCTGAGGGAGAGACGGAGCGCCCCGAATTGATCATCCTGGACGCGAACATAATTAAGGGGGTTTCCCTGCGGGGCCCCGTCGCGGACATCCTCCGCGCCATCCGGGCCGCAGAGGTCGAGCGCGTAGGCACACCGTGGATCGCGGTTGAGGAGATCGCCGCGCAGGAGGCTCTGAGCTACGCCAAGAAGCATGAGGCGGCGATGGAGGCGGTTGAAGCCCTCCGGAAGGCCACCCCCTGGGAGCACGTCCCCCATCCCAAGCGGTGGTCGGCGGAGCACGTGCGTAGGCACTGGCGGGAGAAGTATTCGTCCGTCACGGAAGTCCTGGAGACGTCCCACGGGGCCTATCAGGAGGCCCTGTACCGGGAGACGAACCAGATCGCCCCGTGCAAGACGGTCAACAGCGGCAAGCACAAGACGGGGGCCCGGGACGCCGCTATCTGGCTGACGGCGGTCGAGTACGCGGAGGCACACAAGGACGAGACCGTCTACTTCGTCAGCAAGGACTCGGACATGTCCGAGGACGGCCAGCTCCTGCCGGAGATGCAGAAGGACATCGCCGACATGGAGCACCGGTTCCACCTGTTCACGTCGCTTGACGATGTCGTCACCAAGTTCGCCACGAAGGTGGAGGCCAGAGCGGAGGACGTTCGTGAGCTGCTGGACACCGAGGAGAGCCACGCCACGGTCCTGGCCGCGACGAGGAATGCCTCGAGGCGTTACCGGGTGGTCAGCGGAACGCCGATGCCCTCGGCCGCCAACGGGGATGCGCGGAGGATGCGCAGGGAAACCGGCAGCTGGTCTCCGACAGCGGTAGCGCTGGACAAGGTGCTAGAGGTGAGCGGCCACCAGGTCGGCGGTCACCACTACTTCACGGCCTGGGTGCGGTGGCTGCTCAGGGACGACAGGATGGTCCGTGGCGAGGTGCATGAGCGGGGGTACGCCTGGGAGACGCGGGTCCTGCTGAGCACGGCGGTGGACCAGGCCATGACGGTCCTCGACTTCCGGCGGCCGGGGCCGATCTCGGAGGAGGACGTCCCCAATGTGCCGGAGCTCCCCGAGACGACGGAGGAGCGTCTGACGCGCATGGGGAGAATGCACCTTGCCTCGTTGATGAACACTCCGGCGATGCAGGTCACCCTGGCCGGCCTCGCGAAGCAGCTCGCCCCGGAGATGTCTCCGGTCGAGGACGCGATGCGCAACGCTTTCGGCGACACCGCAGCGGCCCATGAGCTGAACGACCGAATCGCGGAGCGTGTCCGCGAACTGTGGAATCAGGCCGACAACGAGCAGTAGGAAGGGCTGCCGGCGTCCTCGCCCGCCTGGCCCACATTGGTCCTGGTGAACCGATCAGTCGAGGTCGGTGGTGCCAGTGGCGGCGCGGGGCCGGTTGCGGGCCCACTTCTTGAGGTCGCCGACGCGGTAAAGGAGTTCGGCGCCGCGCTTGCCTGCCGAGCCGGGGAAGGTCGGGTCGTTGGCGCGGGCGAAGCGCAGCGCGGCCAGGGTGATGCCGGGCAGGTGGTGTTCGGCGGCCTCGCGGAGCCCCACCGCCTGATCGTCGCCGACCACGGCCGGGGCCGGGGTCATCCGCAGCTCTTCCTCGAAAACACCTCGATGCTCGCAGCGTACGCAGCGAGACGCGGCAGGTTCTCACGGACGCCCGACCCACGCCTGGTGGTCGGGAGCGACGCGCAGCTGCTCGCGGAGGCGGCCGCACAGCACTCCGACGCGCGTGCGGCCCTCCAGGACCTGCAGTCCGCTGCCCGCCGGGTCCAGGAGGCACCGGTCGATGAGGTGCGATCTCTCGGTTTCGGGACAGTGGGGTGAGTGACAGTGGGCCTGGGTGTGTTGATGCTGGTCGGTGGCGGTTTAGGGGCGTGGGGCCACTGTCATGAGGGTGAGAGATCCGTGGGTATCGCTGTCGTGGGGGCGTTATTGCGTGAGGGGTGATGCTGTCTCAGTTGCGTGAGTTCTGATCCGCTGGCCGGCGAGTGATTGGTCTGCTCGGGGGTGTGGATGAGGGAGAGCACTTCGGCGCCGGCACTTCCCCCGGCCCGGCCCTGGACGCCGCACGGCGGCCCCCACAGCCGGTCATGAACGGAGACCCCCGATGGGCATCGTCAAAGACCGGCCTCGAGCGGGCCGTGCGGCAGGCGTTCACCCGCCCCATCCCCACGTCGGCCGGTGCGCAGATGCGCTACCTGGTCAGACAGATGAAGGGCACCCGCGCGGTGGCCGACGTGCTCGGCGTCTCGCAGCGCACCGTGGAGCGGTATGTGAAGGACCAGATCCGCCGGCCCCGCGCCGACCTCGCGCAGCGCCTGGAGGATGCCGTATGCGCCCGGTGGCAGCCCCGCATCCGCGAGCGCGCCCGCCGCCAGGCCGCCACCGGCACCGGCCTGGTCGTCGACACCCGCGCCCGCTTCGGCTTCACAACTTCCGTGCCCGGCAGCACCGACGACGCCCGCATCCGTCACCTCACCCGAACGAGGTCGAGTGTCGGCGCCATACTGAAGCACAGTGTTGCAGCGGGGGAGGAGAGTAGCGGATGGGGATCGGCGCGGACCTGCCGCAGCGGATCGGTGCCTACACCGTTGAACGAGAGCTGGGCGCGGGTGGCATGGGAACGGTCTATCTGGCCCGGTCGCGTGGTGGTCGAGCTGTGGCCGTCAAGGTGGCACGCCCGGAGCTGGCCGCCGACCAGCAGTTCCGTGAGCGGTTCCGTGCCGAGGTCGATGCTGCCCGCAGGGTCGGCGGTTTCCATACGGCCCCGGTGGTGGACGCCGACCCGGACGCAGAAGCGCCCTGGCTGGCCACCGCGTATATCCCCGGCCCCACGCTGTCCGAGCTGCTCGTGAACCAAGGGCCGATGGACGAGAGTCGGCTGAGGCTGCTGGGCGCCGCCCTGGCGGAGGCTCTCCAGGCCATTCACGCCTGCGGGCTCGTACACCGGGACCTGAAACCCGGGAACATCATCATGGCCGAGGACGGCCCCAGGGTCCTTGATTTCGGCATCGCACGGGTCGTGGAGTCCACCCGTCTGACTTCAACTGGAGCGGCCTTCGGTACTCCCGGCTACCTGGCGCCCGAACAGGCACTGGGCCTCGAAGTCGGTGGCGCCGCCGATGTGTTCGCGCTCGGTGCCGTCCTTGTCGCGGCAGCCGGGGGCAGTGCGTTCGGCGCCGGCACCCCCATGGGGTTGATGTACCGATCGGTGCACGAGCCTGCGGATCTTTCCGCGGTGCCGCGGAACCTGCGCTCCCTGGTCGCCGCCTGCCTGTCCAAGAACCCGGCCGACCGACCCACACCCGAGAGGCTCCTGGACCTGTTCCTGTCGGACCCGGACCGGTCCACACCCACCCTGGTCGCCTCCGAGGAGCAGGGACCCGCCACACCCCTGGCTCCCTCTGCCCGGCCCGATGGGGAAGGCGGTGGGGACTGTCCTACTGGCGGCATGAGGGCGAACCCCGCAGCACCAGCCGCCAGTGAAGCGGCAGAAGCCCTACAGGACACCGCCGAAGACACGGACACTGCAACCAGCTCGGACAGCGAAACACCCAACGACACTCCCCAGAACACACTCACCGACACCAGTGTCAGCGCGAACGAAAGCACCAGCGGCAAGGACCGCGAGGAACCCGAGACCTCCCAGAACGAGACAGCACCCGCCACGGCCCGCACCGCGCTGGACGCTGCTTCCCTGTCGGCTGGCCGCCCCGCAGGCAGGCCGTTACGAAAGAGGACCGTCCTCGCGGCGGGTACGGCCACTGTCCTCGCCGCCCTCACCCTTGGCGCGCTGACTCTCTGGATGAACAACTCCGACGACGACCCCAAGGGCGACGCTTCGCCGTCAAGGTCGCAGTCGACGCGTGTGGCCTCTCGTTCTGCAGCCCCCAAGCCTCCGCTCCCGCCAGGTACCTACCGTATGCGCACGGCCGAGGGGCGCTGTCTGGCTACACGGCAGGACCAAGAGATCCCCGCCGCTGACGTCGACCGCTTCTTCTACCAAACGGCGTGCACCACGAGCGAGAGCATCAAAGTGACGCTGCAGGAAGATGACGGCCTCTACAAAATCACCATCCGTGGTAAGGACTCCGAGCCGGAGTCCTGCCTGGGGGTCACCAGCGCGGCAGCCATCGACGGAGCAAGTGTCAGGTTCGCGCCCTGCCGCGACCATGGACTGCTGGAGGCTCAGCAGTTCGAGTTGGAAAGGGTCAGCACCCACGGCGGAGGCTTCCGCCTCAGGGCCGCGCATCTCCGCTTCGTGCCAGAAGAAGGCCAGAGGAAGGACCTCTGCGTCGGCTCCCCGGACGGCGACGACAGAGCTTGGTCCCCTGTGTTCCAGTTCGAATGCGGCCAATCGGCCCGACAAATCTTCCAGTTCCAGCCGTGATCCTCTACGCCGGGCACCCTCTATCGGGCGGCGGTGGGTGTCAATCCCCACGGAACCGGTCATCGGGCGCGTGGGTAGGTGGGCCTCGGGCGGGTTCTGATTTTTGAAACCTGTGCAGGTCGCAAGCGCGATGACCACGGCCGTGGCCAAGCCGGTCTTGCGGGTGAGCCAGGTGGTGCCGCCGGCTTCGAGGGCCTGCGGCGCTCGTGCCCGCCGGGGTGCGATGTGCCGGTTTGGTGTCAGTGGGTGAGTGTCAGTGACGGCACATCAGGCCGGGATGTCCTCACTGGTCGGGCGTGGAGAAAGAGCGAGGTCACTGACATGGGGTGGTGCATGCGGCGGATGCTGCTGTCATGGAGCGGTACACCCCACTCTGTTCCACTGTTATGGGAACGGCCTTGGGTGCGGCTCCTTCCAGGGGACAGCTGAGCTGGGGATTTACTGATCCGGGTGTGGGCGGGGTGGTGTCGTCTCT
>NZ_JAESIF010000130.1:0-8882 GCF_016757295.1 Streptomyces sp. M2CJ-2 | reverse complement strand
GGCAGCGGCCGGTCCGGTCGTGCCGGACGGCGTCACCGCCGGCCGGGCGCCGCCAGCCGCCGCGCGTGCCGCGCCCGGCGGACCACCGCGTACCCCTTGGTCAGGGCCCGGTCCCGGACGAACACGCGGCTGAGGGCGCGGCCTTCCACCAGCCGTTCGAACTCGGCGGTGTCCGTCGACCGGCGCACGGTGACGCGCCGCAGCGCGTACGGCCCCTGGGCCCGGCGGGCGAGACCGTTACCGACGGCGAGCGCCTGCGCGTACCCCGTCTCCCGCACCGCCTCCCGCACCCGGCGGCTGGAGTAGCCGTAGGGATAGGCGAACGAGGCGGGCGTGCTGCCCAGTTGGTCCGAGACGATCTCCTTGCAGAGGATCAGTTCGGAGCGCAGCCGCCGGTCGTCGAGCTGGTCGAGCTGCGGATGGCTGTGACTGTGGCCGCCGATCTCCACGCCCGCGTCGGCCAGTTCGCGCACCTGGTCCCAGTCCAGCATGGTGTCCAGGCCGCCGCCGGTGTCGTACGGCCCCCGGAGCCATCCCGTGGAGACGAACAGGGTGGCCGGGAAGCCGTGCCGGGCGAGCACGGGCAGGGCGTGCCGGTGCACGCCCTCGTAGCCGTCGTCGAACGTGACGAGCACCGGCCGCGCGGGCAGTGGGCGTCCCGTGCGCCAGCAGGCGGCCAGTTCCGCCGTGTCGACGGGGGTGAGGCCCCGCTCGGCGATCACCGCCATCTGCTCGGCGAACGCCTGCGGGGTCACGGACAGCGCGCGGGTGGCGTCGTTGGGTTCGGCGGCCACCGAGTGGTACATGAGGATCGGGACGCGTTCGTCAGTCACGTCGGCCACGGGCGCCTCCTTGCTCCCCGACCGGACGTTCTCCGCCCCGGGGCTCCCCGGCACGGCGGGCCTCGCCGCCGACGTCCACCACGGAGAACGTGACCCCGCCCCGCCGGGCCCGCACGCTCCCCACCACGTATCCGCCCGCCGCCGTGAGCACCCCGGCGACGATGGCGCCCGCGCGTCCCGCGCCGCCCGGCCGGGCCAGCAGGGCGTCGCGCAACCCCCGTACCACCCCGGCCGGCAGGACACGCGTGGTGTACCGGCGTTCCGACTCCAGTCCCTTCCCGGCGCCGACGCTCCGCGCCACCAGCGCCTTGGACAGCCCCTCGGCGTAGGTGCGGGTGCGGAAGTAGCGGAAGTGCTCGCGGACACGGGGCACCCGGTGGTGGATCACCGCGCGGTCGTCGATCAGCAGGACCGCGTCGGGCCGGGCACGGCTGAGGCGGATGCACAACTCCGTCTCCTCCCCGCCCAGCGGGCGCTTGTCGCCGTCCCGCCCGATACCGGTGGCGAAGCCGCCCGCGGCGTCGAAGGCGCTGCGCCGGAAGGAGGCGTTGCCGCCGAGGACGTTGCGCACCCGCACCCGCCCGCGCGGCAGCCCCCGGTACGTGCAGCCCACCACCCAGTCGAACTCCTCGGGGAACCAGCCGGGGCGCCGGCCCGACGCCCAGAGGGGCTCGGTGCGCCCGCCGACCGCCATCACCCGCGGATCGGTGTAGCCCTCGGCGAAGTGCCTGAGCCAGTCGCGTTCGGCCACGGCGTCGTCGTCGAGGAACGCGACGATCTCACCGAGCGAGGCGGCGATGCCGGTGTTGCGGCCGGCGGACAGGCCGCGGGGGCCCGCGTTGGCGAGCACCCGCACGTCGTCGGTGTCCCGGTACTCCTTGGCCAGCCGGTCCAGCAGAACCTGGTTGTGGTCCACGACCAACAGGGTCTCCAGGGCCGGCCGGGACTGCGCCCGCACCGAGGCGACCGCCGCGAGGACGTCCTCCCAGCGGTCCTCGGTGTAGGCGCAGATCACGACCGAGATGCCGGTGTCACCGGAGTTGCCGGAGACACCGGAGACATCGAGGTTGCCGGGATCGCTCAAGACACCTTCCCCCGGACCGTTTCGAGCAGCGGCGAGCGATGCGGACGGCGGCGCAGCGCCCGCCGGTTGGAGCGTTCCCCGAGGATCACCCCGAGGACGCGGAACCCGTCCCGCACGGCCCGCAGATTGCTCGTGCCGTGGATGCGCAGGTACTCGTGGCTGGGTATCTCCTGCACTCTCAGCCCGGCCTTGACGACCCGGATGTTCATCAGGGTCTCGACCTCGAAGCCGGTGCAGTCGAGGTCGATCTTGTCCAGGCAGTGCCGCCAGAACGCGTTGTAGCCGTAGCAGAGGTCGGTGTAGCGGGCGCCGAACTTGCGGTTGACGACACCGCACAGGACCCGGTTGCCGAGCTTGCGGATGAAGGTCATGTCGTCGGTGCCACCGCCGTTGGCGAAGCGGGACCCCTTGGCGAAGTCGGCGCCCGAGACGAGGGCGGAGACGTACGACACGATCTCGTTGCCGTCGGCCGAGCCGTCCGCGTCGACCATCACGATGATGTCGCCGGTGCAGGCCTGGAACCCGGCGTTCAGGGCGTCTCCCTTGCCCTTTCCGCGCTGTTCGACGACCTTGACGTCCGGCCACAACGCGCGGGCCACTTCGACGGTGTCGTCGGTGGAGTTGCCGTCGACCAGGACCACTTCGTGGATCCAGTCGGGAAGCGTCTTGAAGACGTACGGCAGGTTCTCCGCCTCGTTCATGGCCGGTATCACCACGCTCACCGGCGGTGCGATGGCCAGGTGCGAGGAGACGGGCCGGTACTTTCCGGTGGACGGCGGATTCTCGTCCGCGGTCGCCGGCTGCAGAACGGAACTCATGAGTCTGGTCCCTCTCGTCCGGTGGGCCGCCCGCCCCCGGGCGGCCCGGCTGTTCGTCCGGTTCGAAAGGGGGGTTCTCACCCGCGGCACGACGGAACGGAGTTCCGCGCACGCCGGGTGAGCTGGCAAAACTGGTCGGCCGCAGAATGCGACGGCCGACCGCGCGGCACGGCTCGGTCATCGTTGCGGTCACCGAGCACGGCACCCCCCTACCGCGCCCCGCCTCGGTTCGTCGCGGTCCTGAGCCCTCCCCTGGAGCCGCGTACTGACGAACCGGTGCGAGTGAGATGTATTGCAGTGTGCGACGGTATTGATGATTGAACCCGTATGGCAAGACCTGGAGTCAGATCTCACGTTTTTGTTGGTTTGGCCGTTACGTGCTCCCCTGGCCGGATGGTCCCGTCCCGCACGGAGAAGGCCTTCCGGCCGACCGGCCGGAAGATCCTGGACCGGCGGGTCCCGAAGAAGGCCTCGGTGAGGACGCGTTGATGCCGATGGTCTGCATGGTCTGCATGGTCTGCATGGCCGACTTTTCCCCCCGAAGCGCCGGATGCCGGGCTTCAATGTGGCGCAGCCCGTTGTGGGCGTCAAGGTCCGAACGGCCCTAAGGCCTGAATTCGTCCGGTATTGAACAGGCCTGCCCGGATGAGGTCCGAGGCGGGCGAGCCGCCTGATCCTTGGGGGAAGTCACAGTTTTGGCATGGACACTTCCAGTCAACGCGCGTAGTTGCTATGAAAGTTGCGGCAGAGATCCTGCTAAAGGGAGGTTCCATGAGACGTTCCCGGCTTTCCGTCCTTCTCGGCTCACTCCTCCTCGCCGTCGCGACCGCCCTCACCGGGGCGGCCACGGCGCAGGCTTCCCAACAGGCCGCCGCCGGCGGTTATGTGGCGCTCGGCGACTCCTACTCCTCCGGCGTCGGAGCCGGCAGCTACATCGCCTCCAGCGGCGACTGCAAGCGCAGCACGAAGGCCCATCCCTACCTCTGGGCCGCCGCCAACTCGCCCTCGTCCTTCGACTTCACCGCCTGCTCGGGCGCACGGACCGACGACGTCGTCTCCGGGCAGCTCGGCCCGCTCAGCGCCACCACCGGACTCGTCTCGATCAGCGTGGGCGGCAACGACGCCGGTTTCGCCGACGTCATGACGACCTGTGTGCTCCAGTCCGAAAGCACCTGCCTCTCGCGGATCGCCACCGCGCGGGCGTACGTCGAGTCGACGCTGCCCGGCCGGCTCGACAGCGTCTACTCGGCCATCCGCACCCGGGCCCCGAACGCCCACGTCGTCGTCCTCGGCTACCCCCGCTTCTACCAGCTCGGCACGTCCTGCATCGGCCTCTCCGAGGCCAAGCGGAAGGCGATCAACGACGCGGCCGACCTCCTCGCCACCACCATCGCCCAGCGCGCCCGCGCACACGCCTTCACCTTCGGCGACGTGCGCACCCCCTTCACCGGCCACGAGATCTGCTCCGCCAACTCCTGGCTGCACAGCGTGAACTGGCTCAACATCGGTGAGTCCTACCACCCGAAGGCGGCCGGCCAGTCCGGCGGCTACCTCCCGGTGCTCAACAGCGTGGCCTGATCCGGACGCAAGCCCCCCGGTGGCCGCCCGCTCAGGGGGCGGCCACCGAACCGGAACGAGAGGGGGAGGCCCCGTCCGACGGGGTCTCCGTCTCGCACGTCACCGAGAACGGCACCGATTCGGACCTCGTGCGCACCGGTTCCCGCACCTCCACACCGATCCAGTTCTCGAACATCCCGGTCGTCGAGTACGTCGTCACGATCACCGTGTCCCGCTCGGTGTGCCCGCCGTCCCGTGGGAACGACAGCGTCCGCCACCCCCGGTCGGCCACCGAACCGTCCTCGGACACCCAGCGGTAGGACACCTCCGCGGGCAGCCGGCCCACCGTGAACGTCGCCGTGAACGCCGGTGCCCGCTCCCTCGGCGGCGGACAGACCCCGGAGTACTCCGTGTGCGCGCCCTCCACCGTCACCCGCACCGACTGCGGCGGCGGGGTGGTCTCCTCGCCGTCGTCGTAGCCGTCGTCGCCGCTCGCGGAGGCGGACGGGGCCGGCCCGTCGGTCCGCCCGGCCGTCTCCCCGCCGCCCTTGTCGCCTTTTTCAGGGTTCTTGTCGCCGCCGGTCCGCGCGGACGAACGCGCGCCGCCTCCCCGGGGGTCGGCGCCGGAAGCGCCCCCGCCGTCCCCACGGTTCAACAGCACGTACGTCAGCCCGGCCAGCGCCAGGACCAGTACGGCCACGCCCGCGACCAGGACGGCTACGGTGCGGCGACCGTGCCCGGGGCGAGTGGTTCCGCCGGCCCCGGCTGCCGGAGCCGGGGCCGGCGGCGGGGGCAGGGGAGAGGCAGTGGTCCCGTGCGGCTGGGAGTGCGTGGTGGAGGTGGGGGTGTACGGCGCCGCCCCCGCCGTGCCCGCGCGGGGCGTGCCTCCCCCGGAGGGGGCGCCCCCGGCGGCGACGAGCCGCAGGTCCTGCTGCGCCCGCGCCGCCGACAGCCGCTCGGCCGGGTCCTTGCGCAACAGCCCCTCGACGACCGGGGCCAGCGGCCCGGCCCGGCGCGGCGGCGGCAGTTCCTCGTCGACGATCGCCCGCAGGGTGCTCAGCGGGGTGTCCTGACGGAACGGCGAAGAGCCCTCCACCGACGCGTACAGCAGTACGCCGAGCGACCACAGGTCCGACTCCGGGCCGGGGGTGCGGCCCAGCGCCCGCTCCGGGGCGAGGAACTCGGGCGATCCGACGACCTCCCCGGTCATGGTCAGCGCGGAGCTGCCCTCGACCACGGCGATCCCGAAGTCGGTGAGCACGATCCGCCCGTCGTTCGCGATCAGCACGTTGGCGGGCTTCACGTCCCGGTGCAGCACCCCGGCACCGTGCGCGGCACGCAGCGCGGCGAGCACCTCCGCGCCGACGTGCGCGGCGCGCCGCGGGTCCAGCGGGCCCTCGGCGTCCAGGACATCGGCCAGGGACAGACCGCGGACCAGCTCCATGACGATCCACGGACGTCCGTCCCCGGTCGCCACGTCGTACACCGTCACCACGTTGCGGTCGGTGATCCGGGCGGCCGCCCACGCCTCCCGCTCGAGCCGGGCGTACATCCGCTCCACCTCGGCCGCCGGCAGTCCGGCCGGGGCGCGCACCTCCTTGACGGCGACCTCGCGGTGCAGCACCTCGTCGCGGGCCCGCCACACGGTTCCCATACCGCCCTCGCCCAGCGGCGACAGCAGCCGGTACCGGCCCGCGACCACCCGCTCACCGCCCGGTTCCTCGGACATGGCGCCCCCCATCGCATCCGGGCGAATTCTCCGTTTCCTCATGAAAATAGCTCAGCCGAGCGCGGATGCCGCCCCCCTGAACACCAATCCGGCGCCCAGGACCACGACGACGAACGCCGACCCCAGGGGCGCGCTCCGGCGCACGAACGCGACCGCCGGGCGCATGGTCCAGCGCGGGCGCCGGGCAAGGAGCCGGGTCGCTGCGCTGCCCGCCTTGACGACGGCGTACCCGGCGGCGGTGAGGGTGAGGGCCAGCCCGATGCCGTACGCGACGACGAGCAGCAGCCCGAACCAGGCCTGGCCGAGGGCCGTGGCGCCCACCAGCACCACGACGGCGGACGGACTGGGCACCAGTCCGCCGGCGAAGCCGAGCAGGATCGTGCCGCGGAGGGTGGGGGCGACGGGATGGGTGTGGGTGCGACCGCCGTGGGTGTGCTGGACGGCACGGGGGTGGGGGTGGCCGGGACGGTCGTGCGGGCCGTGAACGTGATCATGGCTGCCGTCGCCGTGCTCGTGGTCGTGGTGATGCGTGTGGTGCCGGTCGCGCAACGCACGGCGGAGGAGGTTCGCGCCCGCCAGGGTGACGAGTGCCCCGCTCGCGATGCCGAGCCAGGCGATCACCGAGGGCGCGGCGGCCGAACCGGCCGTGACCAGCAGGCCGAGGGCGACCACACCAAGGGTGTGGGTGACCGTCACCGAGGCGGCCATCGGCAGGACGTCCCGCAGCCGGGCCCTGCCACCCCGGGCTGCCGCCGTCGCGGCCATGAGCGTCTTGCCGTGACCCGGCGCGAGCGCGTGCGCCGCGCCGAGGACGAGCGAGATCAGCAGCGCGAGCGCCGCGAAGCCCGCCGTGAGGTCGTGCCGCGCGACGAGGTCGTCCAGGGCGCGGGTCCACCGGTCGGCGGCGCGGGGCAGCACGGAGGCGGACGGCGCGTCGGGCTCCGTCCCCGCCAGCGCGGGGCCGCCCGCACGCACCCGCAGGGCCGCGGTCGTGGTGTCGGCCGGTGAGGACAGCAACTCCTCCGGGTAACGGGTCAGTTTGCGTGACTGCGACGTCCTCGGCACGTCCGACGCGGCCAGCGTCATCCGGTCACCGCGCGCAGTGACCTCCCGCCAGCCGGGACCCGAGGACGCCCCGGCCCCGCGGAAGTCGACGTCCACCGCGCCGCCCTCGGGCAGCGGGGCCGTCAGCCGGCACTCCACGCGCAGCGTGTCGAGCCCGGCCTGACCGGAACGCACGCGCGCGTGGCTGCTTCTCGCGGTGACGGGGACCGTCCGTCCGTCGACGTGGACCTCGCTGTCGCGGGCGGCGGTGGCGCAGCGCCGCCGGGCCCACTCGTCCATGCCCAGCGCGTCGACGTCCGGCTGCGCCTGGGTGGCCGGGATCTCGGCGAGGTCCTCGACATGATGGATGCGGAGCTCGCCGGGCGCGGCGACCAGCCCGTCGTAACGGTTGACGGTGAAGTTGCCGAGCGGGTGCGCGCTCGCCGTCGCCGTCGGCACCAGGGCGAACGCGCAGGCGGCGGTGAGGACGGCGAGGCCGGTGGCCGGCGTACGACGGGGGCTCACCGCGTCGCCTCCAGGTCCCTCAGGGCGGCACGGGCCGCGCGGGCACCGAGCGGGGAGAAACCGGGGTTCAGCTCCAGCGCCGCCGTGAGGGACCGGCGGGCGTCGCCGTCGTGGCCGGTGGCGTGTTCGATCATGCCGCGGTGGTAGAGGAAGGCGGCGTTGCGGTAGCCCGTGGCCGTGGCCCGGCGGGCGTAGGGGAGTGCCTCCGCGGAGCGTCCGTTCCGGTGCAGGGCCCAGGCGAGGGCGTCCGAGGTGTGGACGCTGTGCCGGCGGTCCCATTCGGTGCGGGCCGCGCGCAGGGCGGTCCGGGTGTCGCCGTGGTCGGCGGCGGCGAGCGCCGTGTCGAGGTCGGCGTTGACCCCGCCGGCGCGGGCGAGGGCGGTCTGCGCGTCGACGAGGACGTACTGGTCCTGGGCCTTCGCGCGGTCGCCGTCGGCGCCCCGGGTCTCGTACAGCTCGCCGAGGGCGACCAGCGGGCCGGGCAGCGGGGAGCGGGCGACGACCTGCTCCAGGGTCTCGATCCCGCCCGCGCGGTCACCGCTCGCGGCCTGGGCACGGGCCCGGCCCTCCAGGGCGGGGAGGTACTCCTCGTCGGCGCCGAGCGCCCGTGCGTAGTGACCCAGGGCGGCTTCGTGGTCCCCCTGGTTCCAGGCGAGTTGACCGAGCGCGGTCGCCACGTACGCCACGTCCGGGGCCGTGGACGCGCTGTCCAGGGCCCGGTCCAGTACCTCGCGGGCGGTCCTCACGTCGCCGCGCAGCTCCTGGACGTACGCGTACCGCGTGAAGACGGGCACCCCCGGCCGCCTGCTGTCCGCCGTGTCGGCGGCCTCGGCGGCCTCGTCGTACCGGCCGAGCTCGACGAGGGCATCGATCCGGGAGGACAGGGCGCGCTCGCTGTAGGGGTTCTGCCGCAGGGCCCGGTCGGCGTACTCCAGGGCGCCGGAGAAGTCGTGCCGGGCCGCGGCGAGGGCGGCACGGCCGGCCAGGGCCTGCTCGTTGCCGGGCTCGAGCGCGAGGGAGCGGACGAACGCCCGCTCGGCCTGCGGGTAGCGCGAGGGGTCCCCCTTGGTCCGCGCCTGCTCGACGTAGGCGAGCCCCAGGACGGCCCACCCGCCGAAGTCCCTCGGCTGGGCATGGAGATGTGCCTGCAGGGAGCGGATCCCCGCGTCGAGGTCGCCCCGGGCGAGCACACCGGCCGCGAGCGTCCCGGCCGCGGGAGCGGCCCCGGCCCGTGGCCCGTCCCGGTCGCCCCCGGCCGCGACCGCCCCGGCGGTCGTCGCGAC
>NZ_JAESIF010000013.1:0-145569 GCF_016757295.1 Streptomyces sp. M2CJ-2 | reverse complement strand
GGGGCGAAGGCGCCGGAGCCCTCCGGACCGGCGGCGGGCCGGCCCGGCCCGGCCGGCGGTGTCGGCGGTGCCGCCGGGGGCGTCTGCGGGGGCCGGACCGCGGCCCCGCGCTCCGCCGGGCTCGGCGCGGGCACCGAACCGTTCATGACGATCGTCGGATGGTCCGTCGGCGGTGCCGGGACCGCCGACAGGTCGTATCCGCACGCACCGCAGAAACGATCACCCGACTCGAGGGGTTCCTCGCAGCTCGGGCACTTCGACAGAGCGGCCTGCTGAGGCATTTGCGACATCAACTACACCCATGTCCGGGGGCGGTAACGGTTGGCACGTTCCACCAGGTCGATCCTCTCCTCACCGCTCCGCGCCAGCCGGGCCAGCGTGCGGTACGAACGCTCCAGCCCGAAGCGCAGGTTCCGCTCGTCCAGTCCGCTGCCGAGCAGGGTCCGTCCCCCGGCAGCGCTGCCGGCGTTTCGGTTCCCCAGGCCCGGCGGGGCCGGAAGCGGAACGGAACCCTGGCCCCCGGAGAGTACCCAGTCCAGCGCACAGCCGAGGACCTCGGCCGACAACTGCTCCCGGCGCGCCGGATCCAGACCGTACGACTCCAGGGCCTCGACCTGGGACGCGGCGGCACTCAGGTCGCCCAGGAACGGTACGTCACCGGCGGTGGCGCTCCGCCCCCGCAGTCGGGCGCGTACGGCCGCCACCCGCGCGGCCGTGTAGTGGATGGAGGACTCCGGCACCGACTCCAGCGTCCGTACGGCGCCGCTCCGGTCACCGGTGGCGAGCCGCACGCGGGCCAGGCCGAACGCCGCGCTCACATGGCTCGGGTCGGTCGACCACACCAGGTGGTAGTACTCGGCGGCGTTGTCGAGCTGGACCAGCACCTCCGCGCACAGGCCGAGCGCCAGCTTGGGGGCGATCTCGCCGGGGAAGGCGTCGTAGATCGCGTCGAAGGCGAGCGCGGCGCCCTCGTGGTCGCCGGTGACCAGGGCGGCGATCCCGCGGTGCCAGACCACCCGCCAGTCGTCGGGGTCCCGCTCCTCCAGGGCCCGCAGCGCGTCCAGCGCGGTGTCCGACTCGCCGGTCTCCAACCAGGCGCGGATCTGCCGCAGCCGGGTCTCGGCCGACGGCGCGGGCGCCGCCGCCAGGGCGTGGACCAGCTCGGCGGGCGCGGAGGCCAGCAGGCCCGCCAGGAAACCGGCGTTGGGGTCGGTGGGGTCGACGTGCGGGACGGGCAGGGAGAGGGCCGCCGCGGGAGCGTCGACGGGCTCGACGATGTCCGCCGGGCCGGAAGCGGCGGTGGTGGGGGAAGGGACGGTGGCGGTCCCCTCGGCGAGCTGCTTCCGTCCCGGCGCCCGCCGTGACCCGGCGCGCTGCACCGCCCGCGCCCCGAGGCGGGACACGTCGCCCCGCGACCGGGGGAACAACTCCGTGTCCGTCACCCGCGGTTCCGGGCCGAACAGGGTCGACAGGGCGGGGCGGGCCCGGCCCGACCGGAGCGAGACGACCTCGCGCAGGACACCGGTGAGCTGCTCGCTCATCTCCTGCGCGGAGGCGAACCTGCGGGCCGGGTCGGGGTCGGTGGCGCGGACCAGCAGCCGGTAGAACGACTCGTACTGCCGGAAGACCTCGATGTGGTCGGGGTCGGGCAGCGAGTCCGCGTAGACGTTCGTGTAGCCCTGGAAGTCGAAGGTGAGGACGGCGAGCGTCCGGGCGACCGTGTAGAGGTCGGAGGCGACCGAGGGGCCGACCTCGGCGACCTCGGGGGCCTGGTAGCCGACCGTGCCGTAGATGGCCGACTCGTCGTCGTCCGCCCTGCGCACCGCGCCCATGTCGATCAGCTTGAGCTCGTCCTCGGTCTGGATCGCGTTGTCGACCTTGAAGTCGCAGTACAGCAGGTTGCGGCTGTGCAGATGCCCCAGCGCCTCGAGCGCCTCGATGCCGTACGCGCACGCCTGCTCCACCGGCAGCGGGTCCCGTCTGCCGTCCGGCGTCCGGCGTCCGTTGGCGATCTCCTTCAGGGCCTTGCCGCCGACGTACTCCATGACGATGTAGCCGTCGAGGGAACCGGTGCGCTGGTCGAGGTGCTCCACGAAGTTGTAGATCCGCACGATGTTGGCGTGCTCGATCTCCGCGAGGAAGCGCCGCTCGGAGATCGCCGCGGCCATCGCGTCCTGGTCGCCCGTGTCCAGCAGGCCCTTGAGGACCACCCAGCGGTCCGAGACGGCCCGGTCCACGGCGAGGTAGATCCAGCCCAGTCCGCCGTGCGCCAGACAGCCGACCACCTCGTACTGGCCGTGCACCACGTCGCCGGCCCGCAGCTTCGGGACGAACGAGTACGGGTGGCCGCACTTGGTGCAGAAGCCCTCCGTACGACCCGGCCGGTCGGCCCGCGCACGGCCCACCTGGGCCCCGCAGTCCGAACGGGAGCAGAATCGCTTCCGCTCGGGCACCTCGGGGTTGTCCAGCACCATCGCGCGCGGGTCGGGGCGCGGGATCGGCGGGACCTGGACCAGCCCCGCGCCCAGCCGGCCGCGGCCGGAGGAGCCCGTGGACGAGCCGGAGCCGCGCACCGACACCGAGCGTTCGGCACCGCCTCCCGGCAGGGAACGGGAGAGCCGCCCGGACACCGAGCGCCGGGACCGCGACGACCGCGACGACCGCGACGACCGCGACGACCGCGACGACCGCGATGACTGCGACGACTGCGACGACGCACGCGAACCGCGGCCGCCGGGCCGGGAACCATCACCGCCGGCCGAGCCGCGCGAGTCCCGGCCGCCGGTGGTGAGACCGGTCGGCACCGACCCGACCATGCCCGTCGTCGGCGACACCACCGGCGCCAGACCGCAGGTGTCGCAGTACAGCTCGCCGCCGCCGACGTCCTCGTAGGCACCCTCGCAGCCGGGACGCTGACAGGCCCGGGCAGCGGCGGCCCGCGCCTGCGGCTCCCGCTGTTCCGCCCGCGCTCCCCGCCCGTTCCGCCCCTGGCTGTGCGTCCGGTTCTCCGCCTGACTCATGCCGCTGCCTCCCCGTTGTCGCTCATGCGCCGGGCCTTTCGCCCTCCTCGGGCGTGCCCTGACCGGGCACCCGGGGTGCGGTGCCGAGGAGTTCGGCGGCCGCGTGCTGGTAGCGCAGCACCGCCTCCCGGGCGACGCGCAGATCGCAGGGCGCGCTCCACAGCATGCGGCGCGCCCTCTCGTACCGCTCGATCAGCACGGCGTCCTCCGCGAGGCCGTGCCGGGCGACCTTCGCCCGGTACGCGTCGAGCCGGCCGCGCAGCTCGGCACGGATCGCCAGCGGCGCGGTGACCGCGGTCAACGACTCGCGGGCGCGCTCCAGTTCGTCCTCCGCCTTCTGCTCCAGGGACTCCAGGAGCGGGGACAGGCGGTGCCACTGGGCGTTCCTGCGGTACTCGGCGGCCGTCGCCAGCTGCTCCTGCAGCACGGTCGGCGGCCCGCTGACGACCGGCACCTCCGTCGCGGCGATCTTCGCGAGCACCTCGCCGCGCGCGGTGCGCGCCTCGGCGAGCGTGCGGTCGGCGCGCGACAGGACGTCCCGCAGCCGCACGATCCGCTTCTCGGAGTCCTGACGGACCGCCAGCACCGCGTCGATCTCGCGGCGCACCTCCTCCAGGGCCCGTGCCTCGCGGTCGTACACCGTCGTGTCCGGTCTGCCGCCGCCCGGCGCCGAACTCCCCTCCGCGGGCTTCCAGAACGCCAGCGGGTCGGACACCACCTGCTCGCGCAGCGCGGTCAGGGAGTGGGTGATCCGCTCCAGGTCGTCGCCCGCCGGATGCTCGCCGGGGCGCACACCGACCGGGTGCGCGAGCCGGCGGGTGCGCCGGAGCTCGGCGGCCAGGAGATCGATCCGGGCGGGCAGCGCCGACCACACCGCGTCCGCGGCGACGACCATGTCCAGCGACGACGCGTACAGCTCGTTCATCCGCTCGACCAGTGTGGCCAGTGAGTAGCGCTCGCTGAGCCGGTTCCCCGGCCGGCCGTGGAGCGTCGGCGCGTTCGCGGCGGCGGTGGAGGTGGCCGAGCCCGCGACCGTGACGCACTCGCCGCGCAGCAGCTCCGTCAGCTCCACCAGGTCCTCACGGCTGGACCAGCGGCGCCGGGCACGGATCTCGCGGGCGGTGCGCAGGGCGCCCGTGTACGCGTCGAAGTACGTCCACAGCAGCGTGATCGACGCCTCGGTGACCGCCCAGCGTTCCTCGGTGCGGCCGGTGAGGCGGGCACCCTCCAGGAGCCTGCGGCCCGCGTGGTCCTGCAGGGCGAGAAGCGAGGTCTCGACCGCCTCGTGCTCCGCGCCGAGCCGCGCGAGCGCACGGTCCACCTCGTCCCGGTCCATCACCGGTCCGGTGGGGTCCGTGTCGCCCATCGGTCACCTTTCGCTGCGGGTCGGTCGTTGACGGTCGGTCCTTGACGGTCTGTCTCTGGCGGTTCGTCTTCGGCGGTCGGTCCTTGACGGCTGGTCAGCTCGTGCGCAGGTACTGCGGGGCGGGTGGCTCCGACTTCGCGGGATCACTGCCCAGTGTCGCCGACAGCCATGTCTCGTACGCCTTCTGCCACCCGTCGTCGGTGTCCTCGCGGAAGTCCACCAGGATCCGGTTGACCCGGCGCAGCAGGTCCTTCGCGTTCTTCTCCATCGCCACGCCGTAGTACTCGGTCGTGAAGGCGTCGCCCTTGAGTTCGACCGTCGGGTCCTGGGCGGCCTGGCTGGCGGCGAGCGCGCCGTCGGTGACCACCGCGTCGACCTCGCCGAGCTGCAGCCGCACCAGGCAGTCGAGCTGGTTGGGGACGGTGGTGCGGATGTCTGTGGACTTCGGGAGCCTGCCCGCAGCCTTGTCCTCCTCCAGCTTCGCGTACGCGGTGGAGCCGGCCGCCGTGCAGATCCTCCGGTCCGCGAGCGTCTTGTCGTATCCCGTGATCGACGACGCCTTCGGGGCCAGGACCTGCTGCCCCGTCCTGAAGTACGGGGCGGAGAACGCCACGTCCTGGAGGCGTTCACAGTTGATCGTCATCGTGCGGACGACCATGTCGACCCGGCCGTCCTCGATCGCCGGGATGCGCTGGTCGGTGGGGATCGCCTTGAACTGGACCGCGTCCCGGTCGCCGAGTATGTCCTCGGCGATGCGGTGCGCCAGGTCGATGTCGAAGCCCTCGAGCCGTGCGCCGCCCCCGCCGTTGGGGTCCCGGTAGCCCCAGCGGTAGCTGTTCTGGTCGATGCCGACGATCAGCTTGCGCTTCTCACCCGGCCGGTTCTTGATCGCGTCGATGGTGACGCCGTCCTCGTCGGAGGGGGGCAGGGTCTGCTTCTCCGGATCGGTGCACTCCGCGTCCGCGTCCGCACCGACGGCGTTCGTCACGGTGTGCCCCGCGGCCTTCGGGGCCTTGGCGACGGGGGACCCGGCGCGGGTCAGCACCAGCGCGAAGATCAGCGCGAGCACGCACACGGTGGCCATCGCGCCCACTCCGCCCCAGCCCCGCAGGCCGGCCCGCAGGCGTCGCGCGTTCCTCATCACGCCCCCCTTCACCGGTACTCCGACAGCCTGCGGCCGATGCCCAGCACCGCGCCGGCCGCGCCCAGCACGGTGAGGCCCGCCGCGCCCTCCGGCAGCCCCTTCAGCGCGTCCCGGCCGCCGCCGGCCGCCTCCGTGAACTCGGCCTCCTCGTGCGCGAGCGCGGCCGCCAGGCTGTCGTCGACACCGTCGAAGCACTCGCCGGTCGCGCCCTTGCCGCCGATCACCAGGTCCAGCGCCTGCTGGTAGTTGCCGTTCTCGTCCTGCTCCCGGGCGGCCCCGTGGCGCTTCTTCCACTCCGTCATGTTGCTCACGGCGGCGGTGACCGGCTTCTCGCCGCTGCTGTCGTCCGCGAGCTCTCCGGCCCGGGCCAGGCCCTTGTCGAGGGTGTCCATGTCGCGTTCGAAGTCGTGGTCGTAGGCGTCGTACGTCTCGTCGCCGACCTTCTTGGTCTCGGCGCCGCGCGACACCAGCGTCAGGTTCTCGTTGCCCCGGGCCCTCAGGGAGGCGATCCGGGCGTCGTGCAGCACGTTGAGCGAGCGGACGCCGTGGTCGTAGGAGTCGTTCAGCCCCGAGCGGGCGAGGCTGTGGCCGGCGACCAGCCAGAGCAGGACCACCGCGGACGCCGCCGTGGCCGCGACCAGGCCGTGGTTGAGCACGCGGTGGGTGCGCAGGTAGGTGCGGCGCTGCGTCCAGGCGAGCGCGGCGAGGGCGACGGTGCCGAGCGCGATGGCCGCCCACGGGTACGGGGTGGCGTCCGCGTAGTCGGCCTGGAGGCGCTGGTTCTCCTTCTTGTAGAGGGCCTCCGCCGCCGGGAGCATCTCCTGCTGCATCTTCTCGTTCGCGTACCGAAGATAGGCGCCGCCCACGGGGTAGCCCTGGCGGTTGTAGGTGCGGGCGCGCTCCACCAGGCCCTTGTACTCGGGCAGCAGCCGGTTCAGTTCGGCGATCGTCGCCGCCGACGAGGAGTCGGGGTCGGAGTTGGCCGCGGCGTTGACCAGTTTGGCGGCGGCGGTGCGGATGTCCTTCTCGTAGCGGTCCCGGGACGCGGCGGTCTCCTGACCGCCGGCCAGGAAGCCGCTGGAGGCGGCGGTGTTGGCGTCCGCGAGGGAGCGGTAGATGTCGGCGGCGTCGGAGGTGAGGGGCTGGCTGCTGGTGAGGACGGCGTCGGCCGCCGCGGCCCTGTCGGTCATCTGCCAGGCGGTGACGGCGCCGAAGGCGACGACCAGGGTGGCGAGGACCGCGCCGATGATCCGCAGGCGGCCGGGTTCGGTGGTGGCTGCCTCGCGCAGGCGCGCGGCGCCCTCGACGAACGCCGTGCGCCGGGGTGCTTCCGGCGGCCGGGGCGCGGGGGACCGGGAGCCGTCGGGCGCGTGACGGGGGACCGCCGGCGCGCCGCCGGGCCCGGACTGCGGCGGTACGGCGGGCATGGCGGGCGCGGCTCCGCCCGGCGGTGCCGCGCTGCCGCTCGGCGTGTGTGTCACTCGACCTCCCCCGTGGTCATCCGTCCCGCCAAGTATCGCCGCACAAACCGGCGTGTGCACCGGCTTTGGCGTGATCTTGAACCGCCCGTCGGTTCCTCTGTCGATCCGACAGTCCGCCGATCCGACCGGTCGGCAGTCCACCGATCCGACCGGCCGACAGTCCGTCGACCCGACTGTCGGTTCGGTTGCGATCCGCCCGCCGGTCTGCCTGCCGGTCCGCCCGCCGGTTCGACTGCCGGTTCGACTGCCGGACGGTCGCCGGGAGTTCCGGCTGCCGCGGCGCCCCGGCCCTTCCCACGGACCGCCTCCCCGCACGGCCCCTGCCCATGAACACGCCGGTGGAATCCGGTTGGTTCCGGGCGCCCGTGAGGGGCCCGCCGGAATCCGCCGCACCGTCCCTAACGCCGCTCGTAACGGGCTCTCAGCCGGGCGTGGGCCTCCGGCGGGGACGCCAGGCGGTCCAGGCCCAGCAGGGCCGCGCCCAGGACCGGTGCGGCGGTGACGACTCGGGGGACGGCCTTGGGGGCGCGCTCGGCGAGCAGGGCGCGGATCCGGTCGTCCAGCAGGGCGTGCCGCGCGGCCAGGACGCCGCCGCCCAGCAGGACGGGTGTCTCCTCGGCGAGCAGGTCCAGACGGGTCAGCGCCACGACGGCCATCGCCACCACCTCCTCGGCCTGGCGCTCGACGATCGCTCCGGCGACCGCGTCGCCCTCCGCCGCCGTGGCGAACAGGACCGGGGCGAGTTCGTGACGGCGGGCCGACGGGAGGTGCCCCAGGTGCAGGGCCTCGATGAGGGCCGGCATGCCGGACAGGCCGAAGTGGGCCGGGAGGGTGTCGGCGAGGGCGGTGGCGGCGCCGCGGCCGTCCTGGGCGCGGGCCGCGTGCCACAGGGCCTCCTCGGCCAACGCCCAACCGCCGCCCCAGTCACCGGAGACGCGGCCGAGCGCCGGGAAGCGGGCGGTACGTCCGTCGGGGCGCATGCCGACGCAGTTGATGCCCGCGCCGCAGACGACGGCGACCCCGCGGGGCTCGGTGACACCGGCGCGCAGGATCGCGAACGTGTCGTTGCGGACCTGCACGGTGGCGCCCCAGCCGCGTGCCGTCAGGGCCGCCGTCAACTGCTCCTCCTCCACGGGGAGGTCGGCGTTGGCCAGACAGGCCGAGACATGGGAGACGGTGGTGACGCCGGCGGCGGTGAACGCGGTGGCGACGGCCTCGGCGAGGGCGTCCACGGCCGGCGTCACGCCGACGGCGGGCGGCCGGAAACCGGCGCCGCGGGCCGTGGCCAGGACCTCGCCGTGCCGGTCGACCACGGCGACGTCCGTCTTGCTGTTGCCGGCGTCGACGGCGAGGACGCCCGCGGTCACGCCCACGTCAGGTACTCCCGGTTGTGCGCGAGGAGCTGGTCGGTGAGCCGCTCGGCGTACTCGTACTGGCCGATCAGCGGGTGGGCGAGGAGGGCGCGGAAGACCCGCTCGCGGCTGCCGCGCAGGGCCGCTTCGAGGGCGAGGTCCTCGTAGGCGGTGACGTTCGCCATCAGGCCCGCGAAGAGGGGGTCCACCCGGGGTACGGGCAGCGGGCTCGCGCCCTTCGGGCCCACGGCGGCCTGGACCTCGATCACCGCGTCCTCGGGGAGGAAGGGGAGCGTGGAGCCGTTGCGGGCGTTCACCACCTGGTACGGGCTGCCGGCGCCGTGCAGCAGGGCCGCCGCCAGGTCCACGGCCGCCTCCGAGTAGTAGGCGCCGCCGCGCTCGGCCAGCAGGGCCGGCTTCTCGTCGAGGGCGGGGTCGGCGTAGAGGTCGAGCAGCCGGCGTTCCATGGCGGCCACCTCGGCGGCCCGGGACGGCTTGGTGCGCATGTCCCGTACGACCTCGTCGTGGGCGTAGTAGTAGCGCAGGTAGTACGAGGGGACCACACCGAGGCGGTCCAGGACGGCGCGGGGCAGCCGGAGGTCCGCGGCGATCGCGTCGCCGTGGTCCCGCAGCAGGGCGGGCAGGACGTCCTCGCCGTCGGGGCCGCCCCGGCGCACCGCGGTCTCCCAGGTGAGGTGGTTCAGGCCCACGTGGTCGAGGTGGAGGTCGGCGGGGTCGGTGCCGAGGCGGGCGGCGAACCTGCGCTGGAGGCCGATGGCGACGTTGCACAGACCCACCGCCCGGTGCCCGGCCCGCAGCAGTGCCCGGGTGACGATGCCGACGGGGTTGGTGAAGTCGATGATCCAGGCGTCGGGGTTGCTCCGCCGGACCCGGTCGGCGATGTCGAGCACCACCGGGACCGTGCGCAGCGCCTTGGCGAGACCGCCGGCGCCGGTGGTCTCCTGGCCGACGCAGCCGCACTCCAGCGGCCAGGTCTCGTCCTGCTGCCGGGCCGCCTGACCGCCCACCCGCAACTGGAGCAGCACCGCGTCGGCGCCGTCCACGGCCGCGTCCAGGTCGGAGGTGGTGACGACACGTCCCGCATGTCCCTGCCGGGCGAAGATGCGACGGGCCAGCCCGCCCACCAACTCCAGCCGGTCCGCGGCCGGATCGACCAGGACCAGCTCCTCGACGGGCAGGGTGTCCCGCAACCGTGCGAAGCCGTCTACGAGTTCGGGCGTGTAGGTCGAACCGCCCCCGACCACGGTGAGTTTCATTGTCGTCAACCCTCTGCTTCTGCTCCGGTGGACGTGACACGTTCGGCGAACGCCTTCTGGGCGAGAGGCATATCAGGATCACGGGCGTCATGACCAGAGCGGGTGCGGGTGCGGGAACGGCGGAGGGCGGCACCCGGAACTCCAGGGTGCCGCCCTCCGCCGTGCTGCTCCGTGCCGCCGGTCTACTTGGTGGTGTTCGGCGGGGGCAGCGGGGACGCCGCGACGGACTGCGGCGAGACGCTGCTCGCGTAGGCGGACGGGGGCGCGACGGCCGCCGCCGGATCGGGGCCCTCCATCTCCACCGGAGCCGTGGCGCCGCCGACGATGCGGATGCCGGCCGCGTCGAAGGCCCGCTTGATGCGCCAGCGCAGCTCGCGCTCCACGGTCAGCGACTTGCCGGGCATGGTCTTCGCCGAGACCCGGACCACCATCGAGTCCAGCAGGACGGAGTCGAGGCCGAGGACCTCGATGGAGCTCCACAGGAGCTCGTTCCAGGGCTCCTCCTTGCTCATCCTCTCCGCGACGGCGACGAGCGTGTCCTTCACCTGGTCGAGGTCCTCGTCCGAGCGGACCGTGACGTCCACGTTGGCGGTCGCCCAGCCCTGGGAGAGGTTGCCTATGCGCTTGACCTCGCCGTTGCGGACGTACCAGATCTCGCCGTGGTCGCCGCGCAGCTTGGTCACCCGCAGACCGACCTCGATGACCTCGCCGGAGGCGACGCCCGCGTCGACGGTGTCACCGACGCCGTACTGGTCCTCCAGGATCATGAACACGCCGGAGAGGAAGTCCGTGACCAGGTTGCGGGCACCGAAACCGATCGCGACACCGGCGACACCGGCCGAGGCCAGCAGCGGGGCCAGATTGATCTGGAACGTGCCCAGGACCATCAGCGCGGCCGTACCGAGGATCACGAACGACGCGACCGACCGCAGCACCGAGCCGATCGCCTGCGAGCGCTGGCGCCGCCGCTCGGCGTTGACCAGCAGACCCCCGAGACCGGTGCCGTCCACGGCCGTGCCGGTCCGCGACATCCGGTCGACGAGCTTGGTGATCGCCCGCCGCACGACCACTCTCAGTACCGTGGCGATCACCACGATGAGCAGGACCCGGAGACCGATCGCGAGCCACGTCGTCCAGTTCTCCTCCACCCAGCCGGCGGCGTTGGTGGCGCTCTCGTGGGCGTCCTTGAGGCTGGGCACCATCGGGGTCCCGGAATCCGAGGGCGTCGGCGACGACCCCTCGGCCAGTAGGACGGCGGGCAAGGACACGGCAGGTACCTCCAGGTGCAGGTTCTGCCCCCGGTGCGGCGGTCAAGGTCTTCAAGGTTACGAAAAGGTCAGGGAAAGGTCACCGGTGTGGGCAGAAGCACCACACTAACGGTGCATTGTGGGGGGACCGGCACGATACGTGAAGAAGAGACCTCCCTCACCCGCACCTGAACAGGCCAAGATCCCGGAGGTCGGAGGGCCTGTGGTCGAAAACACTTTCAGCCCGTTACCGGGACATGGTGGCGCTACGACCAGGCATGAGGGGAGACTGACTACGGATCGTCCCGGCGCGAGCCACGCGTCGCCGGCGTACAAGGAGGCATCCGTGCCGCATGTCCTGGTTCTCAACGCGTCGTACGAGCCACTCGGCGTCGTACCGCTCCGCCGCGCGCTCGTCCTCGTCCTCGAGAACAAGGCCGTGTGCCTCGAGGAGTCCGGCGCCTACCTGCACAGCGCGACCGTTACAGTCCCCGCACCCAGCGTGGTCCGGCTCAAACGCTTCGTGCGGGTCCCCTACCGGGGGCCCGTTCCACTGACCCGCCGCGCGCTGTTCGCCCGCGACGGGGGCCGGTGCATGTACTGCGGTGGCGTCGCAACCAGCGTCGACCACGTCATCCCGCGCAGCCGCGGGGGCAAGCACGTCTGGGACAACGTGGTGGCGTCCTGCCGCCGCTGCAACCACGTGAAGGCCGACCGGCACCTGTTCGAGCTGGGCTGGCGGCTGCGCCACAAACCGGCCCCGCCCACCGGTCTGGCCTGGCGCATCATCGGCACCGGCCACCGCGACCCACGCTGGCTGCCCTACCTCCAGCCGTACGGCGCGGACGACGCGATGGCCCGCATCGACGGCCTGACCCGCGTGGACGGCATCTCCGCCTGACCGGCCGGCCCGACCCGATCCGGGCCTTCGCTTTCGCGGTGCCGGGGCCGCCCGGCACCGCGGATGCTGGAGGTCTTCACCAGCCCCAGCTCCGAGGCGAGGAGATGCGGGCCCGCGTCCGCACGAACAGGCGCGAACCCATGCCGACGCCCTTCGGCGGAGGACTTCACGGAACGTGCGTTCGGGGACTCGCTCGCTGTGACGAAACCTGATGTCAGCAGGTGAGAGCGCCCGTATGCTGGCCGTGGAGCCGGTCCCCGCCCTGCTGGAGGTCCTGATGAGCACGCCCGCCCCCGAAGGCTTCAGCTACCCGCAGCCAAGACCGCGCCTGTCGGTCGAGGAGATGCTGGCGGCGAAGAACACCCAGCCGATCCGTTCTCTGGACGACCTCGCGGCCGACACGTTCGAGTCGGACGAGGAACTGGAAGAGTTCCTCGCGTTCACGTATGCCGAGCGTCACCGCGACGCAGCCTGAGGCCCCCGCATGCAACCCGTCATCCTCGACACCGACGTCGCGTCCCTGCTGCACAAGCGCAAGCTGACCGGCCCGCCGGCGACCCGGCTCATCGGCCGTAAGCCGCTGATCACCTTCGTGACCTACGGCGAGCTCACCAAGTGGATGGAGATCCGTCACTGGGGCACCCGCAGCCGCCAGGAACTCGCCGACTGGCTCGCCGACATTCCGGTCCTGCCCGGCGACGAGGCCGTCGCCACCACTTGGGGGCGGCTCTCGGCGGCGGGGATACAGCGGGGTCGGCCCCGCCCCACCAACGACATGTGGATCGCCGCCAGCGCTCTCACCTACGACCTGCCGTTGGCCACCCTCAACCTCAAGGACTACGAGGACTTCCGCCTCCACCACGGCCTGCGCATCCTCGGCGTCGAGTAACAGCCATCTGACGGCAACACCAGTGGGCGGCGGCTCCGCGCAGCGAGGGGGCGCCGCCCACTTCGGGACCGCTCAACTCACCCGTCGGCGCCGCCCTGCACGAGACGACTCCGGTTTGGGCGCCCTCGGCTGAACTGTCCGTCCCACCCCACCGCTACAGACCTCGCCAACCTCATCGGCAAGTTCTCACACAGGTCGTGAAGTTATTTATCGGCGACTTCCTGAGGCCCGGGGGCCGGTCGGTGCATCGGGTGGGGTGACGGGTCGACCGGTTCCGTTCTGCCGGTTTCGCTCACGCGGTTTTCCCGTTTTCCGTGGGAGTCGGCAGGGCTCGGTGGGACTTGGGGGCGTCCCACTCGGCGTGCACCGTTTTGCTCCCGGTCCGGGGTTCCCAGCCTCACCGCGTGGTCAGTGCGCCGACCGGGCGTGGGCTCGGCAGTCGTTCACCGCGTCGCCGGCCTGACTGCCGGTGGGGCCGGCCTCGGGGGACCCCCGTTCCTCCGAGGCCGGCCGTGTGTCGGTCAGGCGTGGCGCAGTTCTGTCGGGTGGGTCGAGCGGTGGAGGAGGGGGAGGGCTGTCGCCGAGGCCAGGAGGCAGGCCGTGTAGGCCGCCGGGGGGATCAGCAGGGCGGCCCAGGGGAGGGACGGGATGGCCGTCAGGGTGCCGTAGGCGATGCCGACCGCCATGCCGCCCAGGCCCGCCAGGAGCAGGGACGGTGCCAGGGGGAGGGCGGTCTCCAGGAGCAGCGCCCGGTTCAGTACCGAGCGCGGTACACCGGCCGCGACCTGCGCGGCCAGCCCTCGCCGACGGGTGGCCAGGGACTCGGCGGTGCCGACGGCGAGGCCGGTCAGAGTGATCAGCAGGGCCACGGCGATCGCCGCGGCGGTCAGGTTCAGGCCCGTCGTGTAGTACGACATGGACTCGCCCAGGGTCGCCCGGTCGCGGTGCAGTACCGCGAGGAACGCGTGGCGTACCCCCATGAACCCGGTGCCGACGACCGTCACCAGCAGCATGGCCGCATGCGTACGGGACGCCGCCCACGGGTCGGCACGCAGACGTTCCGCCGCGATCAGTACGGCCGCCGACCGGGCCCGGCCCGCGAGGACCCGCCCCATCAGCCGGGAGGAGGCCCCGGCCAGCCACACCGAGCCCGCGCCGACCGTGAGCAGCGCGGCGAACACCGTCACCGGGAACTGCCAGTTCACCCGGCCGGCCGGTGCGCGGTCGGAGATCCCGGTCAGCACGCCCACCGCCGCCACCAGGACCGCCGAGCCCAGGAACAGCCTGCCCGGTCCGCGGGCCGAGCGGACACCCGTCACGCGGCGCACCCAGCCCAGGGGCGAGGCCACCACGCGGCGCAGCGCCAGCACGCTCGCCAGCGCGCCCAGCACGGGCACGGCCGCGGCGACCAGGACGACCGCCGCCCAGGTGAGCGCGGTCGGACGGTCCCCCAGGCGCAGCAGGAGCAGCACCGAGAAGACGGTCGCCACCGCCGAACCGAGCAGGCAGGCGAGTCCGGTCTCCAGCGCGGCGATCCGCCGCACCTGCCACGGTGTCGCCCCGGCCAGTCGCAGCCCGGCCAGCCGCCGGTCCCGGTGCACGGCGCCGACGCGGGCGCACTGCCCGAGGAACCCGAGCACCGGGATCAGCAGGAGCAGCAGGCCGAGAATCACCCCGGCGCGCGTTCCGGGCTCGTTGAGCAGGCCCTCGGCGACGGACACGCTGAAGTAGCCGTTGCCCAGCGACAGCAGGATCCCGGCGGCGAGCGCGAATCCGGTGGCGAGCGCCGCGCCGGTCGCGGTGAGCAGGATCCGCCACCACTCCCGCCGGTCGGACCCGCGGGTGAGCTGCCAGGCCAGGCGGAGATCGGAGCGCAGAGAGGGCACGGCGGGTGAAGTGCTCACGCGGGCACCTCCAGCGGGGTCACGGTTCCGTCGCGCAGTTGCACCTCGCGGTCCGCGTACGCGGCCACCTGGGCGTCGTGCGTGATCAGCAGGACCGCCGTGCCCGCCTCGCGGGCCGTGTGCACCAGGGCCGTCATCGCCTGCTCGCCCGCGAGCGAGTCCAGGGCGCCGGTCGGCTCGTCGGCGAAGACCACCTTCGGGCCGGTGACCAGGGCCCGTGCCAGCGCCGCCCGTTGGGCCTGCCCGCCGCTCATCTCGCCCGGCCGCAGGTCCCCCTGCCCGCGCACCCCGAAGCGCTCCAGCCACTCACCGGCCCGCTCCCGCGCCTCCGTGCGGTCGGTGCCCGCCAGCATCAGCGGCAGCGCCACGTTGTCGAGCGCGGTCAGTTCCGGCACGAGCTGCCCGAACTGGAACACCACCCCGAAGTCGGTACGGCGCAGCTCGCTCAGCCGCTTCTCCGGCAGCTCCTCCAGCCGCAGCCCGGCGTACGTCACCGAGCCGGCGTCGGGACGGACGATCCCGGCGAGGCAGTGCAGCAGCGTCGACTTGCCGCTGCCGCTGGCGCCGGTCACCGCGAGGATCTCGCCGGTGTGCAGCTCGACGGAGGCGCCGCGCAGGGCCTGGGTCCTGCCGTGTGTCTTGACCAGCCCGCGGGCCGCGAGCAGCGGCTCCGTCGGCCGCTGGTCGTCCCCGTTGCTCAGGTTGCTCACGTTGCGTCGACCTCCGCGGTCAGAGTGGTGAGCCGGGCCGCCGTGGTGGTCATCCAACGGAGGTCGGCGTCAAGGTGGTTGAGGGCATAGTCCGCCGAGAGTACGGACGCCGGACCGGCGCCGCCCGCGGACTTCACCGCGGTGAGTTCCCGCATCCGCCGCATGTGGGCGGCGCGTTGGGCGCGCAGGTACGCGGCCGGGTCGCCGCCGGACAGGATCGACACCACGACCTTGGCGAAGATCTCGTTGGTCACGAAGGGTGCGGGCGGGGCGATCTCCTCGGCCCAGCGGGACAGTTCACGCGTCCCCTCGTCCGTCGTGCGGTACGCCGTGCGCTCCGGACCGCCGTCGGACGCGGTGCCGTCGACCTCGGCGAGGCCGTCGCGGACCAGGCGTTGCAGGGTCGTGTAGACCTGGCCGTAGGCCAGCGGGCGGGCCTCGGGGAACCGTTCGTCGTGGCGTCGCTTGAGGTCGTAGCCATGGCTCGGCCCCGAGGCGAGCAGCCCCAGCAGGATGTGACGGGTGCTCATGGAGATCAGTATGCACCAGGTATATGTACTGAGTGAATAGTGGGGCACGAAAAAGCGCCGCCGCCCGGCTGACTGGTCGGCCGGACGGCGGCGCCGTCGGCTCAGTCCGCGACCGCGTAGGCCTCCGCCGACCACAGGGAATAGCCGTACCGGGTGGCGCGGGTCTCGCCCTGGACGCGGACGTGGCGCACGTCGCGTTCGTCCATGCGGACGGTCTCGCGACCACCGCCGCTGTCCGGCACCGCGGCCGCCGTGCGCCAAGTGCGACCGTCCGCCGAGACCTCGACGCGGTACGCCGACGGGTGCGCGTCCTGCCAGTGCAGCGCGACCTTCCCGAGCCGCACCGGGCGTTCCAGTTCGACCTGCCACCAGGCGTCGTCCTCGGCCGGGGACGACCAACGGGTCTCCGGATCACCGTCGTTGGCCGCCGAGGCCGGGAAGTCGGGTGTCTCGTCGGCCGAGGAGCTCGCCCGGCCGGTGCGGGCCAGGTCGGGGCCGGCGGTGCGGGGGACGGCGTTCACCGTGAGCGTGTGGGTCGCCCCGCCGAAGCCGATCCGGACCTCGTACGACCGGGTCGGTGTCCCCGGCTCCACCGTCACCTCGACCGGCACCTGAACGGGCGTGCCGCGCGGGACGGTCAGGGTCTCCTTCGGAACCCGTACCTTCAGGCCCTTCGGCGCCTCCACGGTCACCTTGCCGCGCACCTCCTCGGGGCGCAGCGAGCCGAGGGTGGCCGTCAGCCGCCGGGTGCCGCCGATGTCGGTGTCCGCGGGGGCGTCCGGCAGTTTCAGCGTGGCGGCGGGCGCGTCCGTGAACCATGGGACGACGTGCCGTACCCGGGAGGCGTCCGCGCCGGTGATCCGCACGGCGCCGGCCGGGCCGTCCGCCCGGAACTCGGTGGCGCCGGACGGGGAGAGCGGGCCGAGGCGGCGCCAGCCCGCGCCCGGTACGTGGATCTCGGCCGTGCCGGTGGTGCCGGGCTCGGCCAGCACCGTCACCGTGCTCAGGTCGCGGACCTGCGGCAGGTGCAGGACGCCGTCCTCCGTCCTGCCGCCGGACCCGGCGGTCGGCCTGCGGTCGATGCCCGCCCAGTCCTCGTACGCGTCCCGCGCCCGGTCCAGGAACGGGTCGAGGACGCCCTTGCCGACCGTCACCCGGGCCGTCTTCAGGCCGGCCCGCTGTTCGCCCAGCTTCCGGTACGCGGTCCAGGCGGCGCCCGCGTCGCCGGACTCCTGCGCCCGCAGCATTTCCAGCGCGGTGCCGCCGGCCTCGCCGTAGCGGGCCAACTGGCCGGTCCAGGGCGCGACTTCAGCGGCGAGGGCGGCGGAGCGCGGGGTGTCGGCCAGGCGCTCGGGCAGCTCGCGCAGCACCGTGAAGGCCGCGCGCAGCCGGTCGTCCGCCGCGCGTCCCGCGTCCGTGCCGGCGGTCGCGCGGGTGCGCCAGAACTCCGCCAGCAGCGGCCGCAGATACGCCGACTCCTCGGCGCCGAGCACCGAGGAGGCGTCGTTGCCCGCCAGCGCGGACAGGGACTTCTCGAGTTCGGCGTCGCCGCCCGCGAGGTCGGCGATCGCGGCCCGCCAGGACTCCTGGGGGCGGTAGTCGCGCGGGTTCCAGGCGAAGTCGGCGGCGGTGAACAGCGGGATGCGGGACGCCTCGGGCTGCTCCATCGCGTTGGCGAGCAGGGCCGCCGAACCGGCGGCGACGGCGGGTTCCCGGCCCTGGTAGGGGCCGAGGAAGATCCGGCCGGGGGCGAAGTCGTTGACCGGGTAGTTGTCCATGGTCACCAGCGGGCGCCCGAACACCTCCCGCGCCTTCGCCAGATCGCCGCCCGAGATGGTGCGCGGCACCACCCCGACGCCGGTCCACGCCACCTCGACATCCGAGCCCAGAGCCTGTGAGAGGGCCCGCCGGTACGCGGTCGACCCGTCCTCGTAGTACTCGGTCGGCATCAACGACAGTGCGGCGGAACCGGGATGACGCTGCGCCAGGTGTCGGGCCACCTCGTTCGCCACGTACGCCTGGGCGCGCGCGGCCGCGTCGGGACCGGAGCCGAAGCGGCGGGCGTCCGCGCCGCAGTGCCACTCGCTGTAGCTGACGTCCTGGAACTGCAGTTGGAAGGTGCGGAAGCCCAGCGCCCACATCGCGTCCAGCTTGCGCGTCAGCGCGCGCAGATCGTCGTCCGAGGCGAAGCACATGGCCTGGCCGGGCGCCACCGCCCAGCCGAGCGTGACGTGGTTGTCCCGGGCCCGCTCGGCCAGCTCCCGGAACTCCGCGCGCCGCCGGTCCGGGTACGGCTCGCGCCAGCGGGCCTGCCGGTACAGGTCGTCACCGGGCGCGTACAGGTACCGGTTCTGCTTGGTGCGGCCCATGAAGTCCAGCTGGGCCAGGCGCTGTCCGTGCGTCCACGGGGTGCCGTAGAAGCCCTCGGTGATCCCGCGCACCGCCGTGCCCGGCCAGTCGCGCACGACGACCGCGGTGAAGCTGCCGTCCGGGCGCAGGAGTTGGCGCAGCGTCTGGACGCCGTGGAACAGGCCGTCCTCGCCGGCGCCGGTGAGGGCGACGGTGCCGTCGCCGACGGTCAGTGTGTAGCCGCCGGACGGGAGGGAGTGCTGGGGGTTGCCCGTCGGCCGCTGCGCGCCCACCCGCACCACGAGCGCCCCCGCGGGCGCCTGTTCGCCGGTGGCGGTGAACCGGCGCGCCCCGGCCTCCCGCAGCAGCGTGCGCAGGACGTCGAGGGCGCGGGGGTCGGCCGTCGCGTCGGTGGTCAGGACGACCTCGTCGGTCACCGCGACCGGGGCGCCGTTCGCACGCAGGGAGTGCGGGCGGGGCCAGACGGCCAGGTCCGTCTCGGCCCGGTCGGGTACGGGAGACGTGGTCGTCCCGGGAACGGGCGGCGCCGCCACGGAGGCGGGCGCCGCGCCCAGGGTTCCGGCGACGACCGCGAACGCGAGGGCGGCCGCCCTCTTCCCAGGCCGCAGTTGCAAGGCTTCTCCTCGAGGAGACGAGACAGACCGAGACACACAAGGAACACGGAGAACACGCAGAACACGGAGCCTCTCATTCTGCGCCCCGCCTGCCAACGGGAGAGACCGTTGTGACAGGTTTGCCCTGGTGTGAGACATGGGAACGGGAGCAGAATGTGAGCAGGAGCACGTTGTGCGCATGGGTGCGTCTGGTCTCGCGTCCTGTGGGTAGGGGCTGCGGGGAACCCGACCGAGCGACTTGCCCCAACGCTCAATGCCCGATGCTCGATGCCCAATGACCTCGACAAGGAGACCGTCTGTGGTTGCCGCACCGGCTTATGTCCTGTCCCCGGCCCTGTCCAAACCCGTGGCGGAGCCGTCCGCCGAACCCGAAGGGCTGCACGCCTGCGTCTTCAGCGCGGAGGGGCCCCGCGCCGAGGTCCCGCTCACCAGCGAGCCCCCGCTGCCCGACGCCGAACCCCTCACCAGCGAGCCCCCGCTCGCCGACGCCGCCCCGCTGACCAGTGAGTCCGACGCCGCCATGGACTCCACCGGACTCGACTCCTTCCCGGCCCAGTACGTCCCGGAGCCCTAGATGGCCGCGCCCGGCCAGGCCGAGCCGCCGACCGAGCCGCTGACCGAGCCGGCGACCGAGCCGCCGCCCGCCGAGCTTCCGCCAGGGCCCCCGGCCTCCGGGCGCTCGTCCTCCGGGCCCCCGTCCGAGGACCTGGCCCTGCTCGCCGCCCTGCACGGCGTCGCCACCTCCTACAACCCCTCCCCGGACCGTACGGTCGCCGCCTCCGCCACCGCCGTCACCCTCGCCCTGGCCGCGCTCGGCGTGGACGCGGGCACGCCGGAGGCCGTCCGCGACGCGCTCGCCGCCGGCGAGCGGGAACGGGCCGAGCGGCTGCTGCCGCCCACCGTGGTCGGCTGGGGTCCCGGCGTCCCGCCCGCCCTGGCCGCGCTCCCCGAGGGCACCCGCCTGCTGGTGAGCACCGAGCAGGGCGAGACCCGCGCCTCGGCCGCGCACCTCCCGCCCGGCGTGCACCGGGTCACCGCCACCGCGCCCGACGGCCGCACCGCCGAGGCCCACCTGATCGTCGCCCCGGCCGCGTTACCCGCGCCCCCGGCCCGCTCGTACGGGCTTCTCGTCCAGCTCTACTCGCTTCTCTCCCGCCGCTCCTGGGGCATGGGTGACCTCGGTGACCTCGGTGAGCTGGCCGCCTGGGCGGGCCGTACGCTCGGCGCCGGATTCGTCCAGATCAACCCCCTGCACGCGGCCGTCCCGGGCGTTCCGACCGACCCATCCCCCTACCGGCCCTCCTCGCGCCGCTTCCCCGACCCGGTCCACCTGCGGATCGAGGACGTCCCCGAGTTCGCGTACGTCTCGGGCGCCGAGAGCCGAGACCGGCTGCGGGCCCTGAGCGGACGCGCCGCGGAACTGCGCGAGGCGGTGCTGGACGAGGGCGCCCTGATCGATCGGGACGCCGTGTGGGAGGCCAAGAAGGCCGCGCTCGAACTGGTGAACGAGGTGCCGCTCGGGCCCGGCCGGCTCGCCGCCTACCGCGACTTCCTCGCCGAGCAGGGCCCGGCCCTGGAGGACCACGCCACCTGGTGCGCGCTCGCCGAGGTGCACGGCCCCGACTGGCAGGCCTGGCCGGAGGGCCTGCGCGACCCGCGCTCACCCGAGACCCGTCGGGCCCGCCGCGAGCTGACGGCCCGCGTCGACTTCCACTCCTGGCTGGCCTGGCTCACCGACACCCAGCTCACCGCCGCCCAGCGGGCCGCCCGCGAGGCCGGGATGCCGCTCGGGATCGTCCACGACCTCGCGGTCGGCGTGCACCCCGGCGGCTCCGACGCCTGGGCGCAGCAGGACACCCTCGCCGCCGGCATGTCGGCCGGCGCACCACCCGACGCCTTCAACGCCCGCGGCCAGGACTGGGGCCTGCCGCCCTGGCGTCCCGACCGGCTCGCCGCCTGTGGTTACGCGCCCTTCCGCGCCCTGCTCCGGGCCCTCTTCCGGTACGCGGGCGCCCTGCGCATCGACCATGTGATGGGCCTGTTCCGGCTCTGGTGGGTCCCCGAGGGCCACCCGCCCACCGAGGGCACGTACGTCCGCCACGACGCCGAGGCCATGCTCGCCGTCCTCGTCCTGGAGGCGTCCCGCGCCGGGGCGGTGGTGATCGGCGAGGACCTGGGTACGGTGGAGCCCGGGGTGCGCGAGGCACTGCGCGAACGCGGGGTGTACGGCACCTCGGTGCTCTGGTTCGAACGGGACTGGGAGGGCGACCGCCGGCCGTTGCCGCCCGGGGCCTGGCGTGCCGACTGCCTGGCCACCGCCACCACCCACGACCTGCCGCCCACCGCTGCCCGCCTCACCGGCGAGCACGTCGAGCTCCGCGACGGCCTCGGCCTGCTCGCCCGCCCCCTGGCCGAGGAGCGCGCGGAGGCCGCCGCCGACACCGGGGAGTGGCTGGAGCTGCTGGCCCGGCTCGGCCTGCTGCACGGTGCGGACGGTACCGCCGGCACCGAGGAGTCCGAGGAGTCCGAGGAGGAGGCACGGATCCAGGCCGTCCACCGCTATCTGCTGCGCACTCCCGCCCGGATGATCGGCGTCTGGCTCCCCGACGGCGTCGGCGACCGGCGCCCGCAGAACCTCCCCGGTACCCGGGACCAGTACCCGAACTGGCGCCTGCCGATCGCCGACGCGCGAGGCCGCCCGATGGCGCTGGAGGACCTGACGGCTTCCCCGCGGCTGCACGCGCTGCTCGACGTCGTCCGCACCCACGTCACCCCCGCCGCTCGACCGGGCGGTGCGAGCGGCGACACCTGAGGACAGAACAGGTCGGACCGGGGCACATCCGGTCCGACCGGGGCCCCGTACGGCACCCCGGGCGCGCAGGCCCCCTGGGCGTTCGCTAGTTTGGGCACCGTGGACAAGACGAACGCCCTGCGCGCCGGCGCCCTGGCAGCCGGTACGACGCTGATGATGCTGCTCATGACGTCCCCCGCGCTCGCGCTCACCCGCGACGACGGGGACGACCCCGGCACGGGCCTGAGCGTCGGCGAGACGCTGGGCCTCTACGTCGTGGCCCCGATCGTGCTCTTCCTGGTCATCGCCGGTCTGGTGATGGTCCTCGACAAGTCGCACAAGAAGAAGGACACGACCAGCTCCAACATCAGGATCAAGCCGGACGTCAAGGCCGACGCCAAGGCCTGACCCCGGCCCCGGACCCCGGTCGGTCGTCCCCGCAGTTTTCCGAGGGCGCCGCCCCGTCGCGTACGCGTGAATCGCCGTACGCGGCGGGGTCGGCGCCCTTCGTGCTGCGTACCGTTCCGGTTCGAGGAGCGGCTCACCGTACCCGCGGGGAGACGGAATCGATTGCCGTCAAAACCGCTGTCGGAACACCGCTCTCCGTCGAGTACGGAGTCACGCGGGGATGTCCCCGAGGGCCCCACGCGCCAAGACGTCCGAAGGCCGGACGTCCGGCGGGGCGCGGGTGTCTCCTCCTGGAGGCGTCGGGGCATTCAGGGCCGGCCGGTCACCCGCGGCCGTGCCGGATGCCGGTTCCGATCGGAGGGACGGCGGTGAAGTAGGCTCTCCGCCTGCATTGGATCATGGCCATGACCTTGGGGGGCTCCATGGGAAAGACCTCGACCGTTGTGACGGCCATGGTGGCCTGCCTGATGTTCGGCGTCACCGTGACCGGCTGTTCGGGCGACGCCGCAACGGACGAGCGCTCCGCCTGGCAGTCGCTCGATGACGCGCACAGGACGATGGAGTCGCTCACGTCGGTGACCATCGAAGCGGAGACCACCCGCACCGACGGGGAACGTTCCACCAGCGTTCTGAGGACCGACCTCAAGAGCACCTGCACATTCAGGTCGTCCTCGGAGTCGGGCGCCGCGCTCGAACAGATACGGATCAAGGAGACGGACTACATCCGGCCGAACCGCGCCTACCTCGATCAGTGGGCGGGGCGGGAGACGCCGAGTGGGGCGGAGCAGGACCGTTGGATCAAGAAAACGTCCAGTGATTCGGTGCCCGGCGACGGGCTTTCCGACTGCACCTGGCCGTTCGCCGCGTTCGGCAAGGTGAAGGAGGGCGGACCGGCCGAGGTCGACGGGCGCCCGGCCCTCGCGCTGGTGGTGACCGACGCGGAGGACAAGGGCGGCACCTACACGTTCCACGTCGCCACAGAGGGCAAGCCCTACTTGCTCAAGGTCGACTACAAGGGCACCGACCTCCGCACCACAACCACGTTCAGCGACTTCGGAAAGCCCCTGAAGGTGGAGCCGCCGGCCGACGACGAGCTGCTGGACCTGAGGGGCGTCGGCGGCTGAGCGGCTCCCCGAGCCGTACCCGGAACGAGCACGTCGTCGTCACCGGCCTCGCGGTCATGGCCGGCCTCGCCCCGGACGTCGGCCGGCCCGCTCGCGCTCACCGGCCGGCAACCGACCGCGGGCGGCCTGCTGATCGCCCCGCTCGCCCTCGTGGCCGAGGGGGGCGCCATCCGCGCTGAACGGCCCGGCGGTCTGCGGCTACCTCCACCTCGCCCTGGCGAACACGGCGGTCGCGTACTGGCTCTGGTGCCGCGGCAGCTACCGACCCACCGCCACCCAGGTCACCTTCCTCGGCCCGCTCTCCCCGCTCACCGCGGCCGTCGTCGGTTGGGCGGCGCTCGGCGAGACGCTGACGCCGTGGCAGCTGACCGGCATGGAATTGGTGTTCGGGGCAACGATGGTGGGCCAGGTCGCTCCGCGCAGCCGGGCGGCGTCGGACGATTCCCCGGCCCCCGCCGTCCCCGGGTCCGCAGGACGCCCGTTCACGGAGGTACGCCGGCGCCGCTCGAGGACGAGGCCCTGCGCAGGCGCCTGGTCGAAGCACTGCGCCGGCGGACCTTCGTACGGGCCTCCGCACGGCGAGGGGCGCCCGGAGTGACTCGTGCCGGGCGCCCCTGATGCGTACGCGTACGGGTTACGCCCGTTCGGCCGCCGCGTCCGCGGCCTGGGCGCGCAGGGCCCGCTCGATGCCCGCGCGGGACTCGGAGACCAGACGGCGCAGGGCCGGGCTAGGGTCGGCCGAGGCGAGCCAGGCGTCGGTGCGGTCCAGGGTCTCGCCGGTGACCTGGATCGCCGGGTAGAGACCGACCGCGATCTGCTGGGCCATCTCGTGCGAACGGGACTCCCAGACGTCCTTGAGCACCTCGAAGTACCGCTCCGTGTACGGCGCCAGCAGCTCACGCTGGTCGGTCTGGACGAAGCCGGCGATCACCGCCTCCTGGAGCGCGTTCGGCAGCTTGTCGGACTCGACGACCGACGCCCACGCCTCCGCCTTGGCCTCCTCGGTCGGCCGGGCGGCGCGCGCGGTGGCGGCGTGCCGCTCACCCGCGGCGGTCCTGTCACGCTCGTACTCGCCCGTGATCTCGGCCTCGTCGTACCGGCCCACCGCCGCGAGCCGCTGCACGAACGCCCAGCGGAGCTCCGTGTCGACGGCCAGGCCCTCGACCGTCTGCGTGCCGTCCAGCAGGCTCTCGAGGAGGTCCAGCTGCTCCGGCGTCCTCGCCGTCGCGGCGAAGGCGCGCGCCCACGCCAGCTGGTGGTCGCTGCCCGCCTCGGCGGCCCGCAGATGGGCCAGGGTGGCCTCCGTCCAGCGGGTGAGCAGGGCCTCGCGGGCGGTCGGGGCGGCGTACAGGTCGATCGCCAGCTTCACCTGGCGGTGCAGCGACTGCACCACGCCGATGTCCGACTCCTTGCCGATGCCCGACAGCACCAGGGACAGGTAGTCACGGGTGGCGAGCTCGGCGTCCCGGGTCATGTCCCAGGCCGACGCCCAGCTCAGCGCGCGCGGCAGGGACGCCTCGAAGTCGCCGAGGTGCTCGGTGACGAAGGCCAGCGACCGCTCGTCCAGGCGGACCTTGGCGTACGACAGGTCGTCGTCGTTGAGCAGGATCACGTCGGGACGGGCCTTGCCGACGAGCTGCGGCACGGCGGTCAGCTCGCCGTCGACGTCCAGCTCGACCCGGTCGCCGCGCACCAGCTTGCCGCTCGCCTCGTCCAGGTCGTACAGGCCGACGGCGATGCGGTGCGGGCGCAGGGTGGCCTCGCCCTTGGCGCCGGCGGGCAGGGCCGGGGCCTCCTGGCGGATGGCGAAGGAGGTGATGAGGCCCGTGCCGTCCGCGCTGTCGGTCTCGATCTCCGGGCGCAGCACGTTGATGCCGGCCGTCTCCAGCCACTTCTTCGACCAGGTGCTCAGATCGCGGCCGGAGGTCTCCTCCAGGGCGCCCAGCAGGTCGGACAGGCGCGTGTTGCCGTACGCGTGACGCTTGAAGTAGGCCTGCACGCCGCTGAAGAAGGCGTCCTCGCCGACGTAGGCCACCAGCTGCTTCAGGACGGACGCGCCCTTGGCGTACGTGATGCCGTCGAAGTTGACCAGCACGTCGTCCAGGTCACGGATGTCGGCCATGATCGGGTGCGTGGACGGCAGCTGGTCCTGGCGGTAGGCCCAGGTCTTCATGGAGTTCGCGAACGTCGTCCACGAGTGCGGCCACTTCGAGCCCGGTGCGTCCGCCTGGCAGGCGGCCTCGGCGTAGGTGGCGAACGACTCGTTCAGCCACAGGTCGTTCCACCACTCCATGGTGACCAGGTCGCCGAACCACATGTGGGCCAGCTCGTGCAGGATCGTCGAGGCCCGCACCTCGTAGGCGGCGTCCGTCACCTTCGACCGGAAGACGTACTGGTCCCGGATGGTCACGGCACCGGCGTTCTCCATCGCGCCCGCGTTGAACTCCGGCACGAACAGCTGGTCGTACTTCCCGAAGGGGTACGCGTAGTCGAACTTCTCCTGGAACCACTCGAAGCCCTGGCGCGTGACGTCGAAGATGGCGTCCGCGTCGAGGAACTCGGCGAGCGAGGGCCGGCAGTAGATGCCGAGCGGCACCGACTGGCCGTCCTTCTCGTACACGCTGTGCACGGAGTGGTACGGGCCGACGATCAGCGCGGTGATGTACGTCGAGATCCGCGGCGTCGGCTCGAACTCCCAGACGTTGTCCCGGGGCTCGGGCGTCGGCGAGTTGGAGACGACGGTCCAGCCCTCCGGGGCCTTCACGGTGAACTGGAAGGTCGCCTTGAGGTCCGGCTGCTCGAAGCTCGCGAACACCCGGCGGGCGTCCGGCACCTCGAACTGGGTGTAGAGGTAGGCCTGGTCGTCGACCGGGTCGACGAACCGGTGCAGGCCCTCACCGGTGTTGGTGTACGCGCAGTCGGCGCTCACCCGCAGGACGTTGCGGCCCGGAAGCAGACCCGGCAGGGCGATCCTGGAGTCCTCGAACACCTCGGCGGGGTCGAGGGAGTCCCCGTTGAGGGTCACCTCGTGGACGGTGGGAGCCACCAGGTCGATGAACGACTCCGCCCCGTCCCCGTCCTCGGAGACGTCGAAGCGCACCGTGGTCACGGACCGGTAGGTGCCGCCCTCCTGCGCGCCGGAGAGATCGAGGTCGATCTCGTACGAGTCAACGGTCAGCAGCTTCGCCCGCTGCTGCGCCTCTTCGCGAGTCAGGTTTGTGCCAGGCACGCGGTCATCTCCTCGTTATGTGTGGGTTGTGTCATCCTTCCACGTGACCGGCACGGAACGCGATGACCATTTCCCGCCGGTGGCGCGCCCGGCCGGGCGCGAGCCTGGAACCATGACGACGACCCACCACACCGCCCACCCCGTCCCGGCACCGGTCCTGAGGGAACTGCGCACCCTGGACGACGCGGGCCGCCCCGCGATCCCCCGCACCGACGACGAGGGCGGCGCCCCGCTCCGCTGCTGCCTGCGCCGCAGCACGCCGGGCGAGACGATCGCCCTGGTGTCGTACGCCCCGCTGCGCCGCTGGGCGGCCCGGACGGGCGCCGACCCGGGCGCGTACGACGAGCAGGGCCCGGTCTTCATCCACGCCGAGCAGTGCGCGGGACCGTCGCCCGACGCAGGCCTCCCCTTCACCCACGCCCACCGCATGCTGCGCCGCTACTCCGCCGAGGGCCGCATCCTGGGCGGCCGCCTGGTGGAAACCCCGGACGCCTTCGCCCCCGCCCTCACGGAGGCCTTCACCGACCCGGAGGTCGCCCTCGTCCACGTCCGCGCCGTGGAGCACGGCTGCTTCCTCTACGAGGTACGACGCGACGACCGCGGTGCCCCGGCTCCAGAGGGCCTATGAGCCGCCGGAGCACCCGGCTGAGGAGCGGCTGTCGCCACCTGGCAACGCCCCGGCTACTCGACCAGGCCGAGCCAGTGGCGGTACGCCGAGGCGAAGGGTTCGACGCCCTCACCCCCGCGGCGGCCCGCCTCCCTCAACCACTCGCAGGTCTGTCGTGCCTTGTCGACGACGCTGTCGGGGTAGCCGTAGCGCACCCGGTGTTCGGCGAACTCCTCCTCGTCCTCGATGTGGGCCTCGCCGCCACGAGGCCGCCCGCGCCTCACGTGGTGAGGTCGGGAGGCGCCTTGCTGAAAACCGTGAGCAGTCAGCTGGTAACTGTCACATGGGCGCTCAAACGAGCGACATGTGAACAGTGATGGCCGGAGTGCTCACGCTTTTCGGCAGGTGGGTCGGACCTGGACACCGGCACGGGCGGAGTGCTTCTTTCCCTGGGGAGGCGGTCCTGAAGACCGCCCACACGGTTTTGCCGGGATTGTGCGCACACGTGCCGAAATCATCGGCGAGGGCCACGGATCGCGAAGAACAGAAAGATGACTCGGCGGTGTCCAGCCCGAGCAGGGCACTTGACGTGTAAAACGGTGAGGTTGGTCAGCCACCGCAGGAGGGCGTCGTGAGTGAGAGCACGTGGGTCAGTACCTCGATGCCGTATCTGACGCCGCGAGGGAAGGGGCGGCCCGATGCCTGGAGCGCCGAGGCCGCGGCTCGTGGAGGCAAGGGCAGTCAGACCATCGTGTACGCCGGCGCCGTGCCCGCTCCCGACGAGGTTGCCGGCCTGCTCGACGTGTCCAGGGCTGAGACTGTCGTCGTGCGTCGCAGGGTCATCCGACTCGACGGTGAGCCGTGCGAGTTGACCGACACGTACTACCCGGCGGGTATCGCCCTCGGCACCCGTCTCGCCGAGAAGCGGAAGATCCCCGGCGGGGCGGTGGCCTTCCTGGCCGAGCGGGGGCACGTCGGCGTGCGGGTGAGTGAGGACGTGACCGCGCGCATGCCCAGTGCGGAGGAGCGCGAGATCCTCGGCATGGGCCCGGACGAGCCGGTCATCGGGCTGAGCAGAGTCACACTGGACCGAGATGACCACCCGATCCAGGCGGACGTCATGGTCATGCCTGCCCATCGGCAACGGCTGCGCTACGAGCTCCGGATCGGATGAACGCGCGAGCGGGAAACTCGAGCGGAAGAGGGGGCGTCCACCGGTTGACCGGCGGACGCCCCCTTCCAGTGCGGTGAGTCTCAGCCCTTGAGCTCGGCCGCCACCAGTTCCGCGATCTGGACGGTGTTCAGGGCCGCGCCCTTGCGGAGGTTGTCGTTGGAGACGAAGAGGGCCAGGCCGTTGTCGACCGTCTCGTCGCGGCGGATGCGGCCGACGTAGGACGGGTCCTGGCCGGCGGCCTGGAGCGGGGTGGGGATGTCGGTGAGGACGACACCGGGGGCGTCGGCCAGCAGCTCGGTCGCGCGCTCCGCGCTGATCGGGCGGGCGAACCGGGCGTTGATCTGGAGGGAGTGGCCGGAGAAGACCGGGACGCGCACACAGGTGCCGGAGACCTTCAGCTCCGGGATGTCCAGGATCTTGCGGGACTCGTTGCGCAGCTTCTGCTCCTCGTCGGTCTCGTTCAGACCGTCGTCCACGAGGTTGCCGGCGAAGGGCAGCACGTTGAAGGCGATGGGGCGCTTGTAGACGCCGGGCTCGGGGAAGTCGACCGCCGCGCCGTCGTGGGCCAGCTTGTCGGCGTCGGCGACGACCTTCTGGGTCTGGCCGTGCAGCTCGGCCACGCCCGCGAGGCCGGAGCCGGACACCGCCTGGTACGTGGCGACGACCAGGGCCTCGAGGCCCGCCTCGGCGTGCAGCGGACGCAGGACCGGCATGGCGGCCATCGTGGTGCAGTTCGGGTTGGCGATGATGCCCTTGGGGCGGTTCGCGATCGCCTCCGGGTTCACCTCGGAGACGACCAGCGGGACCTCGGGGTCCTTGCGCCAGGCGGACGAGTTGTCGATCACGACGGCGCCCTGCGAGGCGACCCTCTCGGCCAGCGCCTTCGAGGTCGCGCCACCCGCGGAGAACAGCACGATGTCCAGGCCGGTGTAGTCCGCGGTGGCCGCGTCCTCCACCGTGACCCCGTCCAGGACCGTCCCCGCCGAGCGGGCCGAGGCGAACAGGCGCAGCTCGGTCAGCGGAAACTTCCTCTCCTCGAGGATGCTGCGCATGACCGTGCCCACCTGACCGGTGGCTCCGACGATTCCGACCCTCACGGCGTCTCCCTACTGCGTCTCTTCGCGTTCCTGTTACCTGGCCGAGGCTTTTCCATCATGCGGCCGACCACGGCCCGCCTGTCCAATTGTTAACGCCTTCTGCCCGAACAGTGGGACGCACCGGCACCGGGCACCGGTCGCGGACCTGCGGTCGCCACCCCTGTGAGCCGCAGAAAATCAGCCGTCGGGGGTCACCGACCGCAAGGTCCCCTGCCCCGCCCCGCCCCACCCACACGGCGGTGTGACGTACGCCTCTGCGCGGTCCGCGGCACCCGGCCGAACGTTCCGGGCCCGACCGGCGTCGTAGGGGGAACAGGGTGAGGGGGTGGGCAGTGCTGCGCGGAAGAATCCGGCGCGGCCGGCCGGCGTACGGCGCCGCGGACGACGACCCGCTGGACGCGGCGCAGGAACGCCGGGTGCGGGCGGTGCTCGCGCTCGGCGGAGTGCCGCAGACGGACCTGCCGGACGGGGTGCAGCAGGTTCGCCTGCGGCTGCTGGAACGCGCCGCGAGCGGGCAGGAGGCGCCCCGGGACGTCTCCGCGTGGGCGGCGGTGGTCGCCTCCAACCTCGCCATGGACTGGCACCGGGCCAAACGCCGCCAGGAGCGGCTCGGCGAGCGCCTCGCAGCGCTGCGCCCGGCGGAGCAGCTCCCCGCCGACGAGGAGACCCGCCTGCTCTCCCTCGCCGTCGCCCGCGGTCTGGACGGGCTGCCCGACGCCCAGCGCCAGGTCGTCGTGCTGCGGTTCTACGCCGACCTTCCGGTGCGCTCGATAGCCGACCAGCTCGGCGTGCCGGAGGGCACGGTCAAGAGCAGGCTGCACACGGCGGTCCGGGCCCTGCGCGCCCGCCTGCACGAGGACGAGGTGGTATGACGTGACCGCCCACGACCCCCAGGACGTCGGCATGCCCCGGGACGACGGCATGGACGCCCTCATGGCCGCGCTCCTCGACGAGCCGCTGCCCGCGCGGGCCCGGCAGGACCCGGCGTTCACGGCCGCGCGGGACGCGGCCGCCGCCGACGTCGCCGTGCTGCGGGAGCAGCTGGGCCTGATCGGGGACGCACTGGCCGACGCCGGTGAGCGCCGGGCCGGTGAGTACCGGGAGGCCGGGGCCGGGGCTCCGGTGACGCCCCTGCCCGCCCGCCCCCGCCGTACCCGCCGCCCCCTGCGGATCGCCCTCGGGGCGCTCGTCGCGGCGGCGGCCGCCACGGTGGTCGTCGGCACGGGCTGGCTCGTGACGCAGACCGGGGGAGGAGCCTCCGAGGCGTCGGGTGCCAAGGCCGCTGCCGACGCCTCGAGCGCCGAGCAGTCGGCCGGTGTCGCCTTCGGCAGCCCCCACTACCTCGCCTGCGCCCGGCTCGTCGTCGAGGGCACGGTCTCGGCGGTGGAGCCGGTACCGGGCACGGGCGCGGGCGCCGGACAGGAGCGCGTCACGCTGACGGCGACCCGTCTCTACAAGCCGGAGAAGGACACACAGGGCGGCGATGACGAGATCGTTCTCCTGCGAGAGGTCGTCGGCCACCCCCCGCTGCACGAGGGCGACCGGGTCCTGGTCGGCCTGCCCCGCGAGGGCGCCGTCCCGGACACCGTGATTGTCGGTGAGGAGGCCATCGCCCCCGAGCGGGCGCGGATCACCGCCGCGCTGCCCGTGTCGCGCACCCTGACCTGCGATTGACATCCTCCCCCTCCTGAAGAAGGAGGGGGATTCCTGGCTCAGGCTGCCGCCGGGAGCAGCGCTCCCGGGGGTCTTGTGCCCTCAGCACCAGCCGGGTCGAGACCAGCCCGGACCAGCATCACGCGTGCGGAGTTCTTGTCTCTGGGGGAGACGGCCCGGCAGGCGGTGCAGGTGTAGGTACGTTCCGAGAGAGGCAGTGCGTGCTTGGTTCTCGCTCCGCACGACGCACAGTCCATGGTGGTGTGCGCGGGATGCACCAGGCGGACGTCCCGCCCGTGCTTGCGGCCCATCTCGATCAGGGCCTGTTTGGTGGCGCCGATCGCGGCGTCGGCGGCCTTGCGGGCCATGGTGGTGCGGGCGAGGAACTTCGGCCGGAAGTCCTCGACGGCGATGGCGTCGTGGTCGGTCACGACGCGTTTGGCCCACTTGCGGGCGGTGTCCTGCCGCTGCCGGGCCACCTTCTTGTGCAGCTTCGCGGCCTGCGCCTGCGCCCGCCGATAGCCCTTGGACGCAGCATGCCCGCGGGCGGGCTTGCGGCGGGCCATCATCCGCTGATAGCGGGCGAGGCGCTGCGCGGCCCGCTTGCCGTGTTCGGCGTGCGGCAGGTCGTGCGCGTCGGACGTGGTGGTCGCAGTCTGCCTGACGCCCCAGTCCACGCCGATCACAGCGCCCGTCTCCGGGAGCGGCTGGACTTCGGTGGCGACGACGAACGACGCGTACCAGTGACCGACGCTGTCCCGGTACACGCGCACCGACGAGGGTGCGCGGGGCAGGTCCCGCGACCACACCACCATCAGGGCGATCCCGCCTGCCAGGTGCAGACGGCCGTCCTTCAGGCGGAAGCCCCGGGTGGTGTAGTTCAGGCTCGGGGCGGCCTCGCGCTTCTTCTTGTGGCGCGGCATTCCCGCACGTCGCTTCACCGGGAGACGCTTGTCGATATCTTGTCGAGCTGGGCCGGGCCGCACGTCAGCCTGTCGTCCGGGTGCGCGCGATTGTGGGCGTGCACCTGTCGGGACTTGGCCACGCATTCGTTCCACACCCAGCGGCAGCGGTCCCACTCGGCGAGCAGGGCGGTGCGGGCGGTCGACGACACCCGCAGCCGGTAGGTGTACCGGGCACGCCCCGCCCTGTCGGCCCCTGCTGCGTGCGCCACACCCTCACCCCCGTCCACATTCCGGTCGCGCCGACCCTGCGAGGCGACCATACGCACGAGATCCGCACACCCGCACCCCTCTTCCGCCCCGACCACCCCCACCAGCGAACACCGGCACACACGTTCGCCCTCACCCCCGGCCCCACCCGGCAAGCCACAGCGGCACTCCACGCTCAGAAGGGGGCAGGACGCCGCGACGTCCCGCGCCGCTGTCACGGAATGCGATTCTCCCCCGCAAGCGGGAGGTACCCCCACCCCGGCATGAACGCCGGGGCCTCCTCGCAAGAGACCAGGTGAATGATCGACGGGGGGCGCGTACGACGAGACGAAGGGGCGGGCGCCCCGGTGGACGCCCGCCCCTGCCGCTGGTGGCCGTCGGTTACGGCACGACCTTCTCGATCGTCACGCTGCCCGTGCCCGCGACCGTGCCGCGCGCGTTGACCAGCTGGACGCGTCCGAAGAACTCACGTCCCTCGGGGGCCGCCGCGACGGCGGTGACGCTGCCGGAGACGGAGGCCGAGGCACCCGTGCCGAGCTTCACCGAGGCGGCCCCGTCGACCGTGATCTCACCGAGCGTGGCGGAGAAGAACACGTCCCGGTAGTCGTACTCGGCGGAACCGGCCGGGACGGAGTAGCCCACGACCTGGACGGTGTACGTACCGGCGGCCGGCTTGGCGATGGAGACCGACTCCTCCGAGTCGCCGTCGGCGGACTGGGCGACGCGGGTGCCGGCGGCGTTGTAGACCGCCAGGTCCAGGTCGGCGGCGGTGTCGGTGACGTTGCCGATGGCCACGTCGAGCGACGCGGCGCCCGCGGGCACCTCGACCGTGGTGGTGTGGACGTCGCCCGTGCCGATGGTCGGCCGGTCGGTCCTGGCCGAGCCGAGCGGGCCGCCGACCAGCTTGCCGTCCAGGGCGGCGGCCTGGTTGGTCACCTTCCAGGAGACGTCGGCCGGAGCACCGACCTTGGCCTCCGGGACGGTCACGGTCTCCGGGTCGAAGACCGCGCCGAGCACGGCGACGTCCAGCTTGTACGGGTTGTCGAGCAGCGGCGAGGTGCGGCGCGACTCGACCTCGATCTCCCAGACGCCCGGCTGCGGGTCCGCGTACGAACGCACGTCGGGACGGCAGGTGTTGGCCGGGTTGTTGTAGTTCGGGTAGCAGTTGACCGTCGACGTCGGGTCGGCCGGGACGCCGTACGGGTGGATGGCGATGAACCGGGTCTGGCTCGTGGCCTTCAGCCCGCCGAGCGCGATCTCCAGCGTCTTCGCGCCCTCGGGCACGGTGACGAAGTAGGAGGTGGTGCTGTTGCGCTGGGCCGTACCGGAGGCGGAGAAGGTGTGCTCCAGCGGCGCCGAGACGACCACGGTGTTCAGGATCTGCCGGTCGACGCCCTCGGTGCGCGGGTCGTCGACCTCGAGGATCGCGCTCTTCAGACCGGCCGAGCCGGGCGAGGCCTGGACCTTGACGGTCACCGGCTTGTTCAGCGGCAGCTGCACGTCGCGGTCACCGAGGATGCGGAAGGTGTCGCCGGCGTTGTTCTCGAGGTCGAGCCTGTGCCGGATCGCGCGGTCGGGGCCGGACGTACGGGTGACGGTGATGTCGTACGTCTTCTTCTGACCGGCCTTGAGGCCGCCCTCACGGTCGTAGAGGCCGGTGCCGAAGCCCGGGGTCTTCAGGAACTGGTCGATCGCGGTGTCGACCGGTGCCTTGACCGTGTACTCGTGCGCGGTGGCCCCGTCGCGGATCGCGTCCCAGGCGTCCTCGATGTCGATGAGGCCGGCGCCCTCCTCGTAGGCCTGCACGTCCTTGATGTGCTCGGCGGTGGAGGTGAGGGCCGTGCGCAGCTTCGCGGGCGTGAGGTCGACGCGCTTCTGCTTCGCGGCCGACAGCAGCAGCGCGGCGGCGCCGGCGGCCTGCGGGGAGGCCATCGAGGTGCCCTGGAGCATGCCGTAACCGGCGGGCAGGCCGTAGCCCGCCTCGGCGACCGGAGCGCCCGGCGACCAGGTCTGGATGGTGTTGATCGCCGCGCCGGGCGCGACGAGCGTCGGCGTGAAGCCGCCGTCCTCACGCGGACCGCGCGAGGAGAACGGCATCATGGCGTACTTCTTCTTCACCTCGGAGCCGTAGTTGGCGGCCCACGTCTCCTTGGAGATGGTCGCGCCGACCGAGATGACCTTGTCGGCCAGGGCGGGGTCGCCGATGGTGTTGGTGCCGGGGCCGGAGTTGCCCGCGGAGATCACCAACTGGACGCCGTAGGTGTCGATGAGGCGGGTGTACAGCTGGGCGCGGGCGTTGTTGCCGTCGTTCAGCGCCGGCAGACCGCCGATGGACATGTTGACGATGTCGACACCGCGGTTGGCGACGAGGTCGATCATGCCCTCGGTGAGCGCCACGCTGGTGCAGCCGCCGGACCAGGTGCAGGCGCGGGAGGAGACGATCTTCGCGCCGGGGGCGGCGCCGTTCATCTTGCCGCCGAACAGGCCGTTGGCCGCGGTGATGCCGGCCACGTGCGAGCCGTGCGAGCCCTGGATGAGGCCGATGTTGACGAAGTCGGCCTTGGCGCCGGCCGCGTTGTACACGACGTCCTTGCGGATCTCCACGACGAACGGCTGGCGCTCGGCGACCTCGGTGGCCGGGTCGTCGGTGCCGAAGTACCCGATCTGGAAGCCGTCCTTGTACGGCTTCATCGGGGTGTCGTCGGAGAAGTCCCGGTTGTTGTTCAGGTCGACGCGGACCGTGCCGGCCGCCGCGTCGTACAGCACGCCCCAGGAGTCGGTGGTGTCGCCGTCGCGGTTGGCGTCACCGCCCGCGTCACCGCCGATGGTGTACGACTCCTTGAAGGTGCTGATCCGGTACGAGCCCTCGGGTGCCGTCCAGGTCGTGCCCTCGTGGGTGAAGGTGGGGCCGGACACCGATTCGGACATCTGGCGCCAGGTCCTGTCGCCGTCCACGAGCGGGTCGGTCGCCGTCACCCAGTCGACGATCTTCCGCTCGCCGGTGGTGGTCTTCTGCAGCGCCGGGTGGCCGAGGTCCACACCCGTGTCGAGGACGCCGATGGTGACACCGCGGCCGTCCGCCTTCGGGTTGTCCTTGACGAAGTCGACGGCGCCGGTCTCGAAGGACGGGTTGTACGGGTTCTTGGCGGGGGTCCGCTTGTCGGGAGCCGAGTAGCCGCCCTTGCCGCCCTCGCCGGCGGCGCCCTTCGTGGTGTCCGCGCCGGGCGTCGGGTCGTCCAGCGGGATCTCCTCGCGCAGGTCGATGCCGTGCACGGTGGAGAGCTTGGCGGCGGCGGCGATGGCCGAGTCCGCCTTGGCGGTGGGGACGGTGGCGCGGACGTAGCCGAGCGCGTCGTGGGTCCGGCCGACCGAACCGCCCTTGACCGCGTCCAACTGCTCGGCGACCTGCTCGGTCTTGCCGGGAGCGGTGGCGATCATCATCGTGACGTTCTTGACGCCGTCCGCCTTGGCCTCGGCGAGCAGGTCCGCGTCCTTCGAACCGAGCTTGTCGGGCGCGGACTTGACGTCACCGTCGACGGGCGCGGCGGTCGGCGCTGCGGCGGCGACCGCCAGGGGTATCGGTCCGACCGCGCTGAGCGCGGCGACGAGACCGGCGGCCAGGGCGACACGGGCGACGCGTCTCGCGCCCGATACCGCTTCGCGCTGGGAGGAATGGGTCATCGGCATCCCTTGCAGGTAAAGGCACCATCGTGGAGCGACCGGAGCTGATCGACCCTGGCCGCAGTCGTCCGGAATGCGATCCCGGACGATCGCTGAGCCTTACGCAAGGAACAGGTGTTTGGGGAGGGTTGGCCGAATCGAAATGGATGTGTGGGGAAAACCCGCTATGCACGTATCGGGCGTCCGGTGGCGAACCGGGCAAGTCGCCCGCGCGGTCGCGCCGTACGGCGCCGGCCCGTTGTCGGTTGCTCGCCTGCCGGTCCGGCGGTCGTCGGGGTAACGTCCCCGGGTGCGAGAGAAGTTGCGGGTGGCGGCCTACGCCGTGGTGGTGCGCGACGGGCAGTTGCTGCTGGCCCGGTCCCCGGTGCCCGAAGGCGCCCCCGAGTGGGTCCTGCCGGGCGGCGGCATGGAGCACGGCGAGGACCCCTACGACACCGTGCGGCGGGAGGTCGAGGAGGAGACCGGCTACCGCATCGAGGTCACCGGACTGCTCGGCGTGAACTCCAGTCGGCACACCTTCCCCGGCGGCCGCCTGAGCCGCCCCGTCGACCACCACGGCGTACGGCTGGTCTACGAGGGGCGGATCATCGGCGGCGAACTGCGCAACGAGATCGGCGGCTCCACCGAACTGGCCGCCTGGCAGCCCCTGGACGCCGTCCCGGAACTGGTCCGGGTCCGCATGGTCGACATCGCGCTGCGGCTGTGGCGGGAGCGGCCGGCCGCGGGGCGGGTCGCGGAGCGCGCGGAGGGCTGACCGGTGGGGGCGACCGGTCGAGGCCTTTGACCTCGATCGGGTGATTGCGTCAATCGTCGCTGTCGGGTTGACGTTCTCCGGCCCGGTCCTCCCGTGAAGTGAACGCGGAGTGACCGGCTCGGGGCCGGTGCGGAAGCGGGTCCCGACACACGGGGTGGTCCAAGATCCACGTACGGCGATCGGTGTCGCGCGTTGCCACCGCGTTCACACGCAGGCCATTCCCGCTGCCAAGCATCCAGTACGAGCGGGACGTTCGCCCGGCGAGCGCCCCGCGACCACTGCCGACGCGTTCGCACCCGGGGAGGGAAGCGCCATGTCGCGCATACGCTCAGTCGCCGACTCCACTGGACTCCACCGCCGTTCCGTCCTCGCCGCCACCGGTGCGGTGGCCCTCTCCGCCGGCGTCGGTTACGCCCTGCGGCCCGGCGGCGAGGCCGTCGCGGCGGACGCCGCCACGGACGGGGCCGTGCGCGCCACCTCCCGCCGGGCACCGGCCGCCCCGCTCGCCCCGTACACCCGGGGCACCACCCTCGAAGGGGTGTCCGCCCCGCGCGGCGGGTCCGGCTACCGGCGCCTGGAGGAGGGGCAGGGCTGGGGGCGGGTGGTGCGCGGCGAGCTGGCCGCGGCCCGCTCCGGCCGGGACGACCGCCGCACCACGCTGGCGGCGTTCGTGCAGCTCACCGACCTGCACATGCTCGACACGCAGCATCCGCTGCGCCTGGAGTACCTGCGCTCCACCGATGTGCGCGCCTGGCGGCCCCAGGAGGCACTCACCGTGCACGGCGCGGTCGCGCTCGTCGAGCGGATCAACGCGCTGCGCGGCGCCCCCGTCACCGGCTCCCCGCTGCACTTCGCGATGACCACCGGCGACAACACGGACAACAACACCCGCACCGAACTGGACTGGTTCCTGACGGTGCTCAGCGGTGGCCGCGTCACCCCCAACTCCGGGGACCCGCGCCACTACGAAGGCGTCCAGAACAGCGGTCTGCGGCAGTACTGGCAGCCGGACACCGCCGTCCGCGACGCCGACAAGCAGCTCGGCTTCCCGCATCTGGACGGCTTCCTGGCGGCGGCCGTCCGCGAGGTCAACAGCCCCGGCCTCAACCTTCCCTGGTACTCCACCGTCGGCAACCACGACACGATGCCGCTCGGCTGCTACGCCTCCCACGGCGACTCCCACCTCACCGAACTCGCCGTCGGCGGACGGAAACTGATGGAGATACCGGCGGCCGAGGCGAAGAAGCTCCAGCAGGCCATCAGAAAGGCCACCGACCCCCGGGGCGTCCAGTACGGCGAGTTCCTGAAGTCCCAGGCCCGCGCCATGCGTTCGGTCACCCCCGACGAGGCGTGCGCCCCGTTCACCCCCGCCGAGTACCTGAAGGCGCACCTGGACCCCGCGCACCGCGGATTCGGCCCGGTGGGCCACGGCTACACCGCCGCCAACCTCGACACGGGCACCCAGTACTACGCGTTCCGCGTCTCCGACGACGTCATCGGGATCAGCCTCGACACCACCGACCCGGGCGGCCACTACACGGGTTCCCTGGGGACGGCCCAACTGCGCTGGCTGGAGCGGACCCTGCAGGCCGACAAGGACTCCCGCGCGATCATCTTCAGCCACCACACCAGCGAATCGATGACGAACACGCACCGCGACCCGGCCCGCCCCGACGAACGGCGCCACGACGGCAGGGAACTCCTCGCGCTCCTCGGCCGGCACCGCAACGTGGTGGCCTGGGTCAACGGCCACAGCCACCGCAACGCCATCACCCCGCACACCGGCTCCGCCGGCTCCTTCTGGGAGATCTCCACCGCCTCCCACATCGACTTCCCCCACCTCGCCCGCGTCATCGAGCTGGTGGACAACGAGGACGGCACGCTGTCCCTCTTCACCACCCTGGTCGAGTCCGCGGCCCCGTCCCGCACGGACCACGACGACCTCACCCAGACCGGCCTGGCCGCCCTCTACCGCGAACTGTCCTACAACGCCCCGGGCGCCCGCACCGACCTCGGCGGCACTCCCCAGGACCGCAACACGGAACTCCTGCTGAAGAAGGGCTGAAACCGGCCAACCACCGTGACCGGAGCACCCTCAGCGGCCCCACCCGTGGTCCCCTGTCCCTGCGATCACACCCGAGGGACAGGGGAGACACGAGCGTGCGGATGCGGATGCGGATACGGACGACGGCGGTGGCAGCGGTGGCGGCGGCCCTCTCGGTGGCCCTGGCGGCCCCCGCCGTGGCGGCTCCGGGACCCGGAGCCGGACCGGGGAGCGCCACCGACACCGACCACGGGGCGACCCGCCGGGCGATGCGGTCCGCGGTCGCCGCCGGTGTGCCCGGGGTGACGGCGACGGCGCGGGACCGGCGGGGCACCTGGTCGGCGACCGCCGGAGTGGGCGACCTCCGCACGGGGCAGAAGCGTTCCCCGCGCGACCACTACCGGGTCGGCAGCGTCACCAAGACCTTCGTGGCGACGGTGGTGCTGCAACTGGCGGCGGAGGGCGCGCTGTCCCTGGACGACACCGTCGACACCTGGCTGCCCGGCCTGGTGACCGGCAACGGCCACGACGGCACCCGGATCACCCTGCGGCAGCTGCTGAACCACACCAGCGGCGTCTTCGACTACACGAACGACGAGAACTACCGGAGGACGTACTCCACGAAGGAGGGCTTCTTCGAGCACCGCTACGACACCCGGGCCCCGGAGGACCTGGTGCGGGTCGCCCTGGCCCACGAACCGTACTTCGAGCCCGGCGCCCCCGGGGAGTGGAAGTACTCCAACACCAACTACGTCCTGGCCGCCCTGGTGATCGAGAAGGCCACCGGCCGCCCCTACGGGGAGGAGGTCCACCGGCGCGTCATCGAGCCCCTGCACCTGACCGCCACCTCGGTCCCCGGCACCCGGGTCTCCCTGCCCCGGCCCAGCAGCCGCGCCTACTCCAAGCTGGGGTCGCCCGCCACGGAACCCACCTACGACGTCACGCGTTTCAACCCGTCCCGCACCTTCGCGGCGGGCGAGATCATCTCCGACTCCGAGGACCTGAACCGCTTCTACCGCGCACTGCTGACAGGCCGGCTGCTCCCCCCGGAGCAGCTGGACGAGATGACCGCCACGGTGCCCATGGGCGCCGGCCAGGGGGACTACGGTCTCGGCCTGATGAAGACGACGCTGAGCTGCGGCGTGACCGTCTGGGGCCACAGCGGCAAAACCTCCGGGTCCACGACCGTCGCCGTCACGACCGAGGACGGCCGGCACTCCCTGGCGTTCAACTTCAACGGCGACTGGGCGGGGAACACCATGGCGGTCCTCCAGGCGGAGTTCTGCGGCGACTGACGTCCGTACTCCACGCGCACGCGCAGGGACCGCCGGGCCGCGGCTCCCGGCGGCCCCTCCGCTCCCCTCCCGCGTACCGCCCTACCGGGGCAGCACCACCACGTACGCCGCGGGATCGCGGTCGTCCGCGGCCATCAGCGCCGTACGGACCACCGCCGCCTGCTGCTCCGCCGCGTCCCGCAGCTTGCACGGGGTGACGTGCACGACGGTGATGCCGAGCCGCTCCAGGAGCTCACGCCTGCGGGCGTACTCGAACCACACGTCCTCCTGGAGGGGGCCCTGCCGGGACGTCCGGGCGTCCAGCTCGAGCGCCACCGCCTGCTCCGGCCAGTAGGCGTCCAGACCGCCGAGGCGGGGGCCGCCCGGCAGGCGCAGGTCGACGTTCCACACCGGGTCGGGCAGACCGTGCTCCCGCACCATCCGGTACAGCCGGTCCTCCGCGACCGCGCGGCCCTCGGCCACCAGCGAGTCCACCGCGTCCACCACGTGCGGCCGGTTCAGGAGCTTCGCCCCGGTCAGCTCCCGCACCACCGTCGCCGCGTCGCAGTGGCCGCCGGCCACCGCCTCCGTCAGCAGCCGGCGCACCGTGGCAGCGTCGTCCAGACCGGCCACCGCGTCGGCCAGCGCCCGCGCCACCGGCGCCACCGGCACGCCCGTCACCTGCGCGGGGACCGGCAGCACCGGAGTGCGGACGATGCGGACACAGCCCGTGGAGCGCAGCCGACGCAGCCGTGGCACCAGCACGTCGAAGGCGTCCAGGGAGGGCAGCGGGGGAGCGGAGGAGAAGCCGTGCAGGGTCAGCGCGGCCAGCCCGGTGATCATCGCCTCGTCGTAGCGGGGCGCCGCCGAGTCGGCCGGGCCGGGCTGGTCGGGGACCCGCACGGACCGCTCCCGCGCCGTGTACATCAGCACCGCGTGCAGCCGCTCCTCGCTGGTCGGCGGGCCCGGGTGGAGCAGCACGACGCCGGGGAGGAGCTGCCGCCAGGCACCGCCGGGGCGGCACCGGTCGTGGACCTCCGCGGCGGAGACGCCGTACGAGCGGAGCCGGGCGGTCGTCAGCACGCGCCGGGTGCCGGCGGCCAGGTGGTGCAGGGAGCGGGGGAAGAGCGGGGTCTCGTGGTTCATGTCCGGCAATGTCCCCGCGTCGCGTCCGCCCCCGAACCCCTGTTACAGAGCCGTCGACAATCAGGGACAAGGCCGCCCTGAAGGACGCTTGTTCGGATGCCGAAAACCCCTGGTCCGTTCGGGTGGGACCAGGGGTCACGGCTGTTGTTGACCGAATTCCGTAACGGTCACGGAGCGTGTGTCCCAGGGGTGGGGTCGCGCCGGGAGCGGGTGGGTGTCAACCCGCCGCCGCAGGGGGTGTCAGCCGGCCGCCGCGTCGCACGCCTGGCCGCGCAGCGCCCGCGCCAGGTCGTCCCGGGCCTCCAGCACCAGACGGCGCAGCGCCGGGGCCGCGTCCTCGTGGGCCGCGAGCCAGGCGTCCGTCGCGTCCAGCGTATGAGGCGAGTCCCGCAGGTCGGGGAACAGGCCCCGGACCACGTCCATGCCGATCTGGATCGACCGCTCGGTCCACACCCGCTCGATCACCGCGAAGTACTTCTCCGCGTACGGTGCGAGCAGCTCCCGCTGCGAGGGCTGGGCGAAGCCCGCGATCGTCGCCTCCACCAGCGCGTTGGACAGCTCGTCCGACTCCACGACCCGCTCCCACGCCCGCGCCTTCACCTCCGCCGACGGACGGGCGGCCAGGCAGCGGACCTGGTGGCGCTTGCCCGAGGCGGTGTCGTCCCGGGCCAGCTCCTCGGCCAGCGCCTTCTCGTCGGCGAGCCCGTGCGCGGCCAGCGGCTCCAGGAACACCCAGCGCAGCTCCTGGTCGACGTCGAGCCCGTCGACCGTCACCGTGCCCGACAGCAGCTCCTGGAGCAGCTGGAAGTCGCCCGGCGCACCGGCCGACCGGGCGAAGAAGCGGGCCCAGGCCAACTGCTGCTCGCTGCCCGGCGCGGCGGCCTCCAGCTCGTGCCGGGCGCCCTCGGCGAGCAGCCGCCCGCCTGTCTCCCGCCAGGCGGGCGCCGCGTAGTGGACGAGCGCCGACTCGGCCCAGGCGTGCAGCATCTGGAGCACCCCGATGTCGGACTCGCGCCCGCCGAACCGCAGCACCAGGTCCACGAACTCCCGGGCCGGCAGCAGCGCGTCCCGCGTCATGTTCCACAGCGCCGACCAGCACAGGGCGCGGGCCAGGGGGTCGGTCAGCGTGCCCAGGTGCGCGCGGAGCGTGGCCAGCGAGGTCTCGTCGAAGCGGATCTTGCAGTACGTCAGGTCGTCGTCGTTGACCAGCACCAGCTCGGGCGCCTCGGCACCCGCCAGCTCGGCGACCACCGTACGCGCCCCCTCGACGTCCGCCTCGGCACGCGCGTACCGCTCCAGCGCGCCGCCGTCCGTACGCCGGTACAGGCCCACCGCGACCCGGTGCGGGCGCAGTTCGGGGTGGGATTCGGCGGCCTCCTGCACCACCGCGAGCTCCTCGACCCTGCCGTCCGCGCCCAACAGCACTTGGGGGGTCAGGGAGTTGACCCCTGCCGTCTGCAGCCAGGACCGCGTCCAGGCCGCCATGTCCCGCCCGCTGGTCTCCTCGAGGACCGACAGCAGGTCACCGAGGCGGGTGTTGCCGTACGCGTGCCGCTTGAAGTAGCGCCGGGCACCCTCCAGGAAGGCGTCCTGGCCGACGTACGCCACCAGCTGCTTGAGCACCGAGGCGCCCTTGGCGTAGGTGATGCCGTCGAAGTTGAGCTTGGCGTCCTGGAGGTCGCGGATGTCGGCGGTGATCGGGTGCGTGGACGGCAGCTGGTCCGCACGGTACGCCCAGGCCTTGCGGCGGTTGGCGAAGGTGATCCAGCCGTCGGTGAAACGGGTGGCGCCCACCAGCGAGAACGCGCCCATGAAGTCGGCGAAGGACTCCTTCAGCCACAGGTCGTCCCACCACTCCATGGTGACCAGGTCGCCGAACCACATGTGCGCCATCTCGTGCAGGATCACATTGGCCCGGCCCTCGTAGGAAGCCTGCGTGACCTTGCCGCGGAAGATGAACTCCTCCCGGAACGTGACGAGTCCGGGGTTCTCCATCGCGCCCAGGTTGTACTCGGGCACGAACGCCTGGTCGTACTTCCCGAAGGGGTACGGGTAGTCGACGTGGTCGTGGAAGAAGTCCAGGCCCTGCTTGGTCACCAGGAACACGTCGTCGGCGTCGAAGTGCGGTGCGAGACCCTTGCGGCACATCGCGCCGAGCGGGATCTCCAGCCGCGTGCCGTCGGGCAGTTCACGCTCGTAGGTGTCCGTGACGTAGTGGTACGGCCCGGCGACCACGCACGTGATGTACGTCGAGATCGGCTTGGTCTCCGCGAACCTCCAGACGTCGTCGGCGAGTTCACCGACGCCGTTGCTCCACACCGTCCAGCCCTCGGGGGCCCGCACCTCGAAGCGGTAGGGGGCCTTGAGGTCGGGCTGCTCGAAGTTGGCGAAGACGCGCCGGGCGTCGGCCGGCTCGTACTGGGTGTAGAGGTACACCTCGCCGTCCTCGGGGTCGACGAAGCGGTGCATGCCCTCGCCGGTACGGGAGTACGCGCACCGGGCGTCGACGATCAGCTCGTTGTCGGCGGCCAGGTCCTCCAGCAGGATCCGGGAGCCGTCGAACACCTCCCCGGGGTCGAGATCCCGCCCGTTGAGGGAGACGGCCGTCACGCTCGGCGCGATCAGGTCCGCGAAGCTGCTCGCGCCCGGCTCCGCGCAGCGGAACCGGAGGGTCGTCACCGAGCGGAAGGTGTGCGGCCCGGTCGCGCCGTCACCGCCGTCAGACCTTCCGTCCCCGCCGGCCGCGGAACGCAGGTCGAGGGACACCTCGTACCCGTCCACCGACAGCAGTGCGGCCCGCTCCCGGGCCTCGTCACGGGTCAGGTTCTCACCGGGCACGGGCGGACTCCTCGTACGTCGTCGTCGACAGGGCTGGACAGCACCGATCCTGCCATGCGCCCCTGATCAGGGGCAGCCGGGAATGACCGGGGGGACTTCGGGCGTTTCCCCGGGGAAACGTCCGCTCCGCACTTCCCTCCCGAGGAGAGACATGCCCGACACGTCCCCTGCCGCCACCCCCGTGGACTTCTGGTTCGACCCGCTGTGCCCCTGGGCCTGGATGACCTCCCGCTGGATGCTGGAGGTGGAGAAGGTGCGGGACGTCAAGGTCCGCTGGCACCTGATGAGCCTCGCGGTCCTCAACGAGGACAAGCTCGACGAACTGCCCGAGGAGTACCGCGAGATGCTCGAGACCAAGGCATGGGGACCCGTCCGGGTCGTCGCCGCGGCCGAGCAGGAGCACGGTGCCGAGGTGCTCGGCGACCTCTACACCGCGCTCGGCACCCGCATCCACAACCAGGGCGAGGGCCCGGAGAAGGAGGCCGTCGCGGCCGCCCTGAAGGAGGTCGGCCTGCCCGACTCCCTCATGGAGCACTGGGACTCCACCCCGTACGAGCCCCAGCTGCGCGCCTCCCACCAGGAGGGCATCGACAAGGTCGGCCAGGAGGTCGGCACCCCGGTCATCGCCGTGCCCGGCGCGGACGGCGGGCAGATCGCCTTCTTCGGCCCGGTCGTCACCCCCGCACCCCAGGGCGAGGAGGCGGCCCGCCTCTGGGACGGCACCCTCGCCGTGGCCTCCGTCCCCGGTTTCTACGAGATCAAGCGCACCCGCACGAAGGGCCCGGACTTCAGCAACCTGTGAGGGCGACGGGTCGCTTCGGGGCGGGTCACTCCGGGACGGGCACGCGGACGGCCTTGGGGAACGGCTTCATGACGAACCCCGTGCGCAGGTTGCGGCACTGCCTGCCGGTGTCCGGGTCCAGCACGTTCTCGCAGAGCCAGAACTCGTTCACGCCCGTGCGGCCCAGCCGCTCCTTGAGCCAGTCCTGCTCGGCCTTGTCGAGCTGACGGTGCTGCTGGTCGGCGTCGCACGTCCAGCAGGGCAGTTTCATGGTCCTGGGTGTCGTCATGGGTCACTTTGACCCGGAACGCCGCATACCGGAAGCCCCCGCGAGTCCTGTCCTCGCAGGGGCTTCCCTTTTTCCGCCTGCCGGGTGAACGGTGAGAAGACGATCACGAGGCAGGACGCTCACCGGGGCCTTGCGGGCCCCTCGGAGTGCCGGGCCTCACGAACCTCTTACTGCGACAGTGTCGCAACTGCACGCTAGCAGCAGAAGGGGGTGGATCGTGTGCCCGGGACGCACGCGGGCAGGGAAAAGGCCCTCGGCCGGACGATGCGTCCTGCCGAGGGCCTTCGTCGTCGCGGGAGGGGGCTTCGGGGAGGGCTTCAGCTCCCGGCGCCGGCCCGGTTCCGGGCCCGCTGCCAGGCGTAGCCCACGGCCGCCAGGACCAGGACCATGCCACCCGTCGAGTACAGCTGCACGCGCGTGCCCGGCTCCCGGGCCATGAGGGCGAAGACGCCCGCCATCCCGGCCAGCGCGATCCACGTCAGCCACGGGAACGCCCACATCCGCACCACCAGCTTCTCCGGTGCCTCGCGCTCCAGGACGCGCCGCAGTCGCAGCTGTGAGACGGCGATGAAGATCCAGACGACCAGGATCACCGCGCCGATCATGTTCAGCAGCCAGGAGAAGACGTCGTCGGGCCGCCAGTAGCTCAGCAGCACGCACAGGAATCCGAAGACCGAGGAGGCCAGCACGGCGAGCCGCGGCACCCCGGCCGACACCAGGTTCAGCACCTTCGGCCCCTGCCCGCGCTCCACCAGGGAGTAGGCGATGCGCGAGGCGCCGTAGATGTTGGCGTTCATCGCGGACAGCAGCGCCACCAGCACCACGACGTTCATCAGCTGACCGGCGCCCGGGATGCCGAGCCGGTCCAGGGCGGCGACGTACGGGCCGCTCTCGACCACCGCCGGCGAGTCCCACGGGACCAGGGCCACGATGACCGCCATCGAACCGACGTAGAACAGCGCGATCCGCCACATCGCGGTACGGACCGCGACGGCGACGCCCTTGACCGGGTTCTCCGACTCGGCCGCGGCGATGGTGACCGTCTCCAGTCCGCCGTACGCGAAGACGGAGGCGAGCAAGCCGATCACCAGCCCCTCGCCGCCGTTCGGGAACAGATCGGTGAGGTTCGAGGCGCCCGGGGAGTCGGTGCCCGGCAGCACGCCCGTGAGGGCCAGCACCCCGAGCACCAGGAACAGGGAGATCGCGCCGACCTTCAGTGCCGCGAACCAGAACTCGAACTCGCCGAAGTTCTTCACGGCCGCGAGGTTCGTGCCGCAGAACACCACCATGAACAGCGCCACCCACGCCCACTCGGGCGTGCCCGGGAGCCAGCCGGTGACGATCTTCGCGGCACCGATGCCCTCCAGGCCGACGGCCGTGCACAACAGCACCCAGAACGCCCAGCCCACCGTGAAGCCCGCCCAGGGCCCGATGGCCCGCTCGGCGTGCGCCGAGAAGGAACCGGACGACGGATGCGCGGCCGACATCTCGCCGAGCATCCGCATCACCAGCATGACCAGCAGGCCGGAGAGGGTGTAGGCGAGGACGATCGAGGGCCCGGCGGCCGCGATACCCGCGCCGGAGCCGACGAACAGCCCGGCCCCGATCACCCCGCCCAGGGCGATCATCGACAGATGGCGCTGCTTCAGGCCGTGGGAGAGGGAGGACTCCTCCCGCTGCGGCGGTGTCTCGACGGAGGTGCTGGGAACGGGCACGGCTCGTCCAATACGGGAGACGATGAAACTCCGTCAGTTTGGGCGGCCGCTCCCGCCCGGCGGAGGGGGTGACCACCATGTGGACTCGGGTCATGCGGAGGGTGTGAATCCGGTTACCGCCGGGTGGACCAGGGTCGCCCGGCGGCGGGCCGGGCAGGGGGCGCGGACCGAGCACGGGGCGTGGGTGCCGGTTTGGCGGGACCCTACAGACGTCGGCCGGGCGGTCCTTGTGGGAGAGGCCATGTCACCTCCGTGACCGGTATCACGCCGTTCCCCGGGTTGGGTGCGTTCTTTGTCCGGAGCCCACCATCCGCGGGTCGGCGCCTTTGTCGAGCGCTGACGGTGATCGGCGCGAGGACGCTGGGATAGCGTCGCTGTCGTCCCCAGCCCTCTCACCCCGCGGAGTCCCCATGAGCACCGCTGCCGCCTCGTCCGCCCTGCCCCAGGAAGGCGGGGCCCGCGTCGGTCTGGTCCTCGCCGACCTCGTCCCGGCCTCCCGCGTGCGGGACGTGGCCCTCGTGGTCGGCGGTGCCGCGCTCACCGGCGTCGCCGCCCAGCTCGCCGTCCCGGTCCCCGGATCCCCGGTGCCGGTGACCGGCCAGACCTTCGCCGCGCTGCTCGTCGGCACCACCCTCGGCGCCCGGCGCGGTCTCCTCTCCCTCGCGCTGTACGCGCTGGCGGGCGTCGCGGGCGTGCCCTGGTTCGCCGAGGGCGCGTCGGGCTACGGGGCGCCGTCGTTCGGCTATGTCCTCGGCATGCTGCTGGCCGCGGCCGTCGTGGGCGCCCTGGCCCGTCGCGGCGCCGACCGCTCCGCCTGGCGGACGGCGGGCACCATGCTGCTCGGCTCGGCGGTCATCTACGCCGTCGGCGTGCCCTACCTGGCGCTGGCCACCGGCATGTCCGCCTCCGCCGCGATCGCGGCGGGCCTCACCCCGTTCCTCATCGGTGACGCCCTGAAGGCGGCCCTGGCGATGGGCGTGCTGCCGACCGCCTGGCGGTTCGTCGACAAGCGGTGACCCTTCGGCGGTCCCCGAAGGGGGCCGTCCGGGCGCACGCACAGCGCCCGGACGGCCCCCTTCCGCGTCCGCGACGGCCGTGGAGCCGTGTCTGGGAGCCGTGTCACACGCCCCCGCGCGCCTGCCCGCGATCCCGCGTGTCACACTCGGACCATGCGCGTGTACCTCGGTTCCGACCATGCCGGATACGAACTCAAGAACCACCTCGCCGAGTGGCTCAAGGACGCGGGTCACGAGCCCGTCGACTGCGGGCCCCACATCTACGACGCCCAGGACGACTACCCGCCCTTCTGTCTCCGCGCCGCCGAGCGGACCGCAGCCGACCCCGAGGCCCTCGGCATCGTGATCGGCGGCTCCGGCAACGGTGAGCAGATCGCCGCGAACAAGGTGAAGGGCGTACGAGCGGCCCTGGCGTGGAGCGAGGAGACCGCGGCACTGGGCCGCCAGCACAACAACGCCAACGTGGTCGCGATCGGTGCGCGCATGCACACCTCGGACGAGGCGACGAAGTTCGTCGAGGTCTTCCTGGGCACCCCGTTCTCGGGCGACGAGCGCCACATCCGCCGCATCGACATGCTGGCGGACTACGAGACCACCGGCGACCTCCCCCCGATCCCGCCCCACCACCCCCAGCAGTAGCCGGCGGGGAAGCGGGAAAATCGGGCGAGGGGCGGGGAAGCCGGGCGGTCCCAGGCGGCCGAGCGGGCTGAGAGAGTCGAGAGGGAGGGGAACGAAGCCGTGCCGGAGGGCCACACCATTCACCGGCTGGCCGAGGATCACGCCGCGGCCTTCTCCGACGGCACCCCTCTGCGGGTCTCCAGCCCCCAGGGCAAGTTCAGCGACGCCGCCGCCCTTTTGGACCGCACCGTCCTGCACACTGCCGAAGCCCACGGCAAGCATCTCTTCCTCGGCTTCCGCGACCCCGAGCACACCGACTGGGTCCACATCCACCTCGGCCTCTTCGGCAAGGTCGCCCTGGGCCCGGCCCCCGCGCCCCCGCCCACGGACACCGTCCGGCTGCGCCTCACGCACCACGCGGCGTACGCCGATCTCCGCGGGCCCACCACCTGCGCCCTGATCACGGACACCGAGAAGCGGGCGATACACGACCGTCTCGGTCCCGACCCGCTGCGCCCGGACGCCGACCCGGACGCCGCGTACCGCAGGATCAGCCGCAGCCGTACGACGATCGCCGCGCTCCTCATGGACCAGAAGCTCATCGCCGGCGTGGGCAACGTCTACCGCGCCGAGGTCCTCTTCCGGCACCGTATCGACCCGTACCGTGCGGGCCGGGACATCACCCCCGCCGAGTGGGACGCCCTGTGGACCGACCTGGTCGGGCTCATGCGGGAAGGCGTCCGCAACAACCGGATCGACACCGTCCGCCCGGAACACACTCCGGAGGCGATGGGCCGCCCGCCGCGTGTCGACGACCACGGCGGTGAGGTGTATGTCTACCGCAGGGCTCATCAGCCCTGCCACGTCTGCGGCGAGGAGATCCGCACCGCCGGCCTCGCCGCCCGCAACCTCTTCTGGTGCCCGGCCTGCCAGCACCGGTGAGACCGGCCCGGCAGGGCGGGGCCGGTGCGCGACGGGCGGGCGGAGCGGGACGTCCGGCACGATTTCCGCCGGACGACCACGCGACGGCGCCCGGTGAAGTTCACTGTGAAGTCGGTCCCCGGACGGGGGACAACCAGGACCTCCCGTGCCAAGTGGTCGCTCCGATGGATAGGGTCCCGAACTGATGGCAGCAGGACGAGAGAGGCGCGCGGCAGCCGACACGCTCACGGCCCGGGTGAAGAAGCAGTGGCACCGGGCCCGCGTCGGCGTGCGCCGGGCCGCCGTCGACTACTTCCGCGGGGACGGCTCCGACTGGATAGCCCTCGCCGGCCTGCTGCTGACGGTCCCGCTCATCTCGGCCGCGACGCTCGCCAACTCCGTCTGGTTCGCACCGTCCGCGCTGGTGCTCCCGATCGTCGCCGGCGGGCTGCTGCTCCGCCCGGCGAGCCTGCTCGGCCTGTACGCGGCGGCGGCGACGGCACTGATCGTGGAGGCCGTCCGACTCGGCCCGTACACCGAGGGCGTGTCCCGGGTGACCCCGGGCGTCGTCCTCACCGTGGCCGCCTGCGGCTTCTTCGGGCTGGTCGTCGCCCAGTTCCGCAGCCGGGTGGGCGTGCCCTGGCGGCGCGGCGGCACCATGCTCTTCGACCTGCGTGAACGCATCAGGGTGCAGAGCCAGTTGCCGGCCCTGCCGAGCGGGTGGCACCGGGAGATGGCCCTGCGTCCCGCCGGTGGCCAGTCCTTCTCCGGCGACTTCGTGGTCGCGGCCCGCACCAACGGCGGGCGCACACTGGAGGTCGTCCTGACCGACGTGTCGGGCAAGGGCATGGACGCGGGCTCCCGCGCCCTGCTGCTGTCCGGCGCCTTCGGCGGCCTGCTCGGCAGCCTCCCGCCGCACGCCTTCCTGCCGGCCGCCAACGGCTACCTGCTCCGCCAGGAGTGGGAGGAGGGCTTCGCCACCTCCATCCACCTCGTCCTCGACCTGGACTCCGGCGACTACGAGTTGTACTCCGCAGGGCATCCGCCGGGTCTCCAACTCAGCGCGGGCAGCGGCCGCTGGGAGGAGAAGTCGGGCGACGGCCCGCTGCTGGGCGTGTACGACGGCGCCCAGTTCGACCCGGTGAAAGGCTCGTTGCGCCCCGGGGACGTGCTGATGCTGTTCACCGACGGCCTGGTGGAGACCTCGGACCGGGACATCGTCGAGGGCATCGACCGCCTCACCGGCGAGGCCGACCGCTATGTCGCCGGTGGCTTCCACGGAGCGGCCTGGCACCTCATCGAAGCGGTCGCCAAGGACGTCAACGACGACCGTGCGCTGCTGCTGATCTGCCGCGAGGGCAGCACGGCCGCTCTGCCCCGCTGACCCCGGCTCTCCGAGCCCGGACCGGCGGCCTCCACCACTCTCCTGCCCTGCCCGGGCCGTGCGGCACGGCGGGGGCGGGGACACTGGAGGGGTGACCGAGACACCGCGCAACCTGCTGACCCCCGCCCAGATCGAGGCCATCGCCCGTGCCGTGCACGAGGGCCAGACCGACAAGGCGGGCATGCCGTACGCCGAGCACCTCCGGGCCGTCGCCGAGGGCGTCCGGGCCGGCGGCGGCGACGAGGAGCAGATCGCGGCGGCCTGGCTGCACGACGCCGTCGAGGACGGCAAGCTCTCGGAGCAGTGGCTCAGGGAGGCGGCACTGAGCCGGCGGACCCGGGACATCGTCCTCGCGGTCACCAAACGGTCCGGGGAGCCGCCCGAGGTCTACGCGGCCCGCATCCTCGCGACCCCCGGTGCCCTGCTGGTGAAGGAGGCGGACCTGGCGCACAACGCCGATCCGGCGCGGCTGGCGGTGCTGGACGAGGCGACCCGCGGCCGACTGGCCGAGAAGTACGCGCGGATGCGCACACTTCTCGGCCTCGTGGCGGGGACACGGCCCGACCGCCCCGCACCGACGACCGACTAGGGCCTGTCCGGCGGATCCTGCCGCAGACGCGGGGTCCGGCACGCCCTCCCCCAAGCTCTTCGAGCAGGGGGGACCCCCAGCGGCGTTGTCGTCGGTTGCCGACTCCCCCGAGCTCTCGACGAGCTCGAGCAGGGGGGACCCCCACCGCGTCGACTCCCTCCTCCGCCTTGCAGCTGGACGCACCAGACCCCGCTCACCCGCGCCGACAAGGCACCGTCGATTTCCTGCGACCTGATCCGCCGGACAGGCCCTAGGCGGAGACGGTCTCCTGCATCCCCTGCTTCTCCCGGTCGTCCCGCTTCTCGCGGGGTTCGCGCTCGCGGTCGCGGGCCGACCGCGCGGCATCCCGCTTGAAGGCCCATTCCATCTTCGGCTCCATCGCGAACCGGAAGACCCGCTGCACCGGCCTGGAGCACAGGAACGTCACCAGGACGGCCGCGAAGACGGTCACGGCGACCAGGCCGATCGGCTCGTGCAGCGCGGAGTGCTCGAACCAGCCCCGGTAGTCACCGGCCTTCACCGCGAAGCCGTGCAGCAGATAGCCGTAGAGCGTGCCCGCGCCGAGCGCGGTGAACCACATGTGGCGGCCGGGCACCCAGGAGAAGAAGCAGGCGGTCAGCAGCACGGAGCAGCCGAACAACGCCAGCATCATGATCGGACCGGCCCACCACGGGGCACCCAACTCCTGCGCGGCGGCACGGTGGTAGAACCACCCGGTGGGCATCCGCGGCACCGTCCACCAGGCGAAGGCCAGCGCCGCCGCGAAGACCGGCACCGCCGCGATCCGGACCGATCGGCGGCGCACCAGCTGGAAGTGCTCAGGCTTCATGGACAGACCGAGCACGAAGTACGGCAGGAACTGCAGGACCCGCTGCAGATCGAGGTCGTCGCCGATCTGGGGGGAGACGCTCGCCAGCATGGCGATGCCGAGCGCGAGCGGCAGCGGGTGGCGTACCGCCTTCCAGATCGGTGTGGTCAGGCGCCAGATGAACAGCGCGCACAGGAACCAGGTGAGATACCAGGGGTCGAGAAGGCTGATCGCATACTGCGGGTCGTTGTCGATGACGCGCTTGAAGAGCGGATACGCCGTCTCGAAGATGATGTACGGCACGGCGACGCCGGTGACCAGTCGCCGCAGCCGGTCCGGGCGCATGTCGAAACTGCGCGAGAAGTAGCCGGAGATGATGATGAAGGCCGGCATGTGAAACGTGTACACGGTGAGGTACCCGGCTTCCAGGACCCGGTTCTCACCCTTGAAGGGCTCCCAGAAGTGGCCCACGGCCACCAGCACGATCGCCAGGTACTTGGCGTTGTCGAAGAACGCGTCCCGCTGCTTGCCGGAGGTGGCCTTCGCCTTCTGTGTGCTCTGTATGTTCTCCGTGCGCGGGCCCGGCGCTTCGGAGTCCGGCGGTTCGGCCGGGGGAAGCGGCGCCCTGCGGTTGCCGTTCGGTTGCAGCGAGTCCATCACCGAACCACCCGCCAGGAACTCGGGGAGGGGATCGGTCTGCTCGCTGCGCTTGCGGGGGACGAGGCAGCGTGGAACATCTGAGGCACCCTAGCGTTCGGCGTGGGTATTCGTAAAACTCCCACGTCATTACTGGTCGTCGAATCCGGATGCCCCCGATCCGTGAATGCAGGCGGCTTTGCGGGAGTGACGGCCGACACATCGCGCGGGCAAGGGTTCCCCGTGCTCCACGGGACCCTTTTGTCGCCATCGCTCCGTGCGAAATGGCACATATGCCCACCGAACGGGTTCGGCGGGATGTCCGCTTCACGTAGTTTCGCGGGCTGCCGGGGGGCTCGTCGGGATACGCGTGGAGGTAATTCGAAATAGCTGAGAACGTGTTGTGTGGGGACGGCAACGGTACGGTCGAATTCCCCGCGCGGGGTCACGCCGAATTGCTGTGCGATGCCGCGCCGTTGGCTCCGCGCGTGCCCCGCGCACGCCGGTGCGGGTGCCCTGCGGGGAGTGCGCGCCCGCGGGGCGCGGCCGAAGGGGGGATGAACGATGCGTCACTCGCCGCATAGGACGGGCCTGTTGGTGGCACGATGGTTCTGGCGGGGTGCGCGGGGATGCGTCGCCCGGGCCGGCGAAGCGGACCGACCGAGGGTGTGATCAGTTGTGGCCATTTCACTGTCTGTCGTGGTGCTGTTGGCGATCGTCCTTGTGGTGCTGATCAGAGGGGGGTCCATCAAGGCCGGCCCCGCGATCGTCGCGGTCCTCTTCGGCTTCTTCCTCGCCTCGACCGGCATGGCCCCGTCGATCAACCGCTTCATGGACTCGATAGCGGACATGATCAGCTCGATCAGCTTCTGACCCCCGCGGATGCCCGGAGGGTGCCCGCGCGACGGCGAAGCCGGTACGTGCGGCACGGGGCGGGCCGGAACGCGATCAGGGCCAGGTGGAGGAGAAACCCTCCGACCTGGCCCTGAGCCGTGTGGAGCGGGCGACGGGAATCGAACCCGCGTAGCTAGTTTGGAAGACTAGGGCTCTACCATTGAGCTACGCCCGCAGGAGCGCACCGCAGGCCGGGAGGGCCGCGGTACTGACAGGCATCGTAGCGGGTGGTGCGCCCTCGTCGCACATCCCGTGCCCGTTCAGGCCCCGCCGCCGCACCGGGCCCGCGATATGCGGAGGCCGGAGTGCGCGGCGGCATGTACCCTACGTGTCGCACCAGACGGGGTGTGGCGCAGCTTGGTAGCGCGTCCGCTTTGGGAGCGGAAGGCCGTGGGTTCAAATCCCGCCACCCCGACCACTCGCCCGATCACTGCCGGTGATCGGCTTTTGGGCGCTGTAGTCGCTGCCGTTACTATGCAAGCTGCACGCCCGTGTGTCTCAGGTCTGAAGTCTCCGGGCGGCGAATCCGCCGGACCGCTCTGGTCCCGGCAGAATCCGAGAAGTCAGCCACAAGGAGACCGAACCGTGAAGAGCGCCGTGGAGACCCTGAACCCGACCCGGGTTCGGCTCACTGTCGAGGTGCCCTTCGAGGAGCTCAAGGACAGCCTCGACGCGGCGTACAAGAAGATCAACCAGCAGGTCACGGTGAAGGGCTTCCGCAAGGGCAAGGTCCCGGCCCGGGTCATCGACCAGCGCTTCGGCCGCGGTGCGGTGCTGGAGGAGGCGGTCAACGACGCCCTCCCGAAGTTCTACACCGACGCGGTCAACGAGGCCGAGCTGAACCCGCTGGGCCAGCCCGAGGTCGACATCACGGAGCTGAAGGACGGCGAGACGCTGAACTTCACCGCCGAGGTCGACATCCGCCCGACCATCGAGATCCCGGACTACTCCGGCATCGAGGTCGAGGTCGACGCCGTCGAGGTCACCGACGAGGACGTCGACAAGGCCGTCGAGGAGCTGCGCGGGCGCTTCGCCTCCACCTCCCCGGTCGAGCGTGCCGCCGAGGACGGCGACGTCGTCACCATCGACCTGGAGGCCAAGGTCGACGGCGAGGTGCTGGAGGACGGCATCGCCAACGGCGTCTCCTACACCATCGGCTCCGGTGAGCTGCTGGACGGCGTCGACGCCGCTGTGACGGGCCTGTCGGCCGACCAGGAGGCCACCTTCACCTCCGAGCTCAAGGGCGGCTCCGCGGCGGGCAAGGAGGCCGAGGTCACCGTCAGGGTCACCCAGGTCGCCAAGCGTGAACTGCCCGAGCTGGACGACGAGTTCGCGCAGCTCGCCTCCGAGTTCGACACCCTCGAGGAGCTGCGCGCGGACAGCCGCAAGCGCCTGGAGAACATGAAGCAGTACGACCAGGCCACGCAGGCCCAGGAGCGCGTCCTGGACAAGCTGCTCGAGCTGGTCGAGGTGCCCGTCCCCGAGAAGCTGCTCGAGGACGAGATCAACACCCGTAAGCACAACCTCGAGCACCACCAGCTCGCTCAGATGGGTCTCGACCTCGAGAAGTACCTGGAGATCCAGGGCAAGACGGCCGAGGAGTTCGACACCGAGACCCGCGAGGCCGCGATCAAGGGCATCAAGACCCAGTTCGTGCTCGACCAGCTCGTCAACCAGGAGAAGCTGAACGTCAACCAGGAGGAGCTCACCGAGCACCTCATGCGTCGTGCGGCCTCCTCCGGCATGTCCCCCGACCAGTTCGCCCAGGCCGTCGTCGAGCAGGGCCAGGTTCCGCTCCTGGTCGGCGAGGTCGCCCGCGGCAAGGCCCTGGCCGCCGTGGTCGAGAAGGCCACGGTCAAGGACACCAACGGCGAGATCATCGACCTCGAGGACGAGGAAGAGGAGGACGAGACGGAGGCCGGCGAGGCCGCCGCCGAGTCCACCGACGCCGCCGAGTCCAAGGCCGACGAGGCCGACACCAAGGCGGACAAGACCGATGCCAAGGCCGACGAGGCCGAGGAGAAGACCGAGGGCTGACCCTCGCGCCGCCTCTGACGGACGTACGACGGGCCCCGGACCATCATGGCCGGGGCCCGTCTGCCGTACGGCCGCACCGGCCCCTCCGGCCGGAGCGCCCACGGCGCGAGGCACCCCGTCCCGCCCCGCGGAGCCACCTGCGCTCACAGCGAACACCCCCCGCTGCGGGATTCCTCGAAGGGGCCCGCGCGTTAGGGTCCATGAATACGAGGGCAGGGGAGTCCGCGAGTACGGCCGGACGGCCCCACACCCCGGCAGAACACGTGAGACGGCCCGGCGCCGTCGTAAGACGAGCAGGTGGATACGTGACGAATCTGATGCCTTCAGCCGCCGGCGAGCCTTCCATCGGTGGTGGCCTCGGCGACCAGGTCTACAACCGGCTGCTCAACGAGCGGATCATCTTCCTCGGCCAGCCGGTGGACGACGACATCGCCAACAAGATCACCGCACAGCTGCTGCTCCTTGCCGCCGATCCGGACAAGGACATCTACCTCTACATCAACAGCCCCGGCGGCTCGATCACGGCCGGTATGGCGATCTACGACACCATGCAGTTCATCAAGAACGACGTGGTGACCATCGCCATGGGCCTCGCGGCCTCGATGGGTCAGTTCCTGCTCAGCGCGGGCACGCCCGGCAAGCGCTTCGCGCTGCCGAACGCGGAGATCCTGATCCACCAGCCCTCCGCCGGCCTGGCCGGCTCGGCCTCGGACATCAAGATCCACGCCGAGCGGCTGCTGCACACCAAGAAGCGCATGGCCGAGCTCACCTCCCAGCACACGGGCCAGTCGGTCGAGCAGATCACCCGCGACTCGGACCGCGACCGCTGGTTCGACGCCTTCGAGGCCAAGAACTACGGCCTCATCGACGACGTCATCCCCACGGCCGCGGGCATGCCGGGCGGCGGCGGCACCGGGGCGGCCTGAGCGGCCCACGGGAGCCCCAGCGGCCCCGTAGGACCCCCGTCGGACCCTCTCCAGGGTCCGACGGCAGCCCCAGCAGCCCCGGCCGACCGCCTCAGCCCCTTTCCAGGAGACACTGTGAACGACTTCCCCGGCAGCGGCCTGTACGACCGCGCCCGTGCCGAGTACACCGGCCCCGCGGCCGAGTCCCGCTACGTCATCCCGCGCTTCGTCGAGCGCACCTCCCAGGGCATCCGCGAGTACGACCCGTACGCGAAGCTCTTCGAGGAGCGCGTGATCTTCCTCGGCGTGCAGATCGACGACGCCTCCGCCAACGACGTCATGGCGCAGCTGCTGTGCCTGGAGTCGATGGACCCCGACCGGGACATCTCGGTCTACATCAACAGCCCCGGCGGCTCCTTCACCGCGCTCACGGCGATCTACGACACCATGCAGTACGTGAAGCCGGACATCCAGACGGTCTGCATGGGCCAGGCGGCCTCCGCCGCCGCCGTGCTGCTCGCCGCCGGCACCCCCGGCAAGCGCATGGCCCTGCCGAACGCGCGCGTGCTGATCCACCAGCCGTACAGCGAGACCGGCCGCGGCCAGGTCTCCGACCTGGAGATCGCCGCCAACGAGATCCTCCGGATGCGTTCGCAGCTGGAGGAGATGCTGGCCAAGCACTCCACCACGCCGGTCGAGAAGATCCGCGAGGACATCGAGCGGGACAAGATCCTCACGGCCGAGGACGCGCTGAGCTACGGTCTGATCGACCAGATCATCACCACCCGGAAGATGGACAACACCAGCCTGCGCTGACGCGTGGGATCCGGGAGGCTGTATTGTCTGCCGCTCCTTGGCACGGTCGTGGACGGTCCACGTCGAAGCGAACCGTGCCAAGGGGGGCCCGGACGGGGGGCCCGGCAAGGTACCGTCGGACATAAGGCAGCACCAGGAGTCGATGGACGTTGACGTCCAGGGGCTCCCAGGCGAAGGGGAAGCACACCGTGGCACGCATCGGTGACGGCGGCGATCTGCTCAAGTGCTCGTTCTGCGGCAAGAGCCAGAAGCAGGTCAAGAAGCTCATCGCAGGGCCCGGTGTGTACATCTGCGACGAGTGCATCGACCTCTGCAACGAGATCATCGAGGAAGAGCTCGCCGAGAGCAGCGAGGTCCGCTGGGAGGAACTGCCCAAGCCCCGCGAGATCTACGAGTTCCTCGAGGGGTACGTGGTCGGCCAGGAGTCGGCCAAGAAAGCTCTCTCCGTCGCGGTGTACAACCACTACAAGCGGGTCCAGGCGGGGGAGAACGGCGGCGCCCAAGGCCGCGAGGACGCCATCGAGTTGGCGAAGTCCAACATCCTGCTGCTGGGCCCCACCGGCTCCGGCAAGACCCTCCTCGCCCAGACCCTCGCCCGCATGCTGAACGTCCCGTTCGCGATCGCCGACGCCACCGCCCTCACCGAGGCCGGGTACGTCGGCGAGGACGTCGAGAACATCCTGCTCAAGCTGATCCAGGCCGCCGACTACGACGTCAAGAAGGCCGAGACCGGCATCATCTACATCGACGAGATCGACAAGGTCGCCCGCAAGAGCGAGAACCCGTCGATCACGCGCGACGTGAGCGGCGAGGGCGTCCAGCAGGCCCTGCTGAAGATCCTCGAGGGCACCACGGCCTCCGTCCCGCCGCAGGGCGGCCGCAAGCACCCGCACCAGGAGTTCATCCAGATCGACACGACGAACGTCCTGTTCATCGTGGGTGGCGCCTTCGCCGGCCTGGAGAAGATCATCGAGGGCCGCGCGGGAGCCAAGGGCATCGGCTTCGGCGCCACCATCCGCTCCAAGCGGGAACTGGAGTCCAAGGACCAGTTCGAGCAGGTCATGCCGGAGGACCTGGTCAAGTTCGGCATGATCCCCGAGTTCATCGGCCGGCTCCCGGTCATCACCTCGGTCCACAACCTCGACCGCGAGGCCCTGCTGCAGATCCTGGTCGAGCCGCGCAACGCGCTCGTCAAGCAGTACCAGCGCCTCTTCGAACTCGACGGCGTCGAGCTGGACTTCGAGCGTGAGGCGCTGGAAGCCATCGCCGACCAGGCCATCCTCCGCCAGACCGGCGCCCGCGGTCTGCGCGCCATCATGGAGGAAGTCCTCCAGGGCGTCATGTACGAGGTCCCGTCCCGCAAGGACGTCGCCCGCGTGGTCATCACCGCGGACGTGGTCCTCTCCAACGTCAACCCGACCCTGATCCCGCGCGACGCCCGCGGCCGCGGGCCGGGCGAGCAGAAGACGGCGTAGCGGCAACAGCCGTCCCCGGCACAGATGAAGGGCCCCGGTCGAGTGACCGGGGCCCTTCATGCGCTGCGTACCGCTACGCCGGGACGCGCACCTCGTCGCGGAGCTTCGTGGCGATGTCCGCGGCGGCGTCCTTCGTGATGTCCTTGGTGTTGTCACCGGGGGAGACCACCACGACCGTGCTGTAGTCCGCCCAGATGCAGAACCAGTTGGTGGTGTCCTGCTTGGTGAGGTTGTTCTTGCCCTTGCCGGCCTGGCACTTCATGACCGCACCGTCGAGCTCGACATCCTCGGGCTCGCCCACCAGCTCGGACAGGAGCGCGTTGTCCGAGCCCTTGCTCTTGCCGGTCTCCTTCTTGATGTTGGCGAAGAGCTTGTCCACGGCCGCCTCGGGGTCCTCGACTTCGCCGTAGGCGCCGAGGAACGTCACGCCCTTCGCCGCGAGCAGCTCTTCCTTGCTGGGCAGGTCGGCCGGGTCGGGGTTCTTGAGGTCGTACCGGCTGAAGTCGGCCGTCGAGTAGGAGGCGCCCACCGACTTGCCGTTCTTCACGCCGCCCTTGGCCAGGTCCTTCGTGGTGCTGGAGCTCGAGTCCTCGCCGCCCTCACCGACCCGGGTGTACTCGCCCATCACCTTCTCCGGCGCCGAGAGCTTGTGCGGGCCGTCGTCCTCCAGGCCGCCCGCGCCGCCGCCTCCGCCGAACACGAAGTACGCGCCGACACCGATCGCCACCACGACCGCCGCCGCGCCGACGATCCAGCCGGCCTTCTTGGAGCCGCCGTCCGGCGCCGGGGGCTGCGGGGCGCCGTACGGGGCCTGGCCGTAGGGGGGCTGCTGGGGCGGGACGCCCTGGCCGGGCTGGGGCGGGTAGCCGTAGCCGGGCTGGCCGGGCGGGGGAGCCTGCTGGGGGTAGCCGTAGCCGGGCTGCGGAGCCTGCGGCTGCTGGCCGTAGGGACCCGGCTGACCGTACGGTCCGGGCTGCTGGGGCTGCCCGCCGTACGGGCCCGGCTGGTTGTGGCTCATCTTCTGGGTTCCCCTCCAGATGTTTACGTGTCGTTGACATCCTGACCCAGAGTGGAGGCGATCAAGTCGGCGGGGGGTGCACCGTTACAAAGGAATCGCGTTTCGGGACTGGGCCGTGACACCCGTAAACTGACGCCCGTGACCGAGAACACTCAGCAGCCGCAGCCAGCGTCCACCCCCGAACTGCCGACCCAGTACGCGCCGGCCGACGTAGAGGGGCCGCTGTACGAGCGCTGGGTAGAACGGGGCTACTTCGAGGCCGACGCCAAGAGCGACAAGCCTCCGTACACCATCGTCATCCCCCCGCCGAACGTCACGGGCAGCCTGCACCTCGGGCACGCCTTCGAGCACACGATCATCGACACCCTCACCCGCCGTGCGCGCATGCAGGGGTACGAGACGCTGTGGCAGCCCGGCATGGACCACGCCGGCATCGCCACGCAGAACGTCGTCGAGCGGGAACTCGCCAAGGAGGGCAAGTCCCGGCACGACCTCGGCCGGGAGGCCTTCGTCGAGCGGGTCTGGCAGTGGAAGGGCGAGTCCGGCGGACAGATCTCCGGCCAGATGCGGCGCCTCGGTGACGGCGTCGCCTGGTCGCGTGAGCGCTTCACCATGGACGAGGGGCTGTCCAAGGCCGTCCAGACCATCTTCAAGCGGCTCCACGACGACGAGCTGATCTACCGCGCCGAGCGCATCATCAACTGGTGTCCGCGCTGCCTGACCGCGATCTCCGACATCGAGGTCGAGTACCAGGACGACGACGGCGAACTCGTCTCCATGAAGTACGGCGACGGGGACGAGACGATCGTCGTCGCCACCACCCGCGCCGAGACCATGCTCGGCGACACGGCCGTCGCCGTCCACCCCGAGGACGAGCGGTACAAGCACCTGGTCGGCAAGCTCATCAAGCTGCCGCTGACCGACCGCTCCATCCCGGTCGTCGCCGACGAGCACGTCGACCCCGAGTTCGGCACCGGCGCCGTCAAGGTGACCCCGGCGCACGACCCGAACGACTTCGAGATCGGCCGGCGGCACGACCTGCCCGCCATCGCCGTCATGGACGAGCACGCGGTCATCACCGCCCACGGCCCCTTCCAGGGCCTGGACCGGCTCGAGGCCCGCTCCGCCATCGTCGGCGCGCTGCGCGCCGAGGGCAGGATCGTCGCCGAGAAGCGGCCGTACGTCCACAGCGTCGGCCACTGCTCGCGCTGCAAGACCACCATCGAGCCCCGGCTGTCCATGCAGTGGTGGGTCAAGGTCGGCCCGCTGGCCAAGGCCGCCGGTGACGCCGTCCGCGACGGCAAGGTCAAGATCCACCCGCAGGAGATGGAGAAGCGGTACTTCGACTGGGTCGACAACCTCCACGACTGGTGCATCTCCCGCCAGCTGTGGTGGGGCCACCGCATCCCCGTCTGGTACGGGCCGGACGGCGAGGTCGTCTGCGTCGGTCCGGACGAGGAGCCGCCCAGCGGCGAGGGCTGGCACCAGGACACCGACGTCCTCGACACCTGGTTCTCCTCCGGCCTGTGGCCGTTCTCCACCCTCGGCTGGCCGGAACAGACGGAATCGCTCGCGAAGTTCTACCCGAACTCCGTCCTGGTCACCGGCTACGACATCCTCTTCTTCTGGGTCGCCCGGATGATGATGTTCGGCCTGTACGCGATGGACGGCACGCCGCCGTTCCACACCATCGCCCTGCACGGCATGGTCCGCGACCAGTTCGGCAAGAAGATGTCGAAGTCCTTCGGCAACGCGGTCAACCCGCTGGACTGGATGGACAAGTACGGCTCCGACGCCCTGCGCTTCACGCTCGCGCGCGGCGCCAACCCGGGCGTCGACGTGCCGATCGGCGAGGACTGGGTCCAGGGCTCGCGCAACTTCGCCAACAAGATCTGGAACGCCACGCGCTTCGCGCTGATGAACGGCGCCACGGTCGAGGGCCCGCTGCCGGACGCCTCGAGGATGTCGTCCACCGACCGCTGGATCCTGTCCCGGCTGAACTCCGTCGTCGCCGAAGTCGACGCGTTCTACGACGACTTCCAGTTCGCCAAGCTGTCCGACGCGCTGTTCCACTTCGCCTGGGACGAGGTCTTCGACTGGTACGTCGAGCTGTCCAAGACGACGTTCCAGGCGGGCGGCGAGCCGGCCGAGGTCAGCAAGCGGGTCCTCGGCGAGGTCCTCGACGTCACGCTGCGGCTGCTGCACCCGGTGGTCCCCTTCGTCACCGAGACGCTGTGGACGACGCTGACCGGCGGCGAGTCGGTCGTCATCGCCGACTGGCCGGGGGCTGTGTCCGTTCCCGGTGCTGACGCACCGGGCGGCTTCCGGGACGCCGACGCCGAGCGGGAGATCGAGACGCTCCAGTCGGTGATCACCGAGGTCCGCCGCTTCCGCGCCGACCAGGGCCTGCAGCCCGGCCAGCGGGTCCCCGCCCGGCTGACCCTGGACGGTTCGGCCCTCGCCCCGCACGAGGCGGCGATCCGGCAGCTGCTCCGGCTGCAGCCGGAGGGTGACGCGTTCACCGCGACGGCGACCCTGCCGGTGGCGGGCGTCGAGGTCGCCCTGGACCTCTCCGGGGTGATCGACTTCGCGGCGGAGCGCAAGCGCCTCGCCAAGGACCTGGCCGCCGCGCAGAAGGAGCGCCAGCAGGCGGAGGCCAAGCTGGGCAACGAGGCGTTCCTGGCGAAGGCCCCCGACCACGTGGTCGACAAGATCCGTACGCGGCTGGCCAAGGCGGACGAGGACATCACCCGCATCCAGACCCAGCTGGACCGGCTGCCCCCGGCGTGACCGCGAGCGGCGAAGACGACCGACGGCCCCCGGAACCCGAGCACGGTTTCGGGGGCCGTCGGCTGCCGTGAAAGGGGGCGCGGTCCGGGTACGTAGACTGGGCTCCGTGAGTGAGCTCCCCCCGAACGACAGCGAGCAGCCCGGCTCCGGTGATCCCCTCGACTCCTTCGAGGAGATCATCGAGGCCGAGACGGAACGAGACCCCGACCTCGCGGTGATCGAGGCCGGCAGCCGCACCCTGCGCACGCAGGGCGGCCCGCCGCAGGCCGAGGTGCCCGCGCGGCCGGCCGACCCCGAGGTCGACAAGGCCCTGCGGGAGGTCGAGGGGGAGCTGGCGTCCCGCTGGGGCGAGACCAAGCTGGAGCCGTCGGTCAGCCGTATCGCCGCGCTGATGGACGTGCTGGGCGAGCCGCAGCGCGCGTACCCCTCGATCCACATCACCGGCACCAACGGCAAGACGTCCACCGCCCGCATGATCGAGGCCCTCCTCGGCGCCTTCGAACTGCGCACGGGCCGGTACACCTCGCCGCACGTCCAGTCGGTCACCGAGCGGATCAGCCTCGACGGGGCGCCGATCTCCGCCGAGCGGTTCGTGGAGACGTACCAGGACGTCAAGCCGTACGTCGAGATGGTCGACTCCCGGCAGGAGTACCGGCTGTCCTTCTTCGAGGTGCTCACGGGCATGGCGTACGCGGCGTTCGCCGACGCGCCGGTGGACGTCGCCGTCGTCGAGGTCGGCATGGGCGGCACCTGGGACGCCACCAACGTGATCGACGGGAGCGTCGCCGTGGTGACGCCCGTGGACCTCGACCACACCGACCGGCTCGGCGCCACGCCCGCCGAGATCGCCACCGAGAAGGCCGGTGTCATCAAGCCGGACGCGACGGTGATCATGGCCCAGCAGCCGGTCGACGCGGCCCAGGTACTGCTGAAGAAGGCCGTCGAGGTCGACGCGACGGTGGCCCGGGAAGGGCTCGAGTTCGGTGTCGTCGACCGGCAGGTCGCCGTCGGCGGCCAGCAGGTGACCCTGCGCGGCCTCGGCGGGGAGTACCCCGACCTGTATCTGCCGCTGCACGGCGCCCACCAGGCGCACAACGCGGCCGTGGCGCTCGCCGCCGTGGAGGCGTTCTTCGGCGTCGGCGCGCAGCGGGCCGAACCGCTCGACCTCGACACCGTGCGGGGGGCGTTCGCCGCCGTCGCCTCACCGGGCCGACTGGAGGTCGTACGCCGCTCACCCACCGTCGTGCTGGACGCCGCACACAACCCGGCGGGCGCGCGGGCCGCGGCCACGGCGATCGGGGAGGCGTTCCAGTTCAGCCGGCTCATCGGCGTGGTGGGCGCCAGCGGCGACAAGAACGTGCGCGGGCTGCTCGAGGCCTTCGAGCCGGTCTTCGCCGAGATCGTCGTCACCCAGAACTCCAGCCACCGCGCGATGGACGCCGACGAACTGGCGGGGATCGCCGTCGAGGTGTTCGGCGAGGACCGCGTCCAGGTCGAACCCCGGTTGCCCGACGCGCTGGAGGCCGCGATCACGCTGGCCGAGGAGGAGGGCGAGTTCACCGGCGCCGGTGTGCTCGTCACCGGTTCCGTCATCACCGTCGGCGAGGCCCGGCTGCTCCTGGGAAGGGGCTGAGAAACCGTGCGTACACTCTGCGCTTCGACCCTGATCAGCGAGGTCCTCGTCATCGGCTTCGCCGGACTGGTCGCGATGAAGGACCCGGACCTCTCCGTCACCACGGTGTGGACGGTGTGCGGCATCGCCATGTTCCTGTGCGTGGCGCTGTGCGGGATGATCACCCGGCCCGGCGGCGTCGCCCTCGGCTGGGTCCTGCAGCTCGCCCTGCTCGCCTCCGGCTTCTTCGTCCCGACGATGTTCTTCCTGGGCGTGATGTTCGCGGTGCTGTGGTGGGCCTCGGTGCACTACGGGCGGAAGATCGACGAGGCGAAGGCCCGGTTCGCCGCCATGGAGGACCGGCCCGACGCTGCCTGACGGGCGCGGCGACGCGCCCGGTAACCTGCACAGAACCTCTCAGCACCCTCAGCACCCTCGCCCTGAACCCCAAGGAGCTCCGCCGTGACCCAGCGCACCCTCGTCCTCCTCAAGCCCGACGCCGTCCGTCGTGGCCTGACCGGCGAGATCATCAGCCGTATCGAGCGCAAGGCCGGCTGGCAGCTCACCGCGCTGGAGCTGCGCACCCTGGACCAGGACACGCTGGAACAGCACTACGGCGAGCACAAGGGCAAGCCTTTCTACGAGCCGCTGATGGAGTTCATGGCCTCCGGCCCGGTCGTGGCGATGATCGTCGAGGGTGAGCGGGTCATCGAGGGAGTGCGTCAGCTGGCCGGTCCGACCGACCCGGTCGCCGCGGCCCCGGGATCGATCCGCGGCGACTTCGGCGTGATCGTCCGGGAGAACCTGATCCACGCCTCCGACTCCGAGGAGTCCGCCGAGCGCGAGGTGAAGATCTTCTTCCCCGGCCAGGCGTGACGTCCCGTCCACCGAGACCGCGCATAACAATCGCATAGCGGCCGTGCGCTGCGCTTTTGGCCGTCCGGCGGCTGGTCTGGGGGCTTTGCCCCCAGACCTTTTTGACATATGCGCGGCGTTCGGGGGAACGCATGACCCCGATGGCCCGTCTCCACGAGCAACCCGACCCGCCATCTGATGACAATGGCGAAGACCCTCGCGCAGTGTTTGCGAAGGCGCGTCTACGATGGAAGCCTTCGCGTCACCGCACCCACCTCGCCGACCTGAAAAGCCCTCAAAAGCCAGTGGGAAGGCCAGACGAATCCTCATGGGGAACTCTATGTCGTTCATCGGCCGTGACATGGCTGTCGACCTCGGGACCGCCAACACGCTGGTGTACGTGAGAGGTCGCGGAATCGTACTCAACGAGCCGTCCGTCGTCGCCATCAACACCAATACCGGTGGCATCCTCGCGGTCGGGGCCGAGGCGAAGAAGATGATCGGGCGCACCCCCGGCAACATCGTTGCCGTACGCCCGCTGAAGGACGGCGTCATCGCCGACTTCGAGATCACCGAGCGGATGCTCCGCTACTTCATCCTGAAGATCCACAAGCGGCGGTACCTGGCCCGTCCGCGGGTCGTCGTCTGTGTCCCCTCGGGCATCACCGGCGTCGAGCGCCGTGCCGTCATCGAGGCGTCGTCCCAGGCCGGCGCCCGCCAGGTGCACATCATCGAGGAGCCCATGGCCGCCGCCATCGGCTCCGGCCTGCCGGTCCACGAGGCCACGGGCAACATGGTGGTGGACATCGGCGGCGGCACCACGGAGGTCGCGGTCATCTCCCTCGGCGGCATCGTCACCGCCCAGTCCATCCGGGTCGCGGGCGACGAACTGGACAACGCGATCATCCAGCACATCAAGAAGGAGTACTCCCTCCTGCTGGGTGAGCGCTCGGCCGAGCAGATCAAGCTCACGATCGGTTCGGCGTACGATCTCGACTCCGACGAACACACCGAGATCCGCGGCCGGGACCTGGTCTCCGGGCTGCCCAAGACCGTGGTCATCTCCGCCGAAGAAGTGCGCAAGGCGATCGAGGAGCCGGTCAACGCCATCGTGGACGCCGTCAAGACCACCCTGGACAAGTGCCCGCCGGAGCTGTCCGGCGACATCATGGACCGGGGCATCGTGCTGACCGGCGGCGGAGCGCTGCTGCGCGGTCTGGACGAGCGGCTGCGCCGCGAGACGGGCATGCCCATCCACATCGCGGAGGACCCGCTGGACAGCGTGGCGCTCGGCTCCGGAAAGTGCGTCGAGGAGTTCGAGGCACTCCAGCAGGTGCTGGACGCCCAGCCGCGCAGATGACGCGACTCTTCGATTCCGCCGTACGGGACGATCTCCCCTCGTACGGCGGATCGTTGATATAGAGACATAAGCTGACCCCCCGTAGTTCCCAGGCTCGTAGAACCGTGGATCCGCAGAACCATAGATCCGCAGAACCGTGGATCCGCAGATCGTCAGATCCGCGGTTCCCGTAATTCCCGGCAGTTTCCGACCACTTCGGTACCATCCCCGTTTTCGCTACCCGTTCTCGACGAGGAAGGCACGGCCGTCGCACGTGAGGGACACACGAGAGAGCCGGCTGCTCCTGGTGCTGCTGATCACCACCGCTTTCGCACTGATCACGGTGGACATCCGAGGCGGAGAGGATTCACCGGTCGACGGTGCCCGGCAGGCCGCGGCGACGGTCTTCGGTCCGATCGAGAACGGAGTGGCCGGTGCGGTCGACCCGATCGGCAACGCCGTCTCCGCGGTCCGCGACTCCGGTGACCGGCACGACCGGCTCGCCGAACTGGAGCGGGAGAACGCCGCGCTCAAGGCCGAACTCGGCAGCGACGACCGCAACCGCAGCAGAGCCAAGCAGCTCGACAAGTTGCTGAAGGTCGCCGGCCAGGGCCAGTACGGCATCAAGGGCGCCCAGGTCATCGCCATAGGAGCGGCCCAGGGCTTCTCCTGGACCATCACCATCGACGTCGGCGCCAACGACGGCGTCAAGCGCGACATGACCGTCCTCAACGGCGACGGGCTCGTCGGCCGGGTCACCACCGTCGGCCCGAACACCGCCACCGTGCTGCTCGCCAACGACCCCGACTTCACCGTGGGCACCCGCATGGAGGCCGGTGACGAACTCGGCTTCGCCTCCGGCCAGGGCGACCAGCCCCTGCGCGTCGAGCTCCTCAACGGCAAGGCCGAGATCAAGAAGGGCGACCGGCTGGTCACCTTCGGCTCACAGGCCGACAAGCCGTTCGTGCCCGGCGTCCCCGTCGGCACCGTCTCCCGGGTCGACCCCTCCGGCGGTGACCTCACCCGCACCCTCTACGTCACGCCGTTCGTCGGCTTCACCAAGCTCGACGTCGTCGGTGTGGTCGTCCAGGCCCCCGAGAAGGACCCGCGCGACACGGTGCTGCCCAAGAAGCCGAAGCCCACGCCCACGCCGACCGTCACGGTGACCGTCACCCCGTCAGCCCCGGCCGGCGGCCAGGACCAGCAAGAGCAGTAGGAGCTGTCACCCCATGCGCGTCAACCGGATCCTGCTCTCCAGCTCACTGGTCGTGGTGGCCCTGGTGATCCAGGTGAGCGTCCTCGCCCGCTTGCATCTCCCGGGCGCCGTCCCCGACCTGCTCCTCCTGACGGTCCTCGGCCTCGCCCTGGTCTACGGCCATGTCGGCGGCTCCCTCGTCGGCTTCGCCGCCGGACTCCTCGCCGACCTGGCCCCGCCCGCCGACCACGCCGTCGGCCGCTACGCCCTCGTGCTGTGCGTCGTCGGCTACCTCGCCGGGCTGGTCAAGCCCGAGAGCGGCCAGATGAGATCGGCGACCGGCCCGATGGCCGTGGTGGTCGCCGCGGCCATCGGCACCACCCTGCTCTACGCCGGTGTCGGCGCCCTCGTCGGCGACACCGCGGCCCGCAACGTCGGCCTCGGCGGACTGCTCTTCAGCGCGGCCCTCTACGACCTGCTGCTCGCCCCCTTCGTCGTCCCCGGAGTCATGGCCCTGGCCCGGCGCGCCGAGAACGATCCACTCGCCGAGAACAGCTCCGCCAAGTCCGGTGACGTCGCCTCCGGCTGGAGCTCGAGCGGCACCGGGCTGCGCATCGGCGCCCAGCGGGGACTGAGGGCGAAGGCGGCGCGGGCGCGGGTGGCGCGGGCCGGCCGCATCAAGGGGGTAAAGCGCCTGTGACACCGCAGAACCCCGCCGAGGGGGAGGAAGCCGCCGTGACCTCCCACCCGTCTCCCACCACCACCCTCAACGGAATGGGCTGCGCCCATGACTAACATCCCCGAGACCGGGCGCAGCCCACGGGTCCAGATCCGGCTCGTCGTCATCCAGGTCCTCGTCCTCTCCCTCCTCGGCACCCTGGGCGGGCGCCTGTGGTACCTCCAGATCCGCGAGGGCGCCGAGTACGCGAAGAAGGCCTCCGGCAACCACGTGCAGCAGGTCGTCCAGCCCGCGGTCCGCGGCTCCATCCTGGACGCCCGCGGAGTGGCCCTCGCCGACAACGAGACCCGGCTGGTCGTCTCCGCCTCCCGCACCGAACTCCTGAAGATGCGGGACGACGGCAAGGCCGTCCTCACCAAGCTCGCCGGCGTCCTCGGCATGCCCACCAAGGAGGTCATGGAGAAGGTCCGGCTGTGTGACGCCAAGACCCCCCAGCCCTGCTGGAACGGCTCGCCCTACCAGCCCATCCCCATCACCGACGAGGCCACCGCCAAGCAGGCCCTGCAGATCCGCGAGCGTGCCGAGGACTTCCCCGGCATCAGCGCCGAGCCCCAGGCCGTACGCCGGTACGCGGCCCCCGGGCAGGCCAACACCGCCCAGGTCCTCGGCTACCTCTCGCCCGTCACCGACGAGGAACTCCAGGAGGCCCAGGACACCGACTCGCCCTACCTGCGCTCCGACCAGGTCGGCCGTTCCGGCCTGGAACGCGAGTACGACAAGCAGTTGCGCGGCAAGGCGGGCGTCACCCGCTACGAGGTCGACAACCTCGGTCGCGTCATCGGCGAGGCCCAGGCCGACCCCGCCCAGCCCGGCGCCAACCTCGTCACCAGCATCGACGCCCGCGTCCAGCGGGTCGCCGAGTACGAGCTGAACGAGGCGATGAAACAGGCCCGCAAGGAGATGGACCGCAACACCAACCGCCTCTACGAGGCCGACTCCGGGGCCATCGTCGTCATGGAGGCCAAGACCGGCCGCGTCGTCGCCATGGCCTCCAACCCGAGCTACGACCCCAACGCCTGGGTGGGCGGCATCTCCGGCAAGGACTACGCCAAGCTCACCGGCAAGAAGTCCAACTACCCGCTGCTGAACCGCGCCATCCAGGGTGTGTCGGCACCCGGCTCCATCTTCAAGGTCATCCCGACGGCCGCCGCGATCAACGCCGGCTACTCCTTCGAAGGCCCCTACGAGTGCTCCAGTTCGTACTCCATCGGCGGCCAGGTCTTCAAGAACTTCGAATCCCAGAACCACGGCGGGATCAGCCTCGGCCGTGCCCTCGAAGTCTCCTGCGACACCGTCTTCTACCGGCTCGCCCACGAGGAGTGGAAGCGCGACGGCGGCAACAAGCCGAAGAAGAACGCCAAGGACTGGTTCTACAAGACCTCCCACCAGTTCGGTCTCGGTGAGCTGACCGGCATCGACCTGCCCAACGAGGTCACCGGCCGCGTCCCCGACCGCCAGTGGAAGGCCGACTACTGGAAGGCCAACAAGGACGCCTGGTGCAAGTCCGGCAAGAAGGACGGCAGCTACGTCGAGCGCATCGCCTACGAGAACTGCCTCGAAGGCAACCGACTGCGCGCCGGTGACTCCGTCAACTACTCCATCGGCCAGGGCGACACCCTCGTCACCCCCATCCAGATGGCCACCGTCTACGCGGCCCTCTCCAACGGCGGCACCCTCTACCACCCCACCGTCGGCAAGGCCGTCATCAGCCCCGACGGCAAGCAGGTCACGGAGATCGAGCCCAAGGCGCACAGCAAGCTGCCGGTCACGAAGAAGACCCTCAGCGCCATGGACGGAGCCCTCGAGGGAGTCGCCACCCGCGGTACGGCCGCCTGGCGGTTCGGCGGCTGGCCGCAGGACGAGATCCCGATGCACGCCAAGACCGGTACCGCCGAGGTCCACGGCAAGCAGACCACCTCGTGGTTCGCGACCTACACCAAGGACTACTCGATCGTCATGACGATCTCCCAGGGCGGCACCGGCTCCGGCGCCTCGGGCCCCGCCGTGCGCAACGTCTACAACGCGCTGTACGGAGTCTCCCCGGACGGCGAGATCGACAAGAAGAAGGCACTGCTGCCCACCCCGCAGAAGACGCTGCCCAAGGTCAGGACGGACGGCACCATCATCTCCCCGAAGATCTCCAAGGACCCGGCCAAGGACCTGCGGGCCACCGAGGAGGCCGGGACCGAGGAGAACGGAACCGAGGAGGACGGGACGACCCCCGACGGCCAGGACCAGGGCGCGACCGTGAACACGTCCCCGCCCGCCAACCGCGACACCCGCCGCCGAGACGCACGACGGAGCGCCGGCCGGGCGCGCCGCACGGCAGGCCGGAGGACGGCGCCATGACCGGCGGAGTCAACAGCTTCCACGTCTCCGGCTACGGACCCGAGCGGGCCGGCTGGACGCGGCTCCTCGCCCGCGACTCCCCGGCCCGGCGACTCGACTGGCCGATACTGCTGTCGGCGATCGCCCTGTCGCTGCTCGGCTCCCTCCTGGTCTACTCGGCGACCCGCAACCGCACCGAGCTCAACCAGGGGGACCCGTACTACTTCCTGGTCCGGCACTGGCTGAACACCGGCATCGGCCTGGCCCTGATGATCGGCATGCTCTGGCTCGGCCACCGCGCCCTGCGCACCGCCGTACCGGTCCTCTACGGCGCCTCGGTCTTCCTGATCCTGCTGGTGCTCACCCCGCTGGGCTCCACCATCAACGGCGCCCACTCCTGGATCAAGCTCGGTGGAGGCTTCTCGCTCCAGCCCTCGGAGTTCGTGAAGCTCACCATCATCCTGGGCATGGCCATGCTGCTCGCGGCCCGGGTCGACGCCGGCGACAAGCCCTACCCCGACCACCGCACGGTCCTCCAGGCCCTGGGGCTGGCCGTCGTACCCATGCTGATCGTGATGCTGATGCCCGACCTCGGCTCGGTCATGGTCATGGTCGTCATCGTGCTCGGCGTACTGCTCGCCTCCGGCGCCTCCAACCGGTGGATCTTCGGCCTGATCGGCGCCGGAGCCATCGGCGCCGTCACCGTCTGGCAGCTCGGAGTCCTGGACGAGTACCAGATCAACCGCTTCGCCGCCTTCGCCAACCCCGAACTCGACCCCGCCGGCGTCGGCTACAACACCAACCAGGCCCGCATCGCCATCGGCTCCGGCGGCCTCACCGGCTCCGGTCTCTTCCAGGGATCCCAGACCACCGGCCAGTTCGTGCCCGAGCAGCAGACCGACTTCGTCTTCACCGTCGCCGGGGAGGAACTCGGCTTCATCGGCGGCGCGCTGATCATCGGCCTGCTCGGTGTCATCCTGTGGCGCGCCTGCCGCATCGCCCGCGACACCACCGACCTGTACGGCACCATCGTCGCCGCCGGCATCGTCGCCTGGTTCGCCTTCCAGACCTTCGAGAACATCGGCATGACCCTCGGCATCATGCCGGTCACCGGCCTGCCCCTGCCGTTCGTGTCCTACGGCGGCTCGTCGATGTTCGCGGTGTGGCTGGCCGTGGGCCTCCTGCAGTCGATCAGACTGCAACGCCCGCTGTCCGCGTGACCGCGGGCCTGTCCGGCCGTACGACCGGTGCGCGGCGGCCCCGCCGCCGCGCACCGGTCACGACTAGATCCAGGTCTGGCGGATAGGTTCATCTCATGGCGGACACCACACGCGAAATCGAGCGAAAGTACGAGTCCGGCGACAGTGGACTCCCCGACCTGACCGGCGTCCCCGGCGTGGCGTCCATCGCCGACCAGGGCGTCGTCCACCTCGACGCCACCTACTACGACACCGCAGACCACCGCCTCGCCGCCGCCTCCCTCACCCTGCGCCGCCGCACCGGCGGCGCCGACGCCGGCTGGCACCTGAAGTTCCCCGTCGCCCCCGGAGTGCGCGACGAGATCCAGGCCCCGCTCTCCGACACCGTCCCGGAGGACCTCGCCCGGCTCGTCCGCTCCCGCGTCCGCGGCACCGCACTGAGCCCCGTGGTCCGGCTGCGCTCCGACCGCGACGTACGCCACCTCCTCGACGCCACCGGCCGGCTCCTCGCCGAGGTCAGCGTCGACACCGTGCACGCCGAACGCCTCACCGGCGACGGCACCGCCCGGTGGACCGAGATCGAGGTCGAACTCGCCGACGACGGCGACCCCGCCTTCCTCGACAAGGTCGACGAACGGCTCCGCGAGGCGGGCCTGCGCCCCTCGAAGGCGCCCTCCAAACTCGCCCGGGCCCTCGCCGAGACGGCACCCCCCACGCACACGCCCGAGGCCGCCCCCGCACCCGCGGCCGCCCCGGCCGCGGCACCGAAGCGCAAGCATCGCAGCCGCCCGGTGGGCACACCCGTCACAGCCGGCGACCACGTCCTCGCCTACGTCCGCGCCCAGCGGGACGCCCTCGTCGAACTCGACCCCGCCGTACGCCAGGACGTGCCCGACTCCGTGCACCGCATGCGCGTCGCCACCCGCCGCCTGCGCAGCACCTTCCGCTCCTTCCGCAGCGTCCTCGACCGGAAGACCACCGACCCCGTCGGCGTCGACCTGAAATGGCTGGCCGGAGAGCTCGGCCTGGACCGCGACCAGGAAGTCCTCGCCGAGCGCCTCATCACGGCCCTGGACGACCTGCCCGACCCCCTCGTCCACGGGCCCGTACGCGACAGGCTGACCACCTGGTCCGAGACCGGCCACCGCGGAGCCCACGGCAAGGTCACCGGAGTCCTCGACTCCCGCCGCTACCTCACCCTGCTCGACACCCTCGACGCCCTGCTGGCCGACCCGCCCCTGCGCAAGAAGGCCGCGGCCGGCCCGGACAAGGTGCTCGCCAAGGCCGTGGGCAAGGACCTCGACAAACTCTCCGGCCTCGTCACCCGGGCCCTGGACCTCCCGCCCGGCCACGAACGCGACCTCGCCCTGCACGAGGCCCGCAAGAAGACCAAGCGCACCCGCTACGCCGCCGAGACCGCCGTCCCGGCTCTCGACGACCCCGCCAAGGACCTGGTCAAGAGCATGAAGTCCCTCCAGGGCCTGCTCGGCGACCACCAGGACAGCGTCATGGCCCGCAAGACACTGCGCGAACTCGCCGCCGTCGCCCACGCGGCGGGGGAGAGCGACTTCACGTACGGGGTGCTGTACGGACGTGAGGAACGGCGCGCGGAGATCACCGAGAACGCCCTCCCGGAAACCTGGAAGCCGATCAGAAAATCCGCCGCCTTCTGAAGCGGTTAGGCTGGATGGTCACCCGCCCCCAGCCTCCGGCCGGGGGAGCCCCCGCCAGCACACGAAGGTTCCCGAGATGCCTGCCGAAGCCGCCGTGGCCGCCGAGTCTGTGTTCCCGCAGCTCGAAGCGCTGCTCCCGCATGTGCAGAAGCCGATCCAGTACGTCGGCGGAGAGCTCAACTCCACGGTCAAGCCTTGGGACAGCTGCGATGTCCGCTGGGCCCTCATGTACCCCGACGCGTACGAGGTCGGACTGCCCAACCAGGGCGTCATGATCCTCTACGAGGTGCTCAACGAGCAGGACGGCGTCCTCGCCGAGCGCACCTACAGCGTCTGGCCGGACCTGGAGGAACTGATGCGGGAGCACGCCGTCCCGCAGTTCACGGTCGACAGCCACCGCCCGGTCAAGGCCTTCGACGTGTTCGGCCTGAGCTTCTCCACGGAGCTCGGCTACACCAACATGCTCACCGCCCTGGACCTGTCCGGCATCCCGCTCGAGGCCAAGGACCGCGGCCTCGACGACCCGATCGTCGTGGCCGGCGGCCACGCCGCCTTCAACCCCGAGCCGATCGCCGACTTCATCGACTGCGCCGTCATCGGCGACGGCGAGCAGGCCGTCCTGGAGATCACCCGGATCATCCGCGCCTGGAAGGAGGAGGGCCGCCCCGGCGGCCGCGAGGAACTCCTCCACCGCCTGGCCCGGACCGGCGGCGTGTACGTCCCCGCCTTCTACGACGTCGAGTACCTCCCCGACGGCCGGATCGCCCGCGTGGTACCGAACAAGTCGGGCGTCCCGTGGCGCGTCTCCAAGCACACGGTGATGGACCTCGACGAGTGGCCCTACCCCAAGCAGCCCCTCGTCCCGCTCGCCGAGACGGTCCACGAGCGCATGTCGGTGGAGATCTTCCGCGGCTGCACCCGCGGCTGCCGCTTCTGCCAGGCCGGCATGATCACCCGCCCGGTGCGCGAGCGCTCCATCACCGGCATCGGCGACATGGTCGAGAAGGGCCTGAAGGCCACCGGCTTCGAAGAGGTCGGCCTGCTCTCCCTCTCCTCCGCCGACCACTCGGAGATCGGCGACATCGCCAAGGGCCTCGCCGACCGCTACGAAGAGGACAAGATCGGCCTCTCCCTCCCCTCCACCCGCGTCGACGCCTTCAACGTCGACCTGGCCAACGAACTGACCCGCAACGGCCGCCGCTCCGGCCTGACCTTCGCCCCCGAGGGCGGCTCGGAGCGCATGCGCAAGGTCATCAACAAGATGGTCTCCGAGGACGACCTGATCAGGACCGTCGCCACGGCCTACGGCAACGGCTGGCGCCAGGTCAAGCTCTACTTCATGTGCGGCCTGCCCACCGAGACCGACGACGACGTCCTCCAGATCGCCGACATGGCGATGAACGTCATCCAGAAGGGCCGCGAGGTCTCCGGCTCGGGCGACATCCGCTGCACCGTCTCCATCGGCGGTTTCGTCCCCAAGCCGCACACCCCCTTCCAGTGGGCACCGCAGCTGTCGGCCGAGGAGACGGACGCCCGCCTGACCAAGCTGCGCGACAAGATCCGCGGCGACAAGAAGTACGGCCGCTCCATCGGCTTCCGCTACCACGACGGCAAGCCCGGCATCGTCGAAGGCCTCCTCTCCCGCGGCGACCGCCGCGTCGGCGCGGTCATCCGCGCGGTCTACGAGGACGGCGGCCGCTTCGACGGCTGGCGCGAGCACTTCTCCTACGACCGCTGGACGGCCTGCGCCGACAAGGCCCTGGCGCAGTACGGCGTGGACGTCGACTGGTACACCACCCGCGAACGCTCCTACGAGGAGGTCCTCCCCTGGGACCACCTCGACTCCGGTCTCGACAAGGACTGGCTCTGGGAGGACTGGCAGGACGCCCTCGACGAGACAGAGGTCGAGGACTGCCGCTGGACCCCCTGCTTCGACTGCGGGGTGTGCCCCCAGATGGACACCAGTATTCAGATCGGACCGACCGGTAAGAAGCTTCTTCCCCTGACGGTGAAGAACACGGCCTGACCGTGCGGCACACAGCGCCCGCTCCCGGCGGTGCGTCGTCCTGAGCCGTCGTTTTGGGACGTTCGGTGGGCCCACTCCGGAACACGGAGTGGGCCCACCGGCGTTCGCGGCCTGCGACGGGTGCGGTGTCACGACCGGGCCGTGTCGGGGGTGGGGGCTTGCTCGGGTTGGCGGGGCGGGAGGACGGCTTCCAGGTCGTCCAGGGCCCTTCTGGCGATGGCGATGCGGGTGCGCAGGTCCACGGCGGGGTCCACGGCGGGGTCCACGGCGGGGTCCGGGGCGGGGGCCGAGGGCGCTTCGAGGGCGGGGGAGTGTTCGCGTTCCAGTTCGCGGGCCTCCTCCAGGGAGCTGATGACGACTCCGATGAGGACGTTGACCAGGACGAACGAGGCGAGCAGTACGTAGGAGGCGTAGTAGAGGATGCTCCAGCGGGAGATCTCCAGGCCGGCGTGGACGGCGTCACCGAGGCCGTCCAGGGTCATCAGCAGGAAGAGGGTGAGGACGGCGCGGCCGATGGAGCCGAACTGGCCGGGGTCCGCCTCGCTGAAGAAGACCCAGCCGACCATGGCGTAGAGGTAGAGCAGGAGCGCGCCCACCAGGAGGAAGCTGACGGTGCCCGGCAGGCTGCGGGCCACCGCGACGAAGACGATCCGCAGCTGGGGGAGGAAGCGGGCGGTGCGCAGGACGCGGGCGAGGCGCAGCAGCCGCAGGACGGTGGTGTTCTCACGGACCAGGGGCAGGAACGCGCAGGCGACGACGGCCAGGTCGAAGAGGTTCCAGGGGTCGCGGAAGAAGTCGCGGGGACGGTCCGCGTGGGCGCAGGCGCGCAGGGCTATCTCGACGGTGAAGGCGGCGAGGCAGAGGTGTTCGGCGAGGCGTAACCCGTGGTGCCAGTCCCTGGAGAGTCCGCTGTAGGTCTCGGCTCCCAGCAGGGCCGCGTTGGTGAGGATCAGGGTGAAGACGGTGAGGGCGAACCAGCGGGCTTCGGTGACGGCACGGGCTCCCTCCGCCAGGGTGTGGCGGAGGGGCCGGGGCGTGGCGCCCGTGGGGGCAGGGTGGTCGTTCATATCGTGCTGTATCTGCTCCTTCGTGCCGCGCGCCATGCCCGCGGCGCGGACGGGCCGGCGGGTTCGCGCGGCGGTGACACTCCAGAGCTGATTTCTACAGCATTGTAGATTCACGGGTGCTCGCGCGGGCGGGGCGGTGCCGGTGCATCCGAACGGCCTGCCGGGGCGTCCTCCCTTGCATGGATCTGGAGAAGCAGGACGCCGGGAGACCGGCACCGCCCGCACACCCGTCTTCGCCGCGGCAGCCGGAGGCGGCGGGTGAGGGGTGTCTGGTCGTGGCGGTCCGCCTGCCGGTGCGGATCTTCGTGTTCCTCGTGGTCCTGCCGGTGCGGATGGTGTGGGACGGGTGTGTCGCCGCCGCGCGGTGGCTGGACCGTGCCGTGTTCCGGCCGCTCGGGCGGGCGCTGTGGTGGGTGGGGCGAGCGGTGTTCGTGTGGCCGCTGGTGGGGCTGTGGCGATATGGCCTCGTGCCGCTCGGCAAGGCGCTCGCCCGGCTCGGGAACCTGGTGGTCGTCGTTCCCGCCGGGTGGCTGTACCGGTGTGTGCTCGTGCCGCTCGGGCACGCGCTGGTGTGGCTGTACGGGCGCGTGCTGACGCCCTTCGGGCACGGCGTGATGTGGGTGCTGCGCGGGATCGCGGCCGTGTCGGCCGCGATCGGGCTCGGGGTGTTCGCGGCCCTCGCCCGGCTCACGCGGTACTTGGTCGTCGTGCCCTGTGCGTGGCTGTACAGGTGGGTGCTCACACCCGTCGGACAGGCCGTCGCCTGGTGCGTGAAGGGGGTGGCACGGCTGGCGGGCATGCTCGTCACCGGTATCGGTACGGGGCTGTACTGGATCACCCGGATCCTGCTCGTGCTGCCCCTGCTCGCCGTGTGGCGCTGGGTTCTGGTGCCGGTCGGGCGGGTGCTCGCCGTCGTCGCGCGGGAGATCGGCGACGCCCTCGGGCATGCCTGGCGGGCCGCCGGGTACGTCTCGCTCGCGGTGGGGCGGTTCCTGGGCGCCTTGGTGCGGTGGATCGTCGTGGAGCCCGCGCGGTGGGTGTACGCGCGTGTGCTGGCACCGGTGGGGCGCGCGGTGCGGGACGCGGTGCTGCGGCCCGCCGCCGAGGCCGGGCGCGCCGTGGGAAGGGCCGTACGGCAGTCACTCGCCGCCGCCCGCGCGTCGGTGCGGCGGGCCCGTGCCGATGTCCGCCGGATGTTCCTCGGAGAACAGGGGGAGCCGGTGCTCGCGGACCGACGGGAACCTATCGGCGGTGAGACGCGTACTCTTGGTAGCAGCACAACCGCTCTCACGAAGGACTGAACGACACTGGGCAAGCGACAGCCCGAAGGCCCGCCGCCCGCACCCGCGGTACAGCGCATTCGACTGCGCTACACCAAGCGCGGCCGCCTCCGGTTCACCAGCCACCGTGACTTCCAGCGTGCCTTCGAGCGCGCGTTGCGCCGTGCCGAGGTGCCGATGGCGTACTCGGCGGGGTTCACGCCGCACCCGAAGGTGTCGTACGCCAATGCCGCACCCACCGGCACGGGCAGTGAGGCGGAGTACCTGGAGATCGCGCTCACCCAGGCGCGGGATCCGGAGCGGATCAGAGCCCTCCTCGACGAGTCGCTGCCCGCCGGGCTCGACATCATCGAGGCGGCCGAGGCCCGTACCCCGGGGCTCGCCGACCGGCTCACGGCCTCGGTGTGGGAGCTGCGGCTGGCCGGTGTCGACCGGGAGGAGGCCCGCCGAGCGGTGGACGCCTTCGACGCGGCCGGTACCGTCGAGGTGCAGCGCCGGACGAAGAACGGGATGCGTACGTTCGACACCCGTTCAGCGGTCGTGGCTCTGGAAAGCCTGGAAACGCCCCCTTCGTCGGCTGATAGGCCGACCGACCAGCCCTGTGCGATACTGCGGCTGGTTGTTCGGCACGTGACGCCTGCCGTTCGACCCGACGACGTCCTGTCCGGTCTCCGCGCCGTGGCCGATCTGGCGCCGCCGGTCCCCGCAGCGGTGACCAGGCTGGCGCAGGGGCTGCTCGATGAAGAGACCGGCACGGTGACCGACCCGCTCGCGCCCGACCGCGAGGCAGCAGCGACCGAGCCGCATCCGGCCGGTGCCACTGCCACCGCGACGGCGCCGGTGTAAGGAAGGTCCCGCGTAGGGACGGATGTCGTAGCGCCGCCCTCGTACCTCGGGAGCCACCTGGGTCGGGCAGCGCACCGACCACAAGACTTTCGCCAGGCCGTGCGCATTCGGTGTACGGAACCGGTGAGACAGGACACAGAGAGTTCCCGTGCGGCGCCCGCGCCCCGGACGGCGGCAACCGCGCTTCGCGCGAGCCGCGGACGTCACCGGCATCGCCGGACCGGGTGCGGCGCCCGGGAGCCTGACGGGAGAAACCCCCGCATGCTCGAACCGACCGAGCCCACAGAGGGCTCCGAACCGAACAGCCCCAGCGACACCCTGCCGCCGCGTCGACGGCGCCGTGCCGCGTCCCGTCCGGCCGGTCCGCCGACGGCGGGCACCGGCACAAAGGCCGAGACGGCCACGTCGGCCATACCGGCCACTGGGTTCCCTGAGTCTTCTGAGCCCGCCGAGCCGCTCGACGAGAACGACGAGCTCGCTGCCGAGGAGGGCACCGGGACCGAGGCCGCCGCGCAGCCGACGGCCGCCGGGGAGGAAGCACCGGCCGCCCCGGACACCGCCGCTCCGCCCCGGCGCCGTCGGGTGGTGCGCCGCTCGGCCTCGCCCGCCGGGGCACCGGTCTCGGCGGAGGCCGCCGAGACCGTCGTGCCGACGGCCGAGACCCCTGCCGCCCCGGCCGCTCCGGCTGCCGGGCCCGCCGTGGAGACAGCGGCGTCCGAGCCCGTCGGGGACGCCGCCCCGCCGCGTGCGCGCCGTCGTGCGACGCGCCGTGTGACCTCGCCGACGACCACCGCCACCGAGGCCCCCGAACCGGCGGAGAGCGCCGCGACCGCGACCGCGAGCACCGCACCGGCCGCCGATACGGCCGGCATCACCGACACCGACACCGCCGAGGACGCGGCTCCCCGCCGTACCCGGCGCCGTGCCTCGCGCAGCGTCTCCGCGCCCGCGACCGCCGAGGCCGCCGCCTCCCCCGCCGAGGAGGCGCAAGCTCCCGTGACCGAGCCCACCGGACAGACCGCGGCCTCCGGGACGACCGCCGAGCCCGCCGCGGACGACGCCGCTCCGCGCCGCCGTCGCCGTGCGGTCCGCAAGGCCGCCGCCGGGTTCGCCGAGCCCGCCCGGCCGGCCACCGGATCAGCCGCGACCGGGGCCGAGGCCGGGACGTCGAGGCGCCCCGCCCGTCCCGCCGTCGCCGTCTTCCAGGCTCCGGTGTTCGCCGAGCCCCAGTTCCAGACGCCGGAGCGGGCCGCCGCCGAAGCGGCCGCCGAGGCCGCCGGCACGCCGGAGCCCGAGCAGCCGGAGGAGACCGAGGAGCTCCCGGAGGAGCAGCCCGCCGCCTCGCGCCGCCGTCGTCGCCGTCGGGGCGCGGCGGACGAGACCGACACGGCCCCGGCCGCTGCCGCCGCCCGCGTCGAGGACGACGAGGAGCAGTCCGCCGACGACGCGGAGCACGCCGACGAGTCGGCGGAGGGCCCCTCCGACGACGACCACGACGAGAACGACGACCACGACGAGAGCGAAGGGGCCGGTTCCCGCCGGCGCCGTCGTCGCGGTGGCCGTCGCCGCAGGCGCGGCGAGTCCGCCGAGACGGACGCCGAGGGCGGCGAGTCCGGGGACGACACCGAGCGCACCGGCGCCGAGCACGACGCCGAGGACGGCGCGGACCAGTCCGCCGACGACGCGGAGCACGCCGACGAGTCGGTCGAGGACCGCGACGAGGCGGGCACCGAGGGCGGCTCCAGCAGCAGCCGGCGCCGTCGGCGCCGTCGTCGCCGGGCCGGGGACGGCGGCGGCGAGGCCGAGACCTCCACCGACGACCCCGAGCGCACCGTCGTCAAGGTCCGCGAACCGCGCAGGCCCGCCGAGCCGTCGGACGAGGTGCAGTCCATCAAGGGCTCCACCCGCCTGGAGGCGAAGAAGCAGCGCCGCAGGGAAGGCCGTGAGCAGGGCCGCCGGCGCGTCCCGATCATCACCGAGGCCGAGTTCCTGGCCCGCCGTGAGGCCGTCGAGCGCGTCATGGTGGTTCGGCAGTACGGCGACCGTACGCAGATCGGCGTCCTGGAGGACGGGGTGCTCGTCGAGCACTACGTCAACAAGGAGCAGGCGACCTCGTACGTCGGCAACGTGTACCTCGGCAAGGTGCAGAACGTGCTGCCGTCGATGGAGGCCGCGTTCATCGACATCGGCAAGGGCCGCAACGCCGTGCTCTACGCCGGTGAGGTGAACTTCGAGGCGCTGGGCATGGCCAACGGCCCGCGCCGGATCGAGGCCGCGCTGAAGTCGGGCCAGTCGGTCCTCGCCCAGGTGACGAAGGACCCGATCGGGCACAAGGGCGCTCGTCTGACCAGCCAGGTCTCCCTCCCGGGCCGCTACCTCGTGTACGTCCCCGAGGGTTCGATGACCGGCATCAGCCGCAAGCTGCCCGACACCGAGCGGGCCCGGCTGAAGACCATCCTCAAGAAGGTCGTCCCCGAGGACGCGGGTGTCATCGTGCGCACCGCCGCCGAGGGCGCGAGCGAGGACGAGCTGCGCCGTGACGTCGAGCGGCTGCAGGCGCAGTGGGAGGAGATCAAGAAGAAGTCCAAGAGCGGTGGCAGCTCGAGCGCGCCGTCGCTGCTGTACGGCGAGCCGGACATGACCGTCCGGGTCGTGCGGGACATCTTCAACGAGGACTTCTCCAAGGTCGTCGTCAGCGGCGACGAGGCGTGGGAGACCATCCACGGGTACGTCGCACACGTCGCGCCCGACCTGGCCGACCGGCTGCAGAAGTGGACCAGCGAGGTCGACGTCTTCGCCACGTACCGGATCGACGAGCAGCTCGCCAAGGCGCTCGACCGCAAGGTCTGGCTGCCCAGCGGCGGTTCGCTGGTCATCGACCGGACCGAGGCGATGGTCGTCATCGACGTCAACACCGGAAAGTTCACCGGTCAGGGCGGCAACCTCGAGGAGACGGTCACCAGGAACAACCTGGAGGCGGCCGAGGAGATCGTGCGCCAGCTGCGGCTGCGCGACCTCGGCGGCATCATCGTCATCGACTTCATCGACATGGTCCTGGAGTCCAACCGGGACCTGGTGCTGCGGCGCCTGCTGGAGTGCCTGGGCCGGGACCGTACGAAGCACCAGGTCGCCGAGGTGACCTCGCTGGGTCTGGTGCAGATGACCCGCAAGCGGGTCGGCCAGGGCCTGCTGGAGTCGTTCTCGGAGACCTGCGTCCACTGCAACGGGCGCGGTGTCATCGTCCACCTGGACCAGCCCACCTCCACCGGTGGCGGCGGCAAGCGCAGGAAGCGGGCGCGGGCCGGTGCCGGGGAGCACCTCCACGAGCACGAGGCCGACATGGTCCCGACGGCGGAGCAGGAGGCGGAAGCGGAGTCGGAGACGGCGGCCGAGGTCGCCGCCGAGGTCGCCGAGCCGGTCGCGCTTCCCGCCCCGGAGTACACGCCTGACGAGGAGCTGTACAGCAGCGCCGCCGAGGCGGAGGCCGCGGCCACACGCGGACGTACCCGCCGCCGGGTGAGCCGCCGGGCCTCGGCCCCGGCGGGTGCGCCGAGGCGCGAGCAGTCCCGGCGCGAGCCGGCTGCCGCCGCCGTGGCCGCCGATGGGTCCGGGCCCGACGGGTCCGGCGCGGAGGTGCCGACGGCTCAGGAGACGACGGTCGCCGAGGAGACCGCACGCCCGGTCCAGCCGGAGTCGGCCGCCGAGGCGCACGCCGTGCCGGCCGCCGCCGAGGACCCGACCGTCGAGGCGCCCGCCGCCGCGGCAGCGCCTGCCGAGGGCGCCGCTCCTCAGGGGCGTACGCGTCGCCGGGCCACCCGCAAGGTGTCCGCGCCGGCCAGTTCGCCGGCGGGTGCGCAGGCCGCGGTGGTGACCATCGCAGACACCGCAGCCACGGTGGACACAGCCCCTGCGGCGCCCGAGCAGACGCCGGAGCCGGTGGCCGACGAGTCCCCGGCCGAGCCGTCGCCCGAGGCGCTCGAGCCGGCGGCCGAAACCGCCGCCCCGCCCCGCCCGCGCCGCCGCGCGGTGCGCAAGCCCACCGTGTCCACCGCGTCCGAGGAGGCGGCCGTCGTGGTCGTCCCGTCGGCCCCGGCGGCGGAGACGGCCCCGGCGGACGAGGCGGCGACCGCCGAGGCAGCAGCGGCCGTCACCGCGACGGCGCCCGCCGAGGAAGCCGCCGACGAGACGGCTCCGGCCAAGAAGACCGCCCGCACGGCGGCCAAGAAGGCGACGGCGAAGAAGGCGGCCACGAAGAAGACGGCGGCCACCAAGGCCACCGCCAAGAAGACGACGGCCACGAAGACGACGGCCACGAAGAAGACGGCGGCCACCAAGGCCACCGCCAAGAAGACGACGGCCAAGAAGACGACGGCGAAGAAGGTGACGGCGAAGAAGACGGCGGCGGCCGAACAGCAGTCCCCCCCGTCCGTGTCGACCACCACCGACGGGGAGTGACGTCGAACCGTACGAGGAGCATGATCCGCCCCCGGCCTCGCCGGGGGCGGATCGCTTTTGCCCCGGCTCTCGGCTGTCGCACAGGAATCGGGTGCGTGAACAGCGGGTGAATCGAATTTCCTGAGGCAGGATTATGATGCTGCTCGAGATTCACGCCGATTTTGGACAAGTGGGGCTTTCCTCCCTGTGTGAGCGGAGTATGGGGGCGTAAGAAGTGAAGGCTCTCGTGCTTTCCGGGGGAGCGGGGACCCGTCTTCGTCCCATCACCCACACCTCGGCCAAGCAGTTGGTGCCCGTCGCCAACAAGCCTGTGCTCTTCTACGGACTGGAAGCGATCGCCGAAGCCGGGATCAGCGAGGTCGGGATCATCGTCGGCGACACCGCGGGCGAGATCCATGAGGCGGTGGGGTACGGCTCCCGATTCGGGATCGAGGTCACCTACATCCCCCAGGAGGCGCCCCTGGGGCTGGCGCACGCCGTGCTCATCGCCCAGGACTTCCTCGGTGACGACGACTTCGTCATGTACCTCGGCGACAACTTCATCGTCGGCGGCATCACCGGACTGGTGGAGGAGTTCCGGACGGAGCGGCCCGACGCGCAGATCCTGCTGACCAAGGTCTCCGACCCCACTTCCTTCGGCGTCGCCGAACTCGGCGGCGACGGTCGGGTGGTGGGTCTGGAGGAGAAGCCGAAGCAGCCGAAGAGCGATCTGGCTCTCGTCGGCGTCTACCTGTTCACCCCGGCCGTACACGAGGCGGTCCGCTCCATCGAGCCCTCCTGGCGCGGCGAGTTGGAGATCACGCACGCCATCCAGTGGCTGATCGACGAGAAGCGGGACGTCCGCTCCACCACGATCTCCGGGTACTGGAAGGACACCGGCGACGTCACCGACATGCTGGAGGTCAACCGGTCCGTCCTGGAGTCCCTGGAGCCGCACAACGCGGGCGTGGTGGACGAGGCCAGCGAGATCGTCGGCCGGGTGCGCATCGATGAGGGCGCGCGCGTCCACGGCAGCCGGATCGTCGGGCCCGCGGTCATCGGCGCGGGTACGGTGGTCAACGATGCGTACATCGGCCCTTTCACCTCGGTGTCCGAGGACTGCCGGATCGAGGACAGTGAAATCGAGTACTCCATCGTCCTGCGGGGCTCGTCCGTGGTCGGCGTGCGCCGGGTGGAGACCTCGCTCATCGGGCGCGACGTCGAGGTCACGCCCGCTCCCCGTAACCCCAAGGCCCACCGGCTCGTGCTCGGTGATCACAGCAAGGTGCAGATCTCCTCATGACGGCCCCTTCCTCCCACGCCTCCCCGGCCCGCCCGACCCGGATCCTGGTGACCGGTGGTGCCGGCTTCATCGGCTCGCACTACGTGCGTACGCTGCTCGGCCCCCAGGGCCCCGGTGACGTCGAGATCACCGTCCTGGACAAGCTGACGTACGCGGGCAACCCGGCCAACCTCGACGAGGTGCGCGCGCACCCGGGGTTCACCTTCGTGCAGGGAGACATCTGCGACCCGGATCCGGTCGGCAAGCTGATGGCCGAGCACGACCAGGTCGTGCACTTCGCCGCCGAGTCGCATGTCGACCGCTCCATCGACGGTGGCGCGGAGTTCGTCCGCACGAACGTGGTCGGCACCCACACGCTCGTCGACGCCGCGCACCGGGCCGGCGTCAGGACCTTCGTGCACATCTCCACCGACGAGGTCTACGGCTCGATCGACGAGGGCTCCTGGCCCGAGACCCACCCGCTGCAGCCCAACTCGCCCTACTCCTCGGCGAAGGCCTCCAGCGACCTGATCGCGCTGTCCTACCACCGCACCCACGGCCTGGACGTCCGTGTCACCCGCTGCTCCAACAACTACGGGCACCACCACTTCCCCGAGAAGGTCATCCCGCTCTTCGTCACCAACCTCCTCGACGGCAGGAAGGTCCCGCTGTACGGCGACGGCGGCAACGTCCGCGACTGGCTGCACATCGACGACCACGTCCAGGGCATCGAACTGGTCCGCACCAAGGGCCGCGCGGGCGAGGTCTACAACATCGGCGGCGGCACCGAACTCTCCAACAGGGAACTCACCGGGCTGCTGCTGGAGGCGTGCGGCGCCGACTGGGAGACCGGCGTCGAGTACGTCGAGGACCGCAAGGGCCACGACCGCCGCTACTCCGTCGACTGCACGAAGATCCGCGAAGAGCTGGGCTACGAGCCGCGCAAGGACTTCCGCGCGGGCCTTGCCGAAACCGTCCAGTGGTACAGGGACAACCGCGACTGGTGGGAGCCGCTGAAGGAGCGGGCGGCGCTGAGCTGACGCGCCTTCACCCCCCTGCGGGCCGGGGACCGCCCTCGTCCCGAGCCATCCGGCACAGAGGACGAGAAGAGGGATGAACCCGATGAAGGAACAGGCCGACGCTCCGGCCGGCTGGCTGGTCACCGGGGCGGGCGGCATGCTCGGCCAGGACGTGCTGGCCCGGCTGGCCGCGGCGGGTGCGCAGGCCACCGCCCTCGACCGGGAGGCGCTGGACCTCACGGACACCGACGCCGTACGGCGGACACTTCAGCGTCACCGGCCCGCCGTGGTCGTCAACTGCGCGGCCTGGACCGCCGTGGACGACGCCGAGACCCGCGAGGCCGAGGCGCTCGCGATCAACGGCGACGGCCCGGCCCACCTCGCCGACGCCTGCGCCCGTACCGGCGCCGTCCTGCTCCACGTCTCCACCGACTACGTCTTCGCCGGCGACGCCACCACGCCGTACGCCGAGGACGCCCCCACCGCCCCGCGCAGCGCCTACGGCCGCACCAAGCTCGCCGGCGAACAGGCCGTCCTGAAGACCCTCCCGGACAGCGGCTACGTCGTCCGCACCGCCTGGCTGTACGGCAAGGGCGGCCCCAACTTCGTCCGCACCATGATCGGACTGGAGGGCCGGCGCGAGACCCTGGACGTCGTGGACGACCAGCGCGGCCAGCCCACCTGGAGCGCCGACCTGGCCGGTCTGCTGCTCGAACTGGGGCGCGGAGCCCTGGCAGGCACCGCCCCGGCGGGCGTCTACCACGGCACCGGCTCCGGCGAGACCACCTGGTACGGCTTCACCCGGGAGATCTTCCGCCTGCTCGGCGCCGACCCGGACCGGGTCCGTCCCACCACCAGCGAGGCATTCGTCCGCCCCGCTCCCCGCCCGGCCTACAGCGTGCTCGGCCACGAGCGCTTCGCCGCCGCCGGCATCGAGCCGCTGCGCGACTGGCGCGCGGCCCTCACCGAGGCGTTCCCGGAGATCCACCAGGTCCACAAGAAGGAGAACCCGGCGTGACAGTCAAGGTCAGCGTCGTCATCGCGGTCCACAACCCGGGCAAGTACGTGGAGGACTGCATCACCGGCCTGCTGCGGCAGAGCCTCACCCCCGACGAGTTCGAGGTCCTCTTCGTCGACGACGGTTCCACCGACGAGACTCCCGACCGGCTGGACCGGCTGGCGGCCGAGCACCCCCACATCCACGTCATCCGCCAGGAGGCGTCCGGCTGGTCCGGCAGGCCCCGTAACACCGGCATCGACGCCGCCCGGGGCGAGTACGTCATGTTCGCCGACCACGACGACTGGCTCGGCGACGAGGCCCTGGAGCGGATGTACGACTACGGCAAGGCGAACGACGCCGACGTGGTCGTGGGGAAGATGGCGGGCATCGGCCGCCCGGTCCCGCAGGAGCTGTTCCGGGTGAACCGGCCGCGTGCGACGGTGGAGAACGCGCCGCTGATCGACAGCCTCACCCCGCACAAGATGTTCCGGCGGGAGTTCCTCGCCCAGCACGGCATGCGCTTCAAGGAGGGCCGCCGCCGGCTGGAGGACCACGTCTTCGTCGTCGAGGCCTATCTGCGGGCCGAGAGCGTCGCCGTCCTCGGCGACTACCCGTGCTATTACCACATCACCCGCGACGACGGCTCCAACGCCGGCTTCCAGCGCTTCGACCCGGTCGGCTACTTCAAGAACCTCCGTGAGGCCCTCGACGTGGTCGAGGAGCTCACCGAGCCCGGCCCGCTGCGCGACAGGCTGTTCAGCCGTTGGCTGCGCAACGAGATGGTCGAGCGGCTGCGCGGCGACCGGCTGCTCAGGCTCCCCGAGGACTACGCCGAGGAGCTGTACCGCGAGATCCGCGGTGTGATCACCGAGCGGTTCGGGCCGGGCGTGTTCGCCAGGGTCGCCCCCACGCAGCGGGTGGTGGCCGGACTGATCGCCGCCGACCACTACCAGGACGTCCGCGCCCTCGCCCACTGGGAGGCCGGGATCAGGCCCACCGGCACCCTGGACTCCCTGGACTGGGAGGACGGCGTCCTGAACATCGGATTCACCTCCGAGTACCAGGTCGACGGCGAGCCGATGACCTTCCGCCGGGAGGGCGGGCACGACCTGCTCGGCCTGCCGCTGTCCGACAAGGCGCTCGAGGCGCTGGCCGGCCAGGGCATCACTCTGGACGCCCCGGTCGACAAGAGCGACGTGGACCTGGTGGTCCGCCACCGGGAGAACGCCACGCAGTACTACCTCCCGGTCGAGTGCGCACCGCACCGCCCGGACGCGGGGGACGGCTCCTTCCGTCGGCGGATCACCGCGCGCGCCACCCTCGACCCGGAGACCGCGGCCGCGGGCAAGCCCCTGGACAAGGGCATCTGGGACCTGCACCTGCGCATCAAGTCCTGCGGCTGGAGCAAGGAGACCCGACTCGGCGCGGTACGCGGCAAGGAGGCGGAGGCCGGACGGCTGGCCGCGCTCACCGGTGAGCCGAGGCGGCTGGTCCTGCCGTACTGGACCGACGGGCCGGGCAACCTCTCCCTCGACGTCGATCAGCACACCAACAAGCTGGAGCGCGAGGCGGTGGCCCTGATGGACCCGGCCGAGGCCGTGGTCGACGGCTCCACCGTACGGCTCCCGTTGCCGCTGCACGTCGCGGCGGACGCCGGGGACCCGGTGCAGCTCCGCTTCGAGCGCAAGAACGTGGGCAAGTTCCCGGCCGACGCAGAGGTGTCCGGCCGCACCGTGAGCGCCACGCTGCCGTCGGAGAAGCTCACCGGAATGCGCTGGGCCGTCCGGATCGGCGTGCCGTCCGTCGGCCGCGGCGAGAGGAAGTGGACCCGGCTCCCGGTCGACGTGGTGGTCGCCGCCGACGGCACCGCCCGGGTGATCGACCGGCACACCCCGCCGGCCGCGCCGAAGAGGACCGCCCCGCCCCGTCCCCTGTGGCGCCGGGCCGCTGGGCACCTCAAGCGTTCACTGACGAACCGGCCGAAGAAGAACTGAGGACCCCTTTGATGCGACCCCTTTCCCTCTCCGGCGCCTGGGTGCACGAGCCGAAGATCTTCCCCGACGGCCGGGGCAGCTTCCACGAGTGGTTCAAGGCCCCGGTCTTCACCGAGGCGGCCGGCCACCCGCTCACGCTCGCCCAGGCCAACCTGTCCGTGTCCAACCGGGGCACCCTGCGCGGCATCCACTTCGCCGACGTGCCGCCCGGCCAGGCCAAGTACGTCAAGTGCGTGCGCGGCGCGGTCCTCGACGTGATCGTGGACATCCGGACCGGCTCGCCCACCTTCGGCCAGTGGGAGATCGTCCGCCTGGACGACCGGGACCATCACGCGGTCTACCTCTCCGAGGGCCTCGGCCACGGCTTCATGGCGCTCACCGAGGACGCCACCGTGATCTACCTCTGCTCCGAGGGATACGCACCCGAGCGCGAGCACGGCATCCACCCGCTCGACCCGGCGCTCGGCATCGACTGGCCCGAGGACCTCGAGCCGCTGCTCTCCGCGAAGGACGAGCAGGCACCCACCCTGGCCGAGGCCCGGGAGCAGGGTTTGCTGCCCTCCTACGAGGAGTGCGTGGCCTACCGGGAGAGCCTCGGCGGCTGAACCGGCGGGCCGGGCCCGCCCCGGCCGGTTCGGCCCGCGCAGGAACCGGACCGGTCACCGCCGTCGTCCGGGCCACCGCCGGCAGTACACGGCGATCGACCGGAGGCTTTCGCGAGGCGGACCCCACTTCCCCGGCGGGAGGGCGGGTCCGCTTTCGCGTGTCGACCGGGAAACGACCATGAAACGCGCGCATGTCCCCGAGGGCGTGGGCGTCATCGTGCGCATCCCCGCCGAGGGCGCGAGGCCGACGCGATGACTGCTGCGGTGTCAGGCCGTGCAGTCCGGACAGGTTCCGCGGTAGGTCAGCTCGACGTCGGAGACCGCGTACCCGAAGCGTTCCGACTCCGGAAGGTCGGAGAGGGGGTTGCCCGCCGGGTGCACGTCGCGGATGGTGCCGCAGCGGTCGCAGAGCAGGTGGTGATGGCGCCGGTGCGCGTTCGGGTCGTAGCGCGTGGCGCGGTGGTCGGTCGAGACCTCGACGAGTTCGCCCAGTGCCACCAGTTCGCCCAGGGTGTTGTAGACCGTCGCCCGGGAGATCTCGGGCAGCCGCTCCACCGCGCGCGCGTGCACCTCGTCGGCGGTCAGATGGATGTGGTCCCCGCCGAGAACCTCGGCCACGACGCGTCGCTGCGCGGTCAGGCGCCAGCCGCGTTCCCGAAGCCTCTTCAAGAGATCACTCATGTACGTCACCCTAACCAGCGATTGATCCCATCTCAAGAACAGATATGGTTCTGAATGTCGCCTTGACTTAGACCATGTCTAACATAGGGTGGGTCCTGATGCGGGCTGCGGAGCAGTTCGCGCGGACACTCGGACGGCCAGGACCGTCAGGCCTTGACCCCCCGCGAAGAACCACACACCGAGGAGCGAGCTTTGACCGAGAACAACCAGAAGCCGTTGACCACGGCTGCCGGCGCGCCGGTTGCCGACAACCAGAACTCCCTGACGGCCGGTCCGCGCGGTCCGATGCTCCTGCAGGACGTGTGGTTCCTGGAGAAGCTCGCACACTTCGACCGCGAGGTCATCCCGGAGCGCCGGATGCACGCCAAGGGTTCGGGCGCGTTCGGCACCTTCACGGTGACCCACGACATCACGCAGTACACGAGCGCGAAGATCTTCTCCGAGATCGGCAAGAAGACCGAGATGTTCGCCCGGTTCTCCACCGTCGCCGGTGAGCGCGGTGCGGCCGACGCCGAGCGCGACATCCGCGGCTTCGCCCTGAAGTTCTACACGGACGAGGGCAACTGGGACCTGGTCGGGAACAACACCCCGGTCTTCTTCTTCCGCGACCCGCTGAGGTTCCCGGACCTCAACCGCGCGGTGAAGCGCGACCCGCGCACCAACCTCCGCGACGCCGAGAACAACTGGGACTTCTGGACCAACCTCCCCGAGGCCCTGCACCAGGTCACGATCGTGATGTCCGACCGTGGCATTCCCGCCTCGTACCGGCACATGCACGGCTTCGGTTCGCACACCTACAGCCTGATCAACGCCGAGGGCGAGCGGTTCTGGGTCAAGTTCCACCACCGCACCCAGCAGGGCATCAAGAACCTGACCGACGCCGAGGCCGAGGCCCTGGTCGGCAAGGACCGCGAGTCCCACCAGCGCGACCTCTACGAGGCGATCGAGAACGGCGACTTCCCGAAGTGGAAGCTGTTCATCCAGGTCATGCCGGAGGCCGACGCGGAGAACTACCGCTTCCACCCCTTCGACCTCACCAAGGTCTGGTCGAAGAAGGACTACCCGCTGATCGAGGTCGGCGAGTGGGAGCTCAACCGCAACCCCGCGAACTACTTCGCGGACGTCGAGCAGGCCGCCTTCACCCCGGCGAACGTGGTTCCGGGCATCAGCTACTCGCCCGACAGGATGCTGCAGGGCCGCCTCTTCTCCTACGGCGACGCCCAGCGCTACCGCCTCGGTGTGAACCACCACCAGATCCCGGTCAACGCCGCGAAGAACCCGGTGAACACCTACCACCGCGACGGCGCCATGCGGGTCGACGGCAACCAGGGCTCCACCCCGGGCATCGAGCCCAACTCCTACGGCCGCTGGGCCGACCAGCCGGCCTACCGCGAGCCGAGCCTGGCCGTGGGCGCCGTCGCCGACCGGTTCAACTTCCGTGAGGACGACGACAACTACTTCGAGCAGCCCGGGAACCTGTTCCGCCTGATGAGCCCCGAGCAGCAGAAGGTTCTCTTCGAGAACACGGCGCGCGCCATCAACGGCGCCTCGGAGCAGACCGTCGAGCGGCACATCGCCAACTGCACCCAGGCCGACCCGGCCTACGGCGAGGGCGTCCGCAAGGCGATCGAGGCGCTGGCCGCCGGCAACCTCTGAGCCTCGCCGCTCGAGGGAACCGCGGTACATGCCGCACCGCGCCCGGGCGCGGGCCACTCGGTGGCCCGCGCCCGGGCGCGCGCCGTCACCGTCCGGCGTCCTCGCGGACATGACCGGCACCACCACGTGACCAGGAGGGATTCACATGAGCAGGGGTGGTCTGACTCCTGAACAGACGGAACGCGTCGTGGCCATCGCCATGGACCTGGCCCGGAAGGGCGACACCGGGGAACTGGCGGGGTTCGTGGAGCACGGGCTGCCGGTCGACGTGACCGACGAAGCCGGCAACACCCTGCTGATGCTCGCCGCCTACCACGGCCACGCCGACACCGTGCGGGCTCTGCTCCGGCTCGGCGCCGACCCCGACCTGCGCAACGCCCGGGACCAGGCACCCATCGCCGGCGCCCTGTTCAAGGGCGCGGACGAGGTGGTCGAGGTGCTGCGGGAGGCCGGTGCGGATCTGGACTCCGGCACGCCGACCGCGCGGGTCGCGGCGGCCATGTTCGGGCGCGCCCACCTGCTCGCGAGCTGATCCACCGGGCGGGGCCGCCCCCGCCCGGCACGGTGTCCACCGATCGACCGGGCCCGGTTTGACCGGTCGGGGCACGTCCCCGTAACCTTGACCGTCGGCGTGTCCATCGGGACGCCACATCCCCGTAAACCTCTTCCTCCCGGGCGCGGGTCGGCTCGGGAGAGGTTGCCCGTGTGTCTGTCGGGCGGCTGGCCTGCGGGGTGCCGTTCATCGAGTGAGAGAGAGATCCGCGTGTACGCCATCGTGCGCAGCGGTGGTCGCCAGCACAAGGTTGCTGTCGGCGACATCGTTGAGGTTGACAAGATTTCCACCGCCAAGGTCGGCGACACGGTCGAGCTCTCGACCCTGCTCCTCGTCGACGGCGACGCCGTGACCAGCGACCCGTGGGTGCTGGCCGGTGTCAAGGTCCAGGCCGAGGTCGTGGACCACCACAAGGGCCAGAAGATCGACATTCTGCGCTACAAGAACAAGACCGGCTACCGCCGTCGTCAGGGCCACCGCCAGCAGTACACGGCGATCAAGGTCACTGAGATCCCCACGGCTGCGAAGTAAGGGACTGAGGAGAGATGGCACACAAGAAGGGCGCATCGTCCACCCGGAACGGTCGCGACTCCAATGCCCAGCGGCTCGGCGTGAAGCGCTTCGGCGGTCAGGTCGTCAACGCGGGTGAGATCCTCGTCCGCCAGCGCGGCACCCACTTCCACCCCGGCGCCGGCGTCGGCCGTGGCGGTGACGACACGCTGTTCGCCCTGGAGGCCGGTTCGGTGCAGTTCGGCACCAGCCGCGGCCGCAAGGTCGTGAACATCGTTCCGGTCGCCTGATCGGAAGCTTTCGCGAGGCGGACCTCACTTCCCTGGCGGGAAGGCGGGTCCGCCTTTCGCGTGTTGACCCAGGAAACACGTACCCACGTACACCCCACTGTCTCTGGAGGCACCCCCATGACCACCTTCGTGGACCGCGTCGAGCTGCATGTCGCCGCGGGTAACGGAGGCCACGGCTGTGCCTCCGTCCACCGTGAGAAGTTCAAGCCGCTGGGCGGACCGGACGGCGGGAACGGCGGGCGGGGCGGCGATGTCGTCCTGACCGTCGACCAGTCCGTGACCACGCTCCTCGAGTACCACCACTCCCCGCACCGCAAGGCCACCAACGGCAAGCCCGGCGAGGGCGGCCACCGCAGCGGCAAGGACGGCCAGGACCTGGTCCTGCCGGTGCCGGACGGGACCGTCGTCCTCGACAAGGCGGGCAACGTGCTCGCCGACCTGGTCGGGAACGGGACCTCGTACGTCGCCGCCCAGGGCGGCCGGGGCGGGCTCGGGAACGCCGCCCTCGCCTCCGCGCGGCGCAAGGCGCCCGGATTCGCGCTGCTCGGTGTGCCGGGGGACCTGCAGGACATCGTCCTGGAGCTGAAGACCGTCGCCGACGTGGCGCTGGTCGGCTATCCGAGCGCGGGGAAGTCCTCGCTGATCTCCGTGCTCTCCGCGGCCAAGCCCAAGATCGCCGACTATCCGTTCACCACCCTCGTGCCCAACCTGGGCGTCGTCACCGCCGGGTCGACCGTCTACACCATCGCCGACGTGCCGGGGCTGATCCCGGGCGCCAGCCAGGGCAAGGGCCTGGGGCTCGAGTTCCTGCGGCACGTGGAGCGGTGCAGCGTGCTCGTGCACGTGCTGGACACCGCGACGCTGGAGTCGGACCGCGACCCCGTCTCCGACCTCGACATCATCGAGGAGGAACTGCGGCAGTACGGCGGCCTCGACGACCGTCCTCGCATCGTCGTCCTCAACAAGACCGACGTGCCGGACGGCAAGGACCTCGCCGAGATGGTCCGACCCGACCTGGAGGCGCGCGGCTACCGCGTCTTCGAGGTGTCCGCCGTAGCCCACCTCGGGCTGCGGGAACTGTCGTTCGCGCTCGCCGAGTCGGTGGCCCGGGCGCGGGCCGCCAGGCCGCAGGAGGAGGCGACCCGCATCGTCATCCGGCCCAAGGCCGTGGACGACTCCGGGTTCACCGTCACCCGCGAGGACGACGGGCTGTTCCGGGTACGCGGCGAGAAGCCCGAACGCTGGGTCCGCCAGACCGACTTCAACAACGACGAGGCCGTCGGCTACCTCGCCGACCGGCTCAACCGGGTCGGTGTGGAGGACGCGTTGGTGAAGGCCGGCGCCCGGTCCGGCGACGGGGTCGCCATCGGCCCCGAGGACAACGCGGTCGTCTTCGACTGGGAGCCGACGGTGACCGCCGGTGCGGAGATGCTCGGCCGGCGCGGCGAGGACCACCGCTTCGAGGCGCCCCGCCCGGCTGTCCAGCGACGCCGCGAGCGGCAGGCCGAACGGGACGAGTCCGAGCAGGAGTACGACGACTTCAAGCCGTTCTAGGCCGGCCCCGGGCCGGACGGGCCCCAGGACCCGTCGTGCGGAGCGTGCCGGGTTCGCGGCACGCTCCTGACGGATCACGGCGACCGGACCGGGTGGCCGGTGCCGCGGCCCCGTCGTCCGCCGCTCACCTTCAGGACCCGCCCGGGCAACGCGGTGTTCCCGCGCCGGGGCGGGTTTTCCGTCGCCTTTCTTGTTGTCATGTATGCGCATCGTCGTGTTCAGTGCGTTCTGACCGCCGGCGCCGCCGTGCGCGGCGCCGCGGCCTCCGCCCAGCTGTGGCTGCCGACCACCGCTCGGGCCGTGGAGCGGAGACCGTTGCCCGACGGGGTGTTCAGCCTCGGTGTCGCCTCCGGCGACCCTCCCCCGCTGCCTTGAAGGCGTGGGGCCCCCACCCCGACGGGATCGTGCTGTGGACGCGACTCGCTCCCGATCCCCTGAACGGCGGGGGCATGCCGGACCTCCCGGTGTCCGTCGAGTGGCAGCTCGCCCAGGACGCCCGCTTCAAGAAGGCCGTCCGCCGGGGCACCGCCTGGGTCAGGCCCGCCCACGGGCACAGCGTCCACGTCGACGTGCGCGGCCTGCGCCCCGACACCCGGTACCGCTTCCGCGTCGAAGGGCAGCTCTCGCGCACCGGCCGTACCCGTACCGTGCCCCCGGCGCACAGCGCGGGCGGCAGTCCGCGGACCGCGCTCGCCTCCTGCCGGAACCGGCAGCACGGCTACTTCACGCCGTACGCCGACATGCTGGAACAGGACCCGGGCGTCGTCGTGTTCGTCGGCGACTACATCTCCAGCAACGGCGACCAGGACCAGGCCGCCTTCCGTGCGCAGTGGGACCCGCGGCGCGCGGACACCCCGCATTGGAAACTGCTCGACGCCCACCGCGGTCACCACCTGCTCGACGCCCACCGCGAGGGCGTCGACGCACGGGTGAGGGTGGAGGCGGGCCGCCCCGGTGTCCACCTGGTGTGACCGCCGGCCGTCGTCCCGCCCCCGCCGATACCGAAAACCGCCGGATCTTCATATGGAATTCCCACGCAAAGAGCGGGCGGACCAGCCGAATTTCAGGTTGTCGGGCGCTTCATCCTTTGCGGTGCTCCCGCGTACGAAGAAATGGCGCAGTCCCGCCCCCGGAGGGTGAAGATCCGCGGTTCCCGGGCCGGGGCGCGGCCGTCGGCCGGCCCGGCCCGCCGCCGTGCCCGCCCGGGGCGCCCGCCGTGGCAGGCCGGTGACCTGTGCAGTTACTCACAGCAATTTCCGGGGCGTTCGGGGAACCGATGCAGACCACCTGGGGGTCCCAGGTGAATGACAGGTGGCGCGTACATATGCGACGGAGGTCGCTCACCTTGCATTGCGGTAACCACAAGTGGGACCATTTTGCAGTTCCCTGATGCCCAAGGTAGGTCACCTGTGTCACAGCACATAGCCAAGCCCCGTACCACCGCAGTGATTCTGGCCGGTGGCACCGGCCAGCGGGTGGGTCTGTCGATCCCCAAGCAATTGCTGAAGATCGCCGGCAAGGCAGTCATCGAGCACACCCTGACCACCTTCGAGAACGCCGAATCGATCGACGACATCATCGTGCTGATGGCGCCGGGCTACGTGCCCGACGTGGAGAAGATCGTCGCCAAGGCGGGATTCACCAAGGTCACCCGGGTCATCGAGGGCGGCTCGACACGGAACGAGACCACCGAGCGGGCCATCTCGGCCCTCGGCGAGGGCCTGGCCGAGGGGGAGGACCGCAACGTCCTCTTCCACGACGCCGTCCGCCCCCTGCTGTCACAGCGCGTCATCGACGACTGCGTGAGCGCCCTGGAGCGCTACCAGGCGGTCGACGTGGCCATCCCGTCCGCGGACACCATCATCGTCACGCGGACGCACGGCGACGACGGCGAGTTCATCACCGAGATCCCGGACCGCTCCCGGCTGCGCCGCGGCCAGACCCCCCAGGCCTTCAAGCTGTCCACGATCCGCCGCGCCTACGAGGTCGCCGCCGGCGACCCCAACTTCCAGGCCACGGACGACTGCTCCGTCGTGCTCAAGTACCTGCCCGACGTGCCGATCCACGTCGTCGCGGGTGACGAGTACAACATGAAGGTCACCCAGCCCGTCGACGTCTTCATCGCGGACAAGCTGTTCCAGCTCGCCTCCACGGCGGCGCCCGAACAGATCGGTGAAGAGGCCTACCGCGAGCTGCTCACCGGCAAGACCCTCGTCGTCTTCGGCGGTTCCTACGGCATCGGCAAGGACGTCTGCGACCTCGCCGAGTCCTACGGCGCCACCGTGTACCCGCTCGGGCGGTCCACCACCGGTACCCACGTCGAGAACCCGGAGGAGGTCGACGACGCGCTGTCCAAGGCGTACGCGGAGACCGGCCGCATCGACTACGTCGTCAACACGGCCGGAGTGCTGCGCATCGGGAAGCTGGCCGAGACCGACAACGCCACCATCGAGGAGGCGCTGAAGGTCAACTACCTGGCCCCGGTGCAGATCGCCCGGTCCGCGTACAAGTACCTCGTCGAGACGAAGGGGCAGCTGCTGCTCTACACCTCCAGCAGCTACACCCGCGGACGCGCCGAGTACAGCCTGTACTCCTCGACCAAGGCCGCGATGGTGAACCTCACCCAGGCCCTGTCCGACGAGTGGGCCGGCGACGGTGTCCGCGTCAACTGCGTCAACCCGGAGCGCACCGCCACGCCGATGCGCACCAAGGCTTTCGGTCAGGAGCCCGCGGGCAGCCTGCTGTCCTCCGAGGCGGTCGCCCGCACCTCCCTGGACGTGCTGCTCTCCGAGCTCACCGGCCATGTCATCGACGTACGGCAGCAGGACCCGACCGCGGGCGCGGCCCGCGCCACCGGATTCGAGCAGGCACTCGCGTCGGTGCTGGATCGTCAGGACGGCGTGTAATAATCGGCGCAAATAGACCTCGCTGACTCAGGCCTCTGTGACCCCTCCCGTTCACGCAGTTCGCGCGCGGGTGTTCACGGGGGCCTGAATCCTTCACCCACACACTATCTACAGGCGCAAACCGGCACTCACCCCCACAAGAGCAGGTTTATCCGTTGATATCCACCGCTATTCGCGTCGCCCGGGTGGGCAGCGCGGCCGAACTGGCCGCGGCGGTCCTCATGATGCTGGCCTTCCCCTGCCTCATGCTGGCCGCGCTCGTCCCGAGCGTCCCCACCTTCGCGGCAGCGGCCGCCGTGACGTACCTGGCGGATCACTATCTGCACCACAAGGGCAGCTACCTGGTCAACTGCCTCAGCAAGGTGCGGGCGGGCCTGTCGATCCGCTTCCTGATCCGGCAGCTGCTGCTGATCCTGCTGCTGGCCCGCCTGTCGCTCGCGGACAACCTGATCTACTACGGGGCGATCGCCTGCTTCATCGCCTTCTACGGTCTACAGGCCCCGCACGGCGCGCTGACCACGCTGATCCGCAACCGCCGACGCATGCCGGTGGCCACCCGCAACATCGACCTGGCCTCCCGCGTCCACATCCCGGACGCGCCGCCACGCGCACTGATGCACCGCGCCGCCGAGAAGATGCTCCACCTCGACCTCGCGGCGGTCGTCGGCATACTGGTCGCCGCGGCGCTGGACTCGGCCGCCATCGGCTTCGTCGGTATCGGAACCACGGTGCTCCTGGGTCTCCTGTACGTGCTGGCCCTGATGCCCTACGTGCGGGGTCGGCGGATACCGCCGAACGCCGAGCAGGTGCTGGAGGCGGTCGACGGCTGGCTGAGCGACTACCGGCCGGAGACCGTGCTGTACTTCTCCGGCTCCAAGGACTCCGCCTATCAGGTCAACATGTGGCTGGAGACCATGGAGCAGTTGGTCACCCGCCCGATGATCATACTGCGTGAGCGGGCAATAATGAACAACCTGGCTCCCACCAAGGTTCCCGTCATCTGCGTGCCCGGAGGGGTGCACCTGATGAACCTGGACCTGTCCACGGTGCGCGTCGCGTTGTACGCGGCGAACGTCGGCAAGAACATCCACCTGCTGCGCGTTCCCACCATGAAGCACGTCTTCATCGGCCACGGCGACAGCGACAAGATCGCCAGCGTGAACCCGTACAGCAAGGTCTACGACGAGGTGTGGACGGCCGGCCGCGCGGGCCGCGACCGCTACGCCATCGCCGACGTCGGCGTCCGCGACGACGACATCGTCGAGGTCGGCCGCCCCCAGCTGGCCCCCATCGAGGGCGCCCGCGGCGAAGCCGCCGACGGGCACTGTCCGACGGTCCTGTACGCACCCACCTGGGAGGGCTGGGACGACGACCCAGGCAACACCTCGATCCTGCTGGCCGGCGAGAACATCGTGAAGCGGCTGCTCGCGGCCGACCCCGCGGTCCGTGTGCTCTACAAGCCGCATCCGTTCACCGGAACCCGCAGCGCGCAGGCCGAGGCCGCCGACCAGCGGATCACCGCGCTGGTCGAGAAGGCCGCCGCCGAGCGCGCCGCCGACCCCCGCTACACCGCGGACACCGCGGACACGGCGGCCCAGGAGCGGGCCGCGGCCGAGCTGACGCGCATCGAGGCCCGGCTGGCCGAGCTGGCCGACGACTCCGAGGGCGGCGACGAGGCCGAGACCAGCCGCGACGGCCTGGTCGACGTGGCCCGGCACGAGGAGACCGCCCGGCTGCGTGCCGAGTGGAACACCGCGTACTGGCGTTCCTTCCCCGACTGGGAGCACCGCGTCATCACGGGCCCCCAGCCGCGCCTGTACGACTGCTTCAACGTCTCCGACGCGATGGTCTCCGACATCTCCAGTGTCGTCTCCGACTTCATCGCCAGCGGCAAGCCGTACGCGGTGACCGACTCCGCCGGGCTGGGGGCGGAGGAGTTCAAGCGGCAGAACACGGCGGTGCGCGCCGCGGTGATCCTGTCCAACGACGCGGCCGGACTCGACGAGCTGCTCGCCGCCGTCCGGGCTCCCAAGAGCGATCCGCTGGCCGCGGAGCGGGGCGAGCTCAAGCGCTACCTGCTGGGACCGGACGAGCCGAAGTCCATCGACCAGTTCAACGCCGCGGTGGGCCGACTGGCCCGGAAGGCCGAGACGCGCAACCTCGGCCAGGAGTCCCGGACCGCGGTCGGCGGACCGGACGTGGAGCCGGCGGACGCGCTGCCCGCGCAGGCGGCGTCGGTGGCCGGCGAGGCGGAGGGCGCCGGTGCGGGCTGACCCGATCCGGGCACTCGTCCGGCACCCACTCGAACACCCCCCCCACAGGCTCGGCCCCCGAGGAGTTGCTCCTCGGGGGCCGAGCTCTTTCGCGTCGGCCCGCGGCCGGCCGGACTCCCGTGTGACATGGATCACTTGAAGGGTCGTTCGAGGCAACCTCCTGTCTCGAACACCCGTCTAGCAGGTGGCGAATGAGGCGATGCGAGGGAAACGCCTGCAGCAAGGGGGGAGCGTGACCGTGGCGCAGCCTGATGTCACCGTGGTCATCGGGGCGTACGAGGCGATGCCGTATCTGGTCGAGTGCCTCGCCTCCTTGGAGGCGCGGACCATCGACCCGGAGCGCATCGAGGTCATCGTCGTCGACGACGGCTCGACGGACGGCACGGGGGAGTGCCTGGAGGAGTTCGCGGGCCGTGCGCCCATGCCGGTCACCGTGATCCGGCAGGCGAACTCGGGCGGTCCCAGCGGCCCGCGCAACGTCGGCCTGGGCGAGGCCACCGGGCGGTACGTCTTCTTCCTGGACGCCGACGACCGGCTGGGCCACGAGGCCCTGCAGCGGATGGTCGCCATGGCCGACCGGGCCGGCACCGATGTGGTCCTCGGCCGGGTCGAAGGCGTCAACCGGGGTGCCCCGAAGTCCATGTGGGGCCGCACCCTGGAGCGTACGGACGTCCACTCCTCCAACATCAAGTACACGCTCAGCGCGCAGGAGCTGTTCCGCCGCGAGTTACTCGTCCGGCACGGCATACGGTTCGACGAATCGCTGTTCACCGGCGAGGACGCGCTGTTCACCATAAAGGCGTACCTCAGGGCGAACGGCGTCTCCGTGATCGCCGATCACACCTGCTACTACCTGGTGGGCCGCGAGGACGGCAAGCACGTGACCAAGAGCGGGAGTCACACCCCGCGCTTCGAGTCGGCCCGCCGCCTGGCGGACCTGATCGCCGGCCTGGTCCCCGAGGGCCCCCGGCGTGACCGGCTCATGGTGCGGCCCTTGACCGTCACCCTGCTCCCGCAGTTCGGCCCCCGGTTCCTCAGGGACAGCGACCGGGTGCGGCGGCACAAGCTGGAGCCGGCGAAGCCCCTGATGGACGCCCACTGGAGCGACGACGTCGCCCGACACCTGAAGGTCGAGGAACGGCTGAGGCTGCACCTGGTGGCCGAACAGCGGCTCGAACTCCTCCTCGCCGCCGTGACGTTCACGGCGTCGAGGAAGCAGGTGCCGGCCCTGCTGGAGCGGCGGGGCCGACGCGTCTACCTCGTGTATCCGCACTTCCGTGACCGTGCGGCGGGCGTCCCCGACTCCGTCTACCTCGCCTCGCCCCGGGAGGCCCGCACCTTCCCCGGCTACCGCGAGGGCGGCACGGCCACCGTCCTGCGCCGCGCCGCCCACCGGGCCCGCCACCTGCTGGCCTCGCCCGGGAGGCCCGCCCCGGAGTCGAAGACCCCGACAGCGGCATGACGTCCCCCTACCCCTGGCCGCCCCGGGCCCCGGTGTCGGCTCCGGCTCCGGCTTCGGGGCCGGTTCCCGGGTGGGTGTCGGGGTTCTGGCGTGGGGCGGGGAGCAGGGCCTCCTGGGGGAGAGGGGACATGCGCGTCCTGTGGTGCAGCGCGGCCGTGGACAGGGCGCGCAGGGCCGCGTTGCAGCGGTCCTGGGCCGTCGGCTCGTCGGGGCCCAGCAGCCTCAGTTTCAACTCCGCGCGCGCATCCGCCAGCTCGTCCTTCTCCGGGTGCCGGACCGAATCCAGCAGGGCCGGCACCCCGCCCGCGTCCGGCGTCAGTACGGTCGCCGCCGCCACCGTCGGGAACTCCGCTCGGAACGCCTCCTCGGACAGCCCGCCGGTGTTCGCCACCGCGTACGGCTTGCCGCTGGCCAGGAAGTCGCTGATGACGCTCGACACATCGCTGATCAGCAGGTCGGCGACGTCGAAGCAGGCGTACAGGGCGGGCCGTACGCCGGTGACGATCTGGTGCTCCCCCTCCGGCAGCGATGCCCAGTACGCCTCCTCCCAGGCCGCCGTGGCCCTCCTCACCGCCTCGGCCCGGCCCGACGGCGGGGCGGACTGCGCCAGCATCCGCTCGACCTGGTCGGCGCCCGGGCGGACCCCGGCCGCCGTGAGCCGGTCCAGCTCCGCGGTGAGCCGGTCCAGTTCCGAGGTGGAACGCGTGGGCCGGACGGCTCCCGCGGACCGCTCCCGGTTCGCCGCCCGGATCAGCTCCCGGATGCGCTGGTCGGCGGCGCCCGCCCGCGGATCCACCGAACCGGTCAGCGGGTGCGGCTTGTACAGCAGCCGTACGCCCGGGTCCGTGAGCAGCGCCCGTACGAGGTTCTCCCCGGCCGCGAGCACCGAGGTGTTGCCCGGGTTGCCGTCCCAGCCCTCCCAGGTCGGCGCGTACAGCACCGTGGTGTACGGACCGGTCGGCGGGCCCGCGTACGGGCGCACGGCGTCCAGCTGGGGACGGCCGATCTCCACCACGTCCTTGTCCTCGACCCCCACCTCGGCCCGCGCGTACCGCTCACGCGCCTCGGGACCGGCCACCCAGACCTCGTCGTAGGCCTTCGCGTACGGGTTGCAGGACGACAGCTTGTCGCTCTCGCCGTGGTTGACGAAGGCGTGCTTGATCGTGGGGATGCGCAGCACCTGCGAGGTCTTGCCGGAGTTCGACGGGTGGATGAGGACCCGCAGCGAGGAGTGCTCGAGCCGCATCAGGGTGGCCACCTTCGGCAGGCACACGACCGGGATGTCGGTCGCCGCGATCTTCGCCACCATGAACCGCTCACGCAGGATGATCACCGGCCGGCCGTCGAGCCTGCTCATCGTCTCCAGCCACATGTTCGCCTGGTAGGCGGAGGAGACCCCGCCGGAGAAGTACAGGCCGACCGTGGGCCGGTAGTCGTCCAGCCAGGCGTCGAACCAGTCGAGCACCTCCTGTTCGCCCGCCGGCCGCCGGGAGGGCAGCAGGCGCAGCAGCAGTGCGCCCAGGCCCGCCGCCGCGAGTACCAGCGACAACGCGATCCCGGCCGCCGCGGGCAGGGGGGTTTGGGTCACCGCCGTCGCGGCCAGGCCGGCCGTCGTGGGCAGGCCGAGGAGCAGCAGCCGACGGCCGGGGTGGCGCAGCAGCGTGGCCGGGGCGCGGGTCAGGCGCAGGGCCGAGGCGTCGATGTTCCGGGTCACCACGGGCAGCGTGCGGGTGCGGCGGACCAGCACGGAGACCGCCTGGATCGCGCAGTGCAGCGCGTAGAAGGCGAGCAGGCCGGCGACGAGCCACGCGTACTGCGGCTCCCGGCCCTGCGCGGCGAGTTGCAGCAGACCCACCACCAGCAGCAGGTCCCGCAGCACATGGCGGACGGTGATGTCCGCGTGCGCCTTGGCGAGCATCGACAGCATGCCGGGCTGCCACCGGTACAGGGCGCCCTCGACCGCCAGGGACGCGGCGGTCGCGCCGAGCAGCAGCGGAGCGCTCGGGAGCAGGGCTCCGGCGGCCTGCGCCGCGGTGGCTACCAGGAGAGCGGTGGCGACAAGCGCCTTCAGCGCGGCTTGTCGGTGAGGAAGCCCTGCCGTGAACCATCGGTGGGGGAGGGATACGTGCACTGCGGACACTCCAAAGTCGTCACATGAGGACGTCTGGAGATTAACGTGCACTGACCTTCGGACGACACGGGCGTGTCCGCCTGCGGTTCCGGCCGTGAACTGTTATGTCCCGTTATTGCTCCCGTCGGTCGGGGGGAAAAGCGGGCGTACCCTTCCAATAGGCCGTGGTGACCTGGATGTTGATCTCATTTCGGTCCGAGCGGTGAGTGCGGGGCAGGGACAGGGGCGGGAGCGGGGCCGTCGGGCCGCAGCCCGGCGGAGGTGCCGGGCGGGGCCCCGCCGCCGGGCTGCGGCAGGTCGGGGGGACGGGCCGGCCGACCGCCCGGACCGTGGGTGAGGGGCGAACACGGACGGGTAGCCGAGGCCTTCTTCGACCGCCGGTGTCTGCCACCCCTTGAGCGGGCGGGCCGCGGGAATCGATATCACGCGTGCGGCATTGACGTGAGGCCGTCATCCGGCGTCGATCTGTGTCAGGTCCGGCCGATTGGTCAGGGGTGGCGGTTTTCTGCTTCCGGTCCCTTTCTGTCGCGATGTGTTGTGGTAACTCCCTGACTCCCAGGGGATTCAGGTGTCATTTCAATGTGCGTTCAGTAGATCTTCAGTAGCCGATTCGAGTATGTTCATTCACGAAGTTGCGCTGGGGTGAGGGGGGTTGCCCGGCATCAGCAGAATGGGACGCTGCTGTACACGTTTCTTTGCGCGGGCCGGACCTGGTCGGCGGCTGCAGAGGGGCACCCTCGGCGTGCTGCCCTCATGCGGTGAAAAGTTCGGGTGGTCGACTCGCCAGGGGCTTTCAGCGTCTCTCCTCATCTTTTCTTCTCCGACAACAGAAGGATGAGCTTTGAGAATTCGCGCGTTTGTGGCCACGGCCGCCGTCATCGGTGCGACTCTTTTAGGTGTGGGTGCGCCGACCGCCATGGCAGAGGACGGGGGAAAGTTCCGGCCGATCGGGGCGAGTGGTGACGGAGGGGTTGCGACCCCGGCTGTCGTGGACGGCGAAATCGCGGCATCGGCTGATGGCATAGCCGCCATCCTGTACGACAACAATGATGCGGGCACCGGCCGTGGCAATCTGCTCTGCACCGGCTCGATCATCGCCGAACGGTGGATCCTCACGGCGAAGCACTGCTTTGCGGAAACACACGTGAAGCAGGACGCCTCCAAGATTCAGGTCCGCGTCAAGAGCAAGACGTACAACGACGGCGGCGGCGTGATCCAGGTGGACGACATCAAGTGGCGCACCAACCACGACATCGCGCTCCTCCATCTCACCCGCGACGCCAATTCGGAGCATGTGCGCCTGGCGAGCGCCAGCCCTGTCGAGGGCTCCACCAACTACATCTTCGGCTGGGGTACGAGGAGCGGGCCCAGCGGTTCCCCGTCCAAGGAGCTCAGGCGGGCCACGATCAAGGTGGCCGACATCGACGACACGGACGGGTACGGCGTAGGGCGAGGCATCCGCAGCACGAAGGGGAACGGGATCGCGTGCTCCGGTGACTCCGGCGGTCCGCAGTTCAAGCTCGTCGACGGCCTGCGCTACCAGGTCGGCGTGACCTCTGCGGTGTGGGTCAGCAATGACTCCTGCGTCAGCCCGATGTGGGCCGCGACCGTCCCCACCAGTCTCGACTGGATCAAGGGCGTCACCGGCATCTAGCCTTGATCGTGACGGCCCGCCGGTTTCCCGGCGGGCCGTCACGGATGCTCGGGCCGGTGGTCCGGGGAACTCCGGACCGGCTCGGCGCGGCGAGGGTCCGAAAACCGTGTCACAAAGGCTCCGGCGGCCCGCTGTTCGGACCGCGTGATGCGGGGACTTCCGGCAGTTCTCGTGCAGTCGATGCCCGCTGAAGACCGCAGCGCACATGAAAACATCCCCCCTCCTCGTCACGAAAAAGTGAGGTTCGCCGCCATTTCCGCCTCGGTACGCGTACTGAAACGCACCACTCTGGCAGCCGTACTCGCCGGCGCCTTCCTCCTGCCGTCCGTTCCGGCCACGGCGGCCCAGCAGGCCGCACCCGTCAGTACGGGCGCGGTGTTCAACGATCCCAAGGGTTCGACCGCGCAGCAGAACGCGGTGAAGAACCACATCATCACCGCGATCAACAACACGCAGAGCGGCCGGATGATCCGATCCGCGCTGTATGCGCTGAACGACCGGGACTACTCCGACGCCCTCATTTCCGCTCACCGGCGCGGCGTCACCGTGCGGGTGGTCCTGGACGCCAAGTTCGCGTCGTCCGCGGCCGCTCAGAACCTGATCACGGTGCTGGGCACCGACAAGTCCGAGGACTCGTGGGTGCATGTCTGCACGGCAGGAGGAGCCTGCGTCGCCACGGGGCGCAGCAGCATGATCAACCACAACAAGTTCTTCACCTTCTCGCGCATCGGAAACGCGGGGGAAGCGGAGGACGTGGTGATCCAGACCTCCGCGAACCAGACCTCCCTCAACACGGAGAAGTACTGGAACAACGCCTACACGGTCGTCGGGAACACCGCTCTCTACACCGCCTACCGCGGTTACTTCGACGACCTGGCGGCGATGAGGAAGAACGAGAACTACTTCACCAGCGGAAAGGTGGGTGCCGAGAAGTACTACTTCTTCCCGCAGAAGACCGGGGACATCGTGGTGGACGTCCTCGACAATCTCTCGTGCGCCGAGAAAGGCACGGTACGGGTGGCGGCGTTCGCCCTGCACCGGGACGCGGTCGCGCAGAAGCTCAGGTCGATGGCCGACCAGGGCTGCTCCGTGCGCATCGTCTACAACGAAAGCAACGACGTCGGTGAACTCTCCGGGCACAAAAATATCGCGCTGCGCCGGCTGAGTACCGCCGACGGATACCTCGTCCACTCCAAGTACGTGCTGATGGAGGGCGACTACGCCGGGCATCAGGACACGAAATGGACCTTCACCGGATCGCACAACCTGGACGAGTCGTCGCTGCGCGACAACGATGAGGCCATGCTCAGGCTGGAGGGGGCGGGGCCGCACGAGGCGTACCGCCAGAACTTCGAAGGCATGTTCGCCGTTGCCACCCCTGCGGGGTGACGCGTCGGTCGAGGAGCCGGACACGACCCGCAGTGCGGTCCGCAGCGTGGAACGGTGGCGCGCCGCACCGTTCCCTTCCCGTAGATTTCTGGTGAGCGATCGATCGACGTGAACCGGTGATCGACGCGAATCCGATGTGAGGGGACGGGCGGCGAAGGTGGCACGGGCAAGGCAGGCCGTGGGCGAGGCCCGCAGGATCGTCGTCAAGGTCGGATCCTCCTCGCTGACCACCGCGGCGGGAGGCCTGGACGCCGACCGGGTCGACGCACTCGTCGACGTGCTCGCCAAAGTGCGGTCCGGAGGGGAGCGCGAACTCGTCCTCGTCTCCTCCGGTGCCATCGCCGCCGGCCTCGCCCCGCTGGGCCTCGCCCGGCGCCCCAGGGACCTCGCCCGCCAGCAGGCCGCCGCCAGCGTCGGCCAGGGCCTGCTGGTGGCCCGCTACACGGCCTCCTTCGCCCGCTACGGCGTCCGCGTCGGCCAGGTGCTGCTGACCTCCGACGACATGAGCCGCCGCGCCCACCACCGCAACGCCTCCCGCACCCTCGACAAGCTGCTCGCGATGGGCGCCTTCCCGGTCGTCAACGAGAACGACACCGTCGCCACCGACGAGATCCGCTTCGGCGACAACGACCGTCTCGCCGCCCTCGTCGCCCACCTGGTCCACGCCGATCTGCTCGTCCTGCTGTCCGACGTGGACGGCGTGTACGACGGCGACCCCGCGCGGCCCGGCACCTCGCGGATCGCCGAGGTGCGGGGTCCCGAGGACCTCGCCCACGTCGACATCGGCAGCGCGGGGAAGGCCGGTGTGGGCACCGGCGGCATGGTCACCAAGGTCGAGGCCGCCCGGATCGCCGCCGCCGCGGGCCTCCAGGTCGTGCTGACCAGTACCGTCCACGCGGCCGACGCCCTCGCCGGCGTGGACACCGGAACGTACTTCCACCCCACCGGACGGCGCTCCGCCGACCGGCTGCTCTGGCTCCAGCACGCGTCCACCCCGCAGGGCGCGCTCACCCTCGACGACGGCGCGGTGCACGCGGTCGTCGAGCGCCGCATGTCGCTGCTGCCGGCCGGCATCGCGGGCGTCGAGGGCGAGTTCAGCGCGGGCGACCCGGTCGAGCTGCGGGACCGCGCGGGGCGGCCGGTGGCCCGCGGCCTGGTCAACTTCGACGCCAGGGAGATCCCCCGGCTGATCGGCCGTTCCACCCGCGAGCTCGCCCGCGATCTCGGACCCGGGTACGAGCGCGAGGTCGTACACAGGGACGATCTGGTGGTCCTGCACCCGTAATGTCCCGGATCGTCCGCCCCTCGCGGTGGACGTTCCGCAAAACCGCCCCATGACGCCCGGCGGCCTGCTCAACTTTCCTCCAGGGACACATCCGCCCGGCCCGAGGGCCGGCCTGTGCGTGAAGGAGGCCGTCGTGAGACGAGTACGCTCTGGGACGACGGCGTCCCGCGGTGGTGCCGGCTCCCGGGCGGCCGGCGAGGAGCGCGCCCTGACCAGCGTCGCGGCGGGGGACCGGTTCCAGGGCGGCGAGCACCGGGACCTCCCCCGCCTGTGGCACGTCACCCTCAGTGTCTCCGGCAGCCGGGCCCCGGTCGCCGAGGTCCGCCGTGCCCTGGAGCAGCTCGCCCACGACCACCCCTTCCTGCTGACCAGCCGGTACGCCGACGACCACGCGGAGATCCGCTACTGGGAGGAGGCCCGGGACCTGCACGACGCGGCCGCCGTGGCGCTGCGGCTGTGGGGCGAGCACCGGCAGACCGCGGGCCTGCCGCCCTGGGAGATCGTCGGCCTGGAGGTCATCGACCGGGCCACCTACCACCAGCGCGTCGCCGCGGGCCACGGCCCGGCCCCGGCGACCCCGGTGGGGGTACATCCGTTCTGACCCGACCACGCGCCGCACCCACTGATGGCGCTCACGCACCGCGACCATCGATCGAGCAACCCCTACGGCGCGTCACCGCGTCCGCGAGAGCGGCGCCGGTTCAGACGCAAAGGGGGCGGCCGCCCCGCCCCCGGCCTTCTCCGGCCGCATTATCCTTCCCCCATGACCACGCTTTCGCCTTATGACTCGATGTCCCCGGTCAACCAGGCCGCCTACCGGGCCAAGGGCGCCGCCGCCACCCTCGCGCCGCTGCCGCGTGCCGCCAAGGACGACGCGCTGCTCGCCATCGCGGACGCGCTGGAGGTCCGGGCGAGCGAGATCGTCGAGGCCAACGCCCAGGACGTGGCCAAGGCGCGCGAGGCGGGCATCGGCGAGGGCATGATCGACCGGCTCACCCTCACCCCGGAGCGGGTGCGCGCGATCGCCTCCGACGTACGGGACGTGGCCGCGCTGCCCGACCCGGTCGGCGAGGTCGTCCGCGGCTCCGCCCTGCCCAACGGCATCGACCTGCGGCAGGTCCGGGTGCCGCTCGGCGTCGTCGGGATCGTCTACGAGGGCCGCCCCAACGTCACGGTCGACGCCGCCGCCCTGTGTCTGAAGTCCGGCAACGCGGTCCTGCTGCGCGGCTCGTCCTCCGCGTACCGGTCGAACACCGCGCTGGTGCGGGTGCTGCGCGACGCGGTGGGCGGCGCCGGGCTGCCCGCCGACGCCGTGCAGCTGGTGCCCGGCGAGAGCCGGGACAGCGTGCGCGAGCTGATGCGCGCCCGCGGCCTGGTCGACGTGCTCATCCCGCGCGGCGGCGCCTCCCTGATCAACACGATCGTCCAGGAGTCGATCGTCCCGGTCATCGAGACCGGCACCGGCAACTGCCACGTCTACGTCGACGCCTGCGCCGACATCGACACCGCCGTGGAGATCCTGGTCAACTCCAAGGCCCAGCGGGTCGGCGTCTGCAACGCCGCCGAGACCCTCCTGGTCCACCAGGACATCGCCCCCGCGTTCCTGCCGCGCGCCCTGGACGCCCTGGCGGACGCCGGGGTCACCGTGCACGCCGACGAGCGGGTGATGGCGTACGCCAAGGATTCCAAGGCGACCGTGGTGGAGGCCACCACGGAGGACTGGGAGACCGAGTACCTCTCCCACGACATCGCCGCGGCGGTCGTCGACTCCCTGGACCGGGCCGTGGAGCACATCCGGCTGTGGACCTCCGGCCACACCGAGGCCATCGTCACCACCTCGCAGCAGGCCGCCCGCCGGTTCACCCAGTTGGTGGATTCCACCACCGTCGCCGTCAACGCCTCCACCCGGTTCACCGACGGCGGTCAGTTCGGCTTCGGCGCGGAGATCGGCATCTCCACGCAGAAGCTGCACGCCCGGGGGCCGATGGGCCTGCCGGAGCTGACCAGCACCAAGTACATCGTGACCGGCGACGGACACGTCCGCCGCTGAACCGCGGGCGCTCGGGCAGACGGATGAATTTCCATACCGTCTGCCCAAATTGACCCCTCAGGTCTACTCTGGAGAGGTGCCGGAGGACGTGGGGGGCATGCCGTTCCCTGACGGCGGGGAGCCCGACGACGACCACGACCGCGGAGTGTCGGACGACGCGTTCGACTCCGTGGTCTTCGACGAGGCGTTCATCGGTGCGGCCGTGGTCCACGAGCCGACCGCCGTCGAACGCCTCCTGGCGGCCGCCCAGGCCAGAGCCGAGGCGTCCGAGGCCGAGGCCCGCCGCACCCGCCCGAAGACCGAGCGGTACGAGGACGGGTACGGCGGATACGGCGGGTACGGCGGACACGACCGCCACCGCCGCCGGGGTGACGCCTTCGACGACGTGGACGACGACTCCGACGGCCCCGACGCGCCGGAGGACGGGTACGGCTCCCCGGGGCCGTACGGCAGACAGGTCCGCTGGCACCGTCCGGTCGCCTGGATGCTCGCCCTCGTGATGGGCGTCGGCATGGTCGCGCTCGCCTTCTCGGCCGTCTACCGAGGAGCCTCCTCCCAGCGTCAGGACCCGGCTCCGACGCCCGCCTCGACCGGCCCGGAGCAGGGCGGCGGCGTGACACCGTCCGCCTCCGCGGACTTCTCCCGACCGACCGTCCCGGTGATCCCGCCCAGCCCCTGACGGTGGGGGTCGGACCTGGTGAGAACCTGTCAGAACTTGTCGTGCGGCAGGGCGTTTACGGGGGCTTCCCGCGACCTACTCTGAAGATATGGCAGGGCCAGCGGACCCCCCCGGAGGGACTCCTGAGGGTGCCCCCTCGGGCGGCGAGGACGAGTACCGGTCCGTCGTCTTCGACGAGTCCTTCGTCCGTGCTGCCCGCCTCCAGGAGTTCTCCGCCGAGGAGCGCATCACCGACCACGCCCCCGCGGTACGCCGCCGTCCGCGGCGCCGCCGGGGTCTGTCCCGGCAGGTGCTGGTGCTCGTGGTCCTGATCGCCCTGGCCTTCGGCACCGCGGTCTACATGGGCGTACAGCACCCCTACCGGGCGGCCACCGCCGGGGAGACGGTCGAACCCCTGCGCATGACCGTGCTCCCGCTCGAGCCCGAGGGCAAGGTGCCCGGCACCACCAGTGTCGAACGGTTGTACGTCAGGAGTCCGGCGGCGCAGTTCCGCGTCGGTGCCGAGGGGGTGCCGCTCCCGGCGTCCCGGCGCACCGCGCACTTCTCGGACGGGCAGGTCGTGGCCGCGCTGCTGACCGCGAAGGACTACGTCGTCCGGTCCGCGCTCGACCCCGCGGTGCTCACCGGCGGGGAGACCCGCTCGGTACGCGTCCTGCTCGACGCCGACCAGCAGAAGCAGTTCGACCGGAGCTTCACCCGGCCGACCGCCGACGGGCGGCACGCGCCCACCGGATGGCTCGTCCGCTTCGACCCCTCCCGCGCGGAGCTGGCCGACCGCAGGATCCGCGTCCGGGGCACCCTGCAGGCCGCCGAGGCCGACCCCTCCACCCTCGAGGTCACCGCGGACCACACCTCCGTGTACGCGCTGCGGCCGGCCGGTGCGGAGAAGGGCGCGGAGGCGTCGCTGTTCACGGTCCGGCGCGAACTGCGCTTCCGCTTCGACCGCGAGGACCTGCGCCTGCACCAGGCACAGCTCGCCGTCTCGTACATCCAGGCCGGCCCGCTGTCCTGCGCCGAGGACTCGGCGGGCCGGCTGCGGCCCCTGCTGGCGGGCGCCACGGCCGAGGAGGGCGGCCCCGCCGGCACCGACCCCTACGCCGCGGGCGGCACCGCGGCCCTGTGCGGCTCGCTGGCGGCGGGGGCGCAGCCCAGGCTGTGACGACGACGCGCCCCCCGGTGGCCGCGCAGCCGCCCCCTCGTGGCTCCTGTGCCTCAGGTGTGCCTCACGTGGCGTCGCGCGGCGGGCGCTCGTCCCCGGAGCCGGAGTCCGAGCCGGAGCCCGACGAGGGCTTCGACCCCGACGACCCCGAGGTTCCCGACGACCCCGACGACGTGAAGCCGCCGAAGCCGCGGCGGACCCGGCCGCCCAGATCACCGGCGCCGCCCGCGATGTCGCTGACCAGCTTCATCAGCGGATCCTTGGAGTTCTTCACGTCACCGGCGTAGCTGCTCGCCGACTCGCGCCAGGAGTCCCGCACCGAGGCGTCCTTGTCCTCGTCGCGGCGCGGGTAGTGGCCGTCCATGAGCCGCTGGTAGTCGCGGGACTCCGCCCACTTCTTCAGCTCGGCCGCCCGCACGGTGGTGAACGGGTGGGAGCGGGGCAGCACGTTGAGGATCTTCAGCACGGAGTCGCGCAGATCGCCCCCGGCGTCGTACTCCTCGGCCTGCTCCAGGAACGCGTCGACGTTCATCTCGTGCAGATGGTTGCCACCGGCGATCTTCATCAGGCCGCGCATCGAGGCCTGGAGGTCCTGGCCGACCAGCAGCCCCGCGCGGTCCGCGGACAGCTCAGACTTGCGGAACCACTCGCGCAGCGCCGTCACGATCGCCATGATCGCGACACTGCCCAGCGGAATCCAGGCCACCCGCACCGCGAGGGAGGTCAGGAACAGCAGGATGGTCCGGTACACCGAGTGCCCGGACAGCGCGTGCCCGACCTCGTGGCCGACGACGGCCCGCATCTCCTCCTCGTCGAGCAGCTCGACCAGCCCCGTGGTGACCACGATGATCGGCTCGTCCAGGCCGATGCACATCGCGTTCGGCGTCGGGTCCTGGTTCACGTACATCGGCGGGACCTTCTCCAGGTCCAGGATGTAGCAGGCGTCCCGCAGCATGAGGTTGAGGTGCGCGAACTGCCGGTCCGAGACGCGCACCGAGTCGGACAGGAAGAGCAGCCGCAGGCTGCGCTCGGGCAGCAGACCGCTCAGCGCCTTGAAGACCGTGTCGAAACCGGTCAGCTTGCGCAGCGCCACCAGGGCGGAGCGGTCGGCGGGGTGTTCGTACGCACGCGAGGAGATTCCGGGGAAGCGCCTGCGCTGCCTGCTCGGCACGTTCTCGTGCCCGTTGTGCTGATGGCCGTCGGACATGTGTCCCCCATGTGCGTCTGTGTGACCTTCGCGGTCCCCTTGGCGGTCCCTTGCCGGTCCTCCGTGCGGTCCCTGCTTCGTCCGCTGCCCGCCCCGGGGCGAAGCCCAGCCTAGGCGGAGACGGTGTGGACCGGCAGACCGGATGTGAGCCGTGCGGCTCCCCGAGAAGGACGGCCCGGGCGGCGGGATGGTTGCCTGCCGGGGCACCCGCCGCGCTGCCCGCCGTGGAGGCCCGGCGCCCACCCGGAAAGCGGCCGGGAGGGCCGCCGGGCCCGCAACGGCGGAGTCGGGGTGATCGTCGAGAAGGTGCCCGCTTACGATGAGCCGAAGTCTTTATCCCGCCCACACGCGATAGGTACTGCCGAAGATGAGCTTCCACAGCGCCGCTGCCCAGTTGGTCACCCTCGCCGCCGAGGGCGGAGCGAACAGTGGCAACCACGAGAGCCTCAACCCCTACCTCGTCGGCGGCTGTGTCCTGGCCGCCCTGCTGGTCCTGCTGTGGATCACCACCCGCTTCAACCGCGACCGCTAGATCGTTCCGGCATGAGCCGCCGGACCGGCCCCGGGCCGTCCGGGGCCGGCCGGAGGGCACACCTGGCCGTCGGGGTCGCCATGTTGGGCCGGTAGGGTCTGCACGCATGGGAGAGCAGGACATGCCTGTCGGTCCGGCGAAGGACACGGGCGGGGAGTCGACCGAGGCGATCACCGAGGTCACGACCGGGTCCGGGGCCGAAGGCACGGCCGCGCGACCGGCGAGCGGCGCCGAGCACCGTCCGGCGCCGCGCCGGGGCGGCGGCATGGTGCGGCCGGGCAAGCGCCGGCTCGGTGTCATGGGCGGCACCTTCGACCCGATCCACCACGGGCACCTGGTGGCGGCCAGCGAGGTCGCCGCGCGGTTCCACCTCGACGAGGTGGTCTTCGTCCCCACCGGGCAGCCGTGGCAGAAGAGCCACCGGGTGGTCTCCGCGGCGGAGGACCGCTACCTGATGACGGTCGTCGCGACCGTCGAGAACCCGCAGTTCTCGGTGAGCCGCATCGACATCGACCGCGGCGGGCCCACCTACACCGTGGACACCCTGCGCGACCTGCGCGCGCTCAATCCCGACACGGACCTGTTCTTCATCACCGGCGCCGACGCCCTCGCCCAGATCCTCACCTGGCGGGACAGCGAGGAACTGTTCTCCCTGGCGCACTTCATCGGCGTCACCAGGCCCGGCCACCATCTGACCGACGCGGGCCTGCCCGAGGGGGGCGTGTCGCTCGTCGAGGTCCCCGCCCTGGCCATTTCCTCGACGGACTGCCGTGCGAGAGTCGCCAAGGGGGATCCCGTCTGGTACCTGGTGCCGGACGGGGTCGTGCGCTACATCGCCAAGCGCGAGCTGTACCGCGGCGAGTGAGCCGAGAGGGGCACCGGTGAACGACCGATACGAGGCGGGACACGGCGACGGCGGGGAGGACCCGTACGGGCTCGTCGGCTACGACGAGTACGGACGGCCCGTCTACCGCCAGGACCAGGCCCAGCAGGCCCCGGGGCAGCCGTACGACCCGTACGGGCAGCAGGGGCACCAGGACCAGTACCAGCAGTACCAGGGCCAGGACCAGTACGGGGGCGGCCAGGGACAGCAGGGCTACGGCTACGACCCGTACGCCACGGGCGGCCCGCAGCAGCCCCAGCCGCCGTACGACCCCTACGGGGCCCAGGACACCACCGCCCCCGGAGCTCCCGGCACCTACGACTCGTACGACCACCCCTACGACACCTACGACACCCCGCAGAGCGGCGGGACGGCACCGTCGTACGACCCCCACGGGGACTCCTACGGGCAGACCGCGCACGGCGGCACCGGCCGGCAGCCCCGGACCGCCGAGCAGACCGTGCACATCCCGCACCAGCCCGGTCCTGCCGACGACGAGATCGGCCGGACCGACGGCCGGACCGATGACCGGTCCGGCCCCGCCGACCTCCCCGCCGACTCCGAGGCGCCCGAACAGGACTACCGCACCGAGCAGTTCGCCTTCGTCGAGGAACCGGACGGTGACTCCGAGGACGTCATCGACTGGCTGAAGTTCACCGAGAACCGCACCGAGCGCCGCGAGGAGGCCAAGCGCCGCGCACGCAGCCGGATCGTCGCCCTCGTCGTGGTCTTCGCGCTGGTCGCGGCCGGCGGCGTCGGCTACCTCTGGTACGCCGGGAAACTGCCCGGCACCGGCTCCGACGCCGACACCGGCGGCACGACGGCCGCGGGCGCCCAGAAGCGGGACGTCATCGTCGTCCACCTGCACGACACCAAGGGCGGCGGCACCGCCACCGCGCTGCTCGTCGACAACACCACCACCAAGCAGGGCACCACCGTCCTGCTGCCCAACTCCCTGGCCCTCGCCGCCGAGGACGGCACCACCACCACGCTCGCCAAGTCGGTCGAGGACGACGGCTCCGGCGGGACCCGGACCGCGCTCGACACAGCTCTCGGCACAGACATCGAGGGCACCTGGCGGCTGGACACTCCCTATCTGCAGAACCTCGTCGACCTGGTCGGCAACATCGACATCGACACCGACGCCGACGTGCCGGACCCGGACGCCAAGAAGAAGGGCGAGGCCCCTCTCGTCAAGAAGGGGAAGAGCCAGACCCTCTCCGGCAAGATGGCCGTCGCCTACGCCACCCACCGCGGCTCCGGCGAGGCGCAGGACGCCCAGCTGGAGCGGTTCGGGCAGGTCATGCAGGGGGTGCTGCGGAAGATGACCTCCGCCCCGGGCGCCGCGACGACCACCATCCAGACCCTGGGGCAGATCATCGAGCCGCCCCTGACCGACAAGGACCTCGGCTCCTTCCTCGCCCGGCTCGCCGACCTCGCCAAGGGCGGCGACCACAGGACCGCGCTGCTGCCCGTGCAGGAGGACGGCACGCTCACCGCCGAGACGAGCGACAGCGTGGTCAAGGAGGTGCTCGGCGGCACGGCGAAGAGCCCCGACAAGGACGCCGCGGTCAGCGTCTCGGTGCGCAACGCCACCGGTGTGGAGGACAACACCGAGAAGGCCCGCGTGGTGCTCCTCAACGGCGGCTTCACCTTCCTGAAGGGCGGCACGGCCACCGCGGAGGCGACCTCCGAGGTCGTCTACGCCGACGCCGCCGACAAGGAGAACGCCGCCGAGGTCGCCAAGACCCTGGGACTGCCCACCTCCTCCGTCACCAAGGGCGAGGTCTCCGGGAACGCCAGGGTCTCGGTGCTCCTCGGCCAGGACTACGAGCCCGGCAGCTGACCGGGCGGGGGCGCCACCGGCGGCCCCGGCCGGGCGCGCCCCCGAAACGCGTGGGGCGTGCCCGGCGGTCCGTGAGACCCTTGGAGGCAACCGACCTCCGAGCGAAAGCCTTGCAGTGACCGCAACCGACCGTTCCATCGAGCTCGTCACCGCCGCCGCCCAGGCGGCCGCCGACAAGCTCGCGCACGACATCGTCGCCTACGACGTCAGTGACGTGCTGTCCATCACCGACGCCTTCCTGCTTGCCTCCGCGCCCAACGACCGCCAGGTCAAGTCGATCGTCGACGAGATCGAGGAGCGGCTCAGCAAGGAGCTCGGCGCCAAGCCGGTGCGCCGCGAGGGCGACCGTGAGGCCCGCTGGGTCCTGCTCGACTACGTCGACATCGTCGTCCACGTCCAGCACAGCGAGGAGCGGGTCTTCTACGCCCTGGAGCGGCTGTGGAAGGACTGCCCCGAGCTGGAGCTGCCCGCGGACGCCGTGGCGACCCGCGGCAAGGCCGCGGAGCACGCCCGGCGGCTGGAGGCCGAGGAGGCCGCCGCGCAGGCCGCGGAGCCGGGTGGTGAGTGGCGGTGAGCACCTCCGGTGAGGTGTTCGGGTCCGGTCGCCGGGGCCGCCGCATCATCCTGTGGCGCCACGGCCAGACCTCCTGGAACGTGGAGCGCCGCTTCCAGGGCAGCACCGACGTGGAGCTCACCGAGACCGGCGTCGCCCAGGCCCGCCGGGCCGCGCGCCTCCTCGCGGGACTCAAACCGGACGCGATCATCGCCTCCGACCTGAAGCGGGCCGCGCACACCGCCGCGGAACTCGCCGCGCTCACCGGTCTGGAGCCGGTTCACGACGAGGCCCTGCGGGAGACCTACGCGGGCGTCTGGCAGGGCCTGACGCACGACGAGATCATCGCCAGGCACGGCGACGAGTACACCGCCTGGAAGCGCGGCGAGCCGGTGCGCAGGGGCGGCGGCGAACTGGAGACCGAGGTCGCCGACCGCGCCGCTCCCGTGGTGCTCCGGCACACCGAGAAGCTCCCGGACGACGGCACGCTCGTGGTGGTCAGCCACGGCGGCACGATCCGCACCACCATCGGCCGGCTGCTCGGGCTGGACCCGCGCAACTGGGAGGGCCTCGGCGGGCTCACCAACTGCTGCTGGTCCGTCCTCGGCGAGGGCGCCCGCGGCTGGCGGCTGCTGGAGCACAACGCCGGCACCCTGCCGGAACCGGTGCTCGGCGACGACGACTGACCGACGGACGACCGACCGGGGGCCGGATTTCACTTTCCGGCAGGTCGCAGGCTAAAGTTCTTCTTGTTCGCCCGCCGAGCGGGAAGAACACTCGGGGCTATAGCTCAGTTGGTAGAGCGCCTGCATGGCATGCAGGAGGTCAGGAGTTCAATTCTCCTTAGCTCCACAGAAGGGGTGGTGGATCGAGAGATCCACCGCTTCACCCGACGAAGATCCCGTCCTCGGTGCGAGGGCGGGTTTTTTCGTTGTTCCTGGTTGAGCAGTCCGGGGCCGGTGGGCGTATACCTCCACGAGGCGCCGATCCGTGTCTTGAACGGTACCCGGGCGTCGCTGACCGCATCGGTCCGGCCGTGGCAGAATCAAACGGCCGGAAGGGGGCGCGGCCCGACGGGAGGGAGTTGTGATGCCTGCGAGCATCCTCGGGGAGGTCGACCACCTCCCCGGCGGGGTGTCGACACGACGGATCCCGACCCGCCACCGCTGCCCGTCCCGCGGCTTCGCGCACGTCGTTCGAGTCCTCGGCGTCCTCGGCGACAACGACGCTGCCTCCTACGTGTGTACGGCCTGCGGCCACAGCTGGAGCTGAGTGATGGGTGCGCACAGGCGAAGGTGTGACTGGTGCGGCAGCGGGACGCCGATCGTCCGGGACATGGAACCGGTCAATCCCGACTACCAGTACTGGTGCGAGGAGTGCGCGCGGGCGCTGATCATAAAGGGCGACCCGATCGAGACGTACCGCGAACTCGAGGGCGAACCGATCTACGGCCGGCTCCTGGAGGAGCACTGCACGCTCAAACGCTTCTATTCGTTCGTGACCGCGTGACAATGCGGACGGAACCGGGCGCAACGGAATCGATTTGGTGTTGGACCCCGATGACCGTGTAAAGTTGGCGTCGCCGCCGGGGAAACCGGGCGGGAGCAGGACCTGGGGCTATAGCTCAGTTGGTAGAGCGCCTGCATGGCATGCAGGAGGTCAGGAGTTCAATTCTCCTTAGCTCCACAGCAGTAGAGGGCGGACCATCCGAAGAGATGGTCCGCCCTCTACGCGTTGTGGGAACGGTGGGCCGTGGGGACGGTGTGCGGCGGCCCGGAGAGGGGCCTGTGCGGGGCGCCCCGAGAGGCGCCCCGCACAGCCCTGTGTCAGCGGCCCAGTGCGCGCCGGCCGCGCCCCGGGGAGAGGACCGGCAGATTGCGGGAGGGCGCCTTGGACGAAGCCCCCTCCTCGATGCGCAGGGCCAGTGCCGGGCAGCGGCGCACCGCGCGCAGCGCCTTGTCCTCGGCGCGGCGCGGCACCTGGGCCTGAGCGACCGTCGGGAAGCCGTCCGCGCCGAGCTGGAAGACCTCCGGGAGGAGGTCCGCGCACAGCCCGTGGCCCCGGCACAGCGTCCAGTCGACGAAGATCTTCTGGCGGCTGGGGCCGTTCTCCTCGCCACCGCCGCCCGGGATGCCCGTAGGGGTCTGGCCGCCCTCGAAGAGCGGCAGGACGCCCTCCACGGGCCGCCCGCAGCCGTTGCCCATGACATGGGCGGTGAGGTCGTCGGTGAACGCCTTGATGGTCGACTCCAGGAACATCGCGGAGCCGTCCGGATGCGAACACGCGCCGCGCCGCTTCACGTTCTTGGCGACCTGCTTGACCGCCTCCAGGGCGGCCGGGCCGCCGCCGTTGAGGATGTCCTCCAGGCCGCGTGCGGCGGCCGGCAGGCCCAGGTAGCACGGGCCGCACTGGTTGGCGCTCTCCTCGGCCAGCCACTTCGCCACCATCAGTGACTCGCCCAGCGGGCAGGTGTTCTGACTGATCGGCAGGATCGCCCCCGCGCCGAGGGCGCCGCCCACCGCGTCCAGGGAGTTGCGGGAGACGATCGCCTCGTTGACGGTCGCCGCGTCGATCCACTTGCCGTGGTAGCCGCCGGTCAGCACGCCCTGCGGCACCGGTGGCGCACCGGCGAGCTGCAGGACGTAGCGCAGCGGTACGCCCGTGGGGACCTCGACCACCATGGGGCGGGCGACCGCCCCGGACACCGTGAGCATGACGGTGCCGGGTTCGTCGTACAGGCCGGTGTTGCCGTAGCGCTCCGGGCCGATGCGGGCGGCGATGGCGAGCTGGGCGAACGTCTCGGCGTTGGACAGCAGGGTGGGTGCGCCGCCGACGCCGTTCTTCGAGGCGCTGGTCTTGCGGCCCGGCGGGATCGCCGGACCGCCGTCGATGGAGCGGATCAGGGAGGCCGCGGCGCCCGTGACCATCCGCACCGGGTTGCGCTGCACGCGGGCGCGCAGCACGGACCGGCGCCCGTTGTTGAGGCCGCGTTCGGCCAGCGCGGCCTCCATGGAGCGCTGGGTGGACTCCCGGGTGACCCCCACCACGAGCGTGCGGGCACCCATGGCCTCGGCGCACAGCAGCGCGCCGTCCAGGATGAGGTGCGGGGCACGGTTGATCAGCACCGTGTCCTTGCGGCAGGCCGGTTCGTCCTCGCTGCCGTTGACGACGACGACCGGCCGGACGCCGCGCTTGATCGCCGTCTCGGCGACCGAGCGCAGCTTCTTGTGGAAGGGGAAGCCCGCGCCGCCGCGGCCCCTGAGGTTGATGCGTTCAGCCAGCTGGGCGAGCTGCTCGCCGCCCAGGGGTTCGAGCGGCCCGTGCACCTTGAGGTGCATGGGGAGATCGAGCCGGTCGACAAGGTCGAAGCCCGACGTGAGCTGGGGAAGTCCGACGACGCGGACTTCGGGTACGTCGGGCAGAGCCTCGTTCACCTGACCTCCTTCGAGGATGCCCCGGCCTTCAGGCCGAGGCGGTAGTGCTGCCCGCTTGTGGAGGAGATTCGAACCTTTGCGGAGCAAGGCAAGAACGGCGTTTCGCCTCTACGGCGGAATACCGCCCATGTGATTCGGTGAGGTGCCTGCCGTGCGTTGCGAGAACCGAGCGGGCACACCGTGCCGATCGAGAACCAAGACGGCGCATCCGAGCTTTGCTCGACACACCGGGCAGGTTCCGTGCCGGCCGGTGTTGAGGGAGTGGGACCTCTCAGGTCGCTGACCTGTGAGGCTTCCTGAGCCAGGAACCCCCCTGCTTCAGCTGGGGGAGGGTTCAATTGAAGCCTCCGGAAGGCGTGTTCCAAGGTTCACCCGAACCCGGTGCGTCGAAGTCGTACGACGCACCGGGAGATGGATCAGTGGCGGGACCGCTGTTGTACGTGTCACTCGGGTTGTACGTGCCGTGGAGGGGGTTCGACTCACCGGTGTCGCGCACATCACTCGCGCCGTAGCCCGGTGCGGTCGAATTGTCGTAGGTCGGGATGTTGTATCCGGTGTCCTGGAGCGGGTCGTAGGCCGACGGCGGGGCCTCGCCGACCGGTGGCGGGGAGGGGACGGGCCAGTTGCCCGAGGTGCTGGAGGGGCCGTCCACACGTGCCGCGTCCATGAGGGGTGCGTCCACACGCGGGACGGCCTGCGTGGGCTGCATGTCCAGGGGCAGCTCCATGCGGGCGGTCTGGTCGGCGTAGAGGGGCTGCTGCGGCTGGGGCGGGGCGGACGGGGGCGAGACCGCGCGGTAGGCGGCCGCGAAGCCGTTCGCGGGCTCCGGGGCCGGGGTGACGCGTTCGGCTGTCTCGTAGCGCGGCCGGGCCGGCTCGGGGCGCTCGGAGCGGGACCGGGAGGCCCGTCTGCCGCCGTCCTGGTAGTTGGGGGGCCCGGGGGGCGTCTCCCCGGCCGACCGGGAGCGGCTCTTCTCCAGGACGTCGCGGCCCGACTGGTCGGTGATGCCGAGCAGGCCGGTGACCTGGTCGGCGACCTTGCGCTTGACCGAGGCCGGGGAGACGCGCAGCACCAGGACGGCCATGACGCCGAGCACGGACAGGCCGTACAGGATCAGGAAGATCGGCTTGGCCGTTCGACCCGCGTAGAGCCCGTGCACCAGCGCGGCGCACCAGGCCGGGTAGGCCAGCATGTGCATGGCGCGCCAGCGTGCCGCGACGGGGGCGGGCGAGGCGAAGCGGTTGCGCAGGATGCCGGTGATGGCCACGAAGATCATCAGCATGCCGGCCAGCGTGCCCAGGCCGATCAGGAAGCTCCGGCCGGCGACCACCTCGTCGTCGGTGAGGAGCAGCCCGAAGGGCAGTACCGCGGCGATCCAGGTGGTGTGGTCCAGGACCAGCTTGATGACTATGTGCACCAGCAGGAAGACGACCGAACCGACCGCCGTGGTGCGGTGCACGGCCTGCGACAGGATGCGCTCGCGCGGGCCGAGCAGCACCCGGTCCTGGGCGACGAGCCCCCAGATCACCGAGCAGCTCAGGCAGACGAGGGACAGGACGCCCGCGCCGAAGTTGAGGAACTCGAGGAACCAGTCGTCCGCCGTGCTGTCGTCCGGCCTCACGCCCTACCTCCCCACGTCACGACGGAGAGCACGACGGCGAGCGGGTACGACTGACCGGCAGCCGACCGGCCCTGAGCGGGCGGTGGGCTGCTGTCTGGACGAGGGTTCATGGGGGAACTCCGAACGTTCGGGAGAAGCGGTCCCGGGCCGCACTCTAAACCTCCTGCGTACCGGGGAGTACAGGTTTGAGTTATTGCGCTGTTATCAAAGGACGATCCGGTCGGGGGGATGCCCCATAGGGGGCGTTACGCGAAGTAATCTTTGACCGGGATTCAGGGGTGTCGGTGGGGCGGGAGCCCTCCCTGCGGGCCCGTCGGCGGTTCCCGGGGGCCCCGTGGGGCCGGAAAGCGCGTCGCGGCGCGCCGCGGGCCTGCGGTACCCTGGCGCCATGCGTGCCGTACGCCTTCTGCTTAGCGAGCCGCGCTGATCAGTCCCGACCACGGTCGTACCAGGTGGTCGGAATCGGCGCGGCGTCCCCTCCTGTGCGAGGGGATTTTTCATTTCCGGAAGCCCGAAGGCCCGGAGGCCCGAAGGCCTGAAATGCCGCAGCCGAAGGCGCAGACGATCGATGGAGCTTTGAGGATCATGAGCGAGACGAACCCCGCGGCCACCGCCCCTGTGTCGGCGGAGGCCGCGCCGCACCGCTACACGGCCGCCCTGGCGGCCGAGATCGAGGCACGCTGGCAGGACTTCTGGGACGCCGAGGGCACCTACGCCGCGCCCAACCCGAGCGGTGACCTGGCGGACGATCCGGAGCTGGTCGCCCGGCCCAAGAAGTTCATCATGGACATGTTCCCCTACCCCTCGGGTGCGGGACTGCACGTCGGCCACCCCCTGGGATACATCGCCACCGACGTCTCCGCCCGGTTCCAGCGCATGACCGGCCACAACGTCCTGCACACCCTGGGCTTCGACGCCTTCGGACTGCCCGCCGAGCAGTACGCCGTGCAGACCGGCACGCACCCGCGGGTGTCCACCGAGGCCAACATCGAGAACATGAAGGCCCAGCTGCGCCGGCTGGGCCTGGGCCACGACAGGCGCCGGTCGTTCGCCACGATCGACCCGGAGTACTACAAGTGGACCCAGTGGATCTTCCTGCAGATCTTCAACTCCTGGTACGACGACGAGGCCGACCGGGCCCGCCCGATCACCGAGCTGATCGCCGAGTTCGAGTCCGGTGAGCGCCCCGTACCGGGCCACGCGCGCGCGTGGAGCGAGCTGAGCGAGGCCGAGCGCGCCGACGTCCTGGGCGAGTTCCGGCTGGCCTACGCCTCCGACGCGCCGGTCAACTGGTGCCCCGGCCTGGGCACCGTACTGGCCAACGAGGAGGTCACCGCCGAAGGCCGTTCCGAGCGCGGCAACTTCCCGGTCTTCAAGGCGAAGCTGCGCCAGTGGAACATGCGCATCACCGCCTACGCCGAGCGGCTGCTGGCGGACCTGGACGCCCTGGACTGGCCCGAGGCCATCAAGCTGCAGCAGCGCAACTGGATCGGCCGCTCCGAGGGCGCCCGCGTCGACTTCCCCATCGACGGCGAGCGGATCACCGTCTTCACCACCCGCCCCGACACCCTGTTCGGCGCCACCTACATGGTGCTGGCGCCCGAGCACCCGCTGGTCGAGAAGTTCACCCCGGCCACCTGGCCCGAGGGCACCCACGACATCTGGACCGGCGGCCACGCCACCCCGGCCGAGGCCGTCGCCGCCTACCGGGCGCGGGCCGCCTCCAAGTCCGACGTGGAGCGGCAGGCCGAGGCCAAGGACAAGACCGGCGTCTTCATCGGCTCCTACGCGACCAACCCGGTCAACGGCGAGCAGGTGCCCGTCTTCATCGCCGACTACGTCCTGATGGGCTACGGCACCGGCGCGATCATGGCGGTACCGGCCGGTGACCAGCGCGACTTCGAGTTCGCGCGCGCCTTCGAACTGCCGATCCACTGCATCGTCGAGCCGACGGACGGCCGCGGCACGGACACCGCCACGTGGGAGGACGCCTTCGCGTCGTACGACGCGAGGATCATCAACTCGTCCAACGACGAGGTGAGCCTGGACGGCCTGGGCGTCGTCGAGGCCAAGGCGCGCATCACCGAGTGGCTGGAGCGCCGGGGCGTCGGCGAGGGCACCGTCAACTTCCGGCTGCGCGACTGGCTGTTCAGCCGCCAGCGCTACTGGGGCGAGCCCTTCCCGATCGTCTACGACGAGGACGGCATCGCCCACGCGCTGCCCGAGTCGATGCTGCCGCTGGAACTGCCCGAGGTCGAGGACTACTCCCCGCGCACCTTCGACCCCGACGACGCCGACAGCCGGCCCGAGACGCCGCTGTCGCGCAACGAGGACTGGGTCCACGTCACCCTGGACCTGGGCGACGGCCGTGGTCCGCGCCGGTACCGGCGCGAGACCAACACCATGCCCAACTGGGCCGGTTCCTGCTGGTACGAGCTGCGCTACCTGGACCCGCACAACAGCGAGAAGCTGGTCGACCCGGAGATCGAGCGGTACTGGATGGGCCCGCGCGAGGGCATGCCGCACGGCGGCGTCGACCTGTACGTCGGTGGCGCCGAGCACGCCGTCCTGCACCTGCTGTACGCGCGCTTCTGGTCCAAGGTGCTGCACGACCTGGGGCACGTGTCGTCGGCGGAGCCGTTCCACAAGCTGTACAACCAGGGCATGATCCAGGCCTACGTCTACCGCGACAGCCGCGGCATCGCGGTGCCGGCCGCCGAGGTCGAGGAGCACGAGGGCGCCTACCACTACCAGGGCGAGCGGGTCTCCCGGCTGCTGGGCAAGATGGGCAAGTCCCTGAAGAACGCGGTCACTCCGGACGAGATCTGCGCCGAGTACGGGGCCGACACCCTGCGCCTGTACGAGATGGCGATGGGCCCGCTGGACGTGTCGCGGCCGTGGGACACCCGCGCGGTGGTCGGCCAGTTCCGGCTGCTGCAGCGGCTGTGGCGCAACATCGTCGACGAGGACACCGGCGAGGTGACCGTCGTCGACGCGGGGGACTCCGGTATCGACGAGGAGACCCTGCGCGCCCTGCACAAGGCGATCGACGGGGTGCGCCAGGACCTGGAGGGCATGCGCTTCAACACCGCCATCGCCAAGGTCACCGAGCTGAACAACCACCTGACCAAGCGGGGGGATGCGGTGCCGCGTCCGGTCGCCGAGTCCCTGGTGCTGCTGGTGGCGCCGCTGGCCCCGCACATCGCGGAGGAGCTGTGGCGCGCGCTGGGCCACACCGACTCGGTCGTCCACCAGGACTTCCCGGTCGCCGACCCGGCGTACGTGGTCGACGAGGCCGTCACCTGCGTGGTCCAGGTCAAGGGCAAGGTCAAGGCCCGCCTGGAGGTGTCGCCGTCGATCTCCGAGGAGGAGCTGGAGAAGGTGGCGCTGGCCGACGAGAGGGTCGTCGCGGCGCTGGGCGGGGCCGGGATCCGCAAGGTGATCGTGCGGGCACCGAAGCTGGTGAACATCGTTCCGGCGTGACGCCGGGACGATGTGGCGCCGTGCCGTCCTAGCGCTGCGGGCCGGCCGGGTTGCCGGGTCGCCGAACGGCGGGCTCGGGGTTCTTCCGGAACTCCGCGCCTGCCCGTTGCGTTTATCTTTGAAGAGCGGCGCGGTGTGTGTGGCGGCAGGCCCCAGGGCCCGGAGGAGGAGTCTCGTGGAAGCAGTGATCGCAGTGTTGGCCCTGCTCTTCGTGCTCTTCGTCGTGCTCGGCGCGTACGCCACCGTGAAGGTCGTCGGTGCCGCCAAGCGCAGCGCGGACCGTCACATCACCCAGGCCCGCCGCACGGTCGAGGACCACACCCTGAAGGTCAAGTCCTTCGCCCAGTCCGGCCCGGCCGGCGAGATCGCCCAACTCCGGCTCACACTGCGTACGTCCATGCGCGCCACCCAGGACGCGCTGAAGGCCGGCGCCGCCGAGGACCAGTCCCTCAAGGAGTCCCTCGCCCTCTTCGAGCGGCTCAGCGCGCACGGGCACGAACTGGAGGGCGAACTCAGGCGCCTGGAGTCCGAGCCGGACCGCGGCACCCTCGGCAAGCGGCTGCCCGAACTGCGTGAGCGCACCAACCGCATCACGCGGTCGGCGGACTCCCTGCGCTGGGCGGCCCGCGACCGCGCCCGCCACTTCGCGGACGACGACCTCGACTCCCTGAGCAGCCAGATCGACATGGAGACCGGAGCCCTGCGGCACTGGACGACCACCGAGCAGCAGTCCGCCTCCACCTCCGCCTCCGCGTCCGTGCCCCGGTCCGCAGCACCGGCCGAGGACGCCCCGGCAGCCGGACCGGCCCGCCCCGCCATCACACCGCCCGGACCGCGCCCCACCTACCCCTGGCAGAAGAAGGCCCGTCCGGAGAGCACCACTTGATCCGGTCGTTCCGATCGCCGTGATCCGGACACGGTCCCGTCCGGCGCGCCGGTCCGGGCTGCCGAGGAGGCCGTACGCCAGGTAACCTCCAGCCCATGTCCCGCCATGTCGCCATCGTCACCGATTCAACGGCCTACCTTCCGGCCCGGACGATGGAGCGGCACGGCATCACCGCGGTACCCCTGACCGTGGTCCTGGGGGACCGCGCGCTGGAAGAGGGCACCGAGATCTCCACCCGTTCCCTCGCCGAGGCACTGCAGAAACGGCGTCCGGTGACGACGTCCCGGCCCGGCCCCGAGATCTTCGCCGAGACCTACCGCAAGGCCGCCGAGTCCGGCGCCACCGGCATCGTCTCCCTCCACCTCTCCGCCGAACTCTCCGGTACCTACGACGCGGCGGTCGTCGCGGCCCGCGAGGCGCCGGTGCCGGTGCGGGTGGTGGACACCGGCATGATCGCCATGGCGCTCGGATTCTGTGCCCTCGCCGCGGCACTGACCGCGGAGGCGGGCGGCACCGTGGACGACGCGGTCACGGCCGCGGAGAAACGGGCGGCGGGCACCTCCGCGTACTTCTACGTCGACACCCTGGACTATCTGCGCCGCGGCGGACGCATCGGAACCGCGCAGGCCCTGCTGGGATCGGCACTCGCCGTGAAACCGCTGCTCCAACTGGCGGGCGGCCGCATCGAGCCCCTGGAGAAGGTGCGCACGGCGTCGAAGGCCATCGCCCGCCTGGAGGAGATCGCGGCCGAGCGGGCGGGCGCCGCCGAGGTCGACATCGCCGTCCACCACCTCGCCGCGCCGGACCGCGCGTCGGCCCTCGCGGACCGGCTGCGCACGCGGCTGCCCGGCCTGGCCGACCTGCACGTCAGCGAGGTCGGCGCGGTGATCGGCGCGCACACGGGACCCGGCCTGCTGGGGGTCGTGGTCTCGGCTCGGTGAGGGGCTGCTGCCGGGCTGGCGCGTCAGGGTGACGGAGTTGTCCACAACCGGCCGGTAGTCCACCGAAATCAAGCAAGATCATCGCGGATGCGGTGGTGTGCCCGATCCTGCCGACATGGCACTTCGATCACGTTCACACACAGCGACCGCGACCAGCGGGCCGGGCCGTGCACCCGCCTCCGACGGCCGCGCCCGCCACCGTCGGCCGTCCGCCGCCGGGACGGGGTCCCGCTCCGGCGGCGGACGGGTGCGGCACGAGCACCGGCACCGGGACCGTGACACCTCGGCGGAAGAGCTTCGGCGCCGGGCGGAGGCGCTGTTCGGGGAGCGGGGCGGGGGCCTCAGGGACATCAGGGGCGCCAGGGTCGTACCGAGTTGGGCCGTGGGCGGTACGGGTCCGGACCCGGTGGCGGATCCGGACCCGTCGGCTTCGGGGGAGCGGCGGCCGGCCGGTCGGACGGTGCTCGCACTGCGGGAGCGGTTGCCGCTGTGGGTGCGGACGCGGTGCGGGCTGGAACGACGGAGCGTGATCGCGTTGTCGGTGGTGCTCGTGGTCGCCGTGGGGTTCGCCGTACAGCACTTCTGGGGCGGGCGGACCCAGCCGGTGCGGGCACCGGAGGTGGTGGGGGCGGCCGTGCTCCACGAGGAGAACCGACCTGCCGCCCCGGCCGGGGCCGGCGAACCCGCCGACACGGGTACTGCGGGGGCGGCTCCCGAGATCGTGGTCGATGTCGGCGGCAAGGTGCGTGACCCGGGCGTTCACCGTCTCCCGGCCGGCTCACGGGTCGCGGACGCGTTGCGGGCGGCGGGCGGAGTACGCCCCGGGACCAGGACCGACGGCCTCAACCGGGCCCGCTTCCTCGTGGACGGCGAGCAGGTGATCGTCGGCGGCCCGGCACCGGCGGCAGGCCCGGAGCCCGTGGCGGGCGGTCCGGCCGGGCCGGCGGCGGGAGCCGGGCCCACGGCACCGGTGTCCCTCAACACCGCCACCTCGGACCAGCTCGAGACCCTCCCGGGCGTCGGCCCCGTGCTGGCCCGGCACATCATCGAGTACCGCACCCGAAACGGCGGGTTCCGCTCGGTGGACGAACTGCGGGAAGTGAACGGCATCGGCGACCGCCGCTTCGCGGACCTGCGGAACCTCGTACGTCCATGAGGGGCCGGACGGCGGCGCCCGCCCTCACGGAACCCGCCGCCGCGGGACCCGCCACCCGACTGCCCGTGCACGCCTCCTCCGGGAAGCGGCTCGGCGCCGCCCACCCGCGGCAGGAAGGGCCGGCCGACCTGCGGCTCGTCCCACCCGCGCTGGCGGCCTGGATCACGGCGGCGGTGATGCTGCACGCCCCGCCCGACAGGGTGCTGGGCACCGTGATCGCGTCCTTGGCGCCGGCCGCCGTTCTCCTCGCCCTGCGAAACCGCCGGGCGGGACCGGGGCGTGCGGGACGGGGACGTGCGGGCCAGGGACACGCGCGCGTCTCCGGAGCCGCGGTACTGCTCTGCGTCGCCGCTGCCGCCTGCTCGGCGGGCCTGCACGGCGCGGATCTGCGGCGCGGCCCGGTGCCGGAGCTGGCGCGGGAGTACGCCGCAGTGACGGCCGAGGTCGAGATCACCTCCGACCCCCGCCTGAGCCGGCCCAGGAGCGGCGGCAGCCGGCCGGCCCCGACGACGGTGCTCATCGAGGCCGACGTGCGGCGGGTGGAGCGGGCCGGGCGGGGAGCTGCGGTGGCGACCCGGGCCCCGGTGCTGATGATGGTCGACGCGCGTCCGACCGGGGGCGGTGCGCCGGACGGACGAGTACGCCCGGCCGAGGAACGCTCGCCGTGGCTCGGACTGCTGCCGTCCACCCGGCTGCGGATCGAGGCCCGGCTCGCGCCCGCGACGGCGGGCGGTGACCGGTTCGCGGCCGTGCTGCGGGTCGAGGGCCGGGACGGGCCGGAGACGGTGGGGGAGCCGACGGGGCCGCAGCGGCTGGCGGGGCGGCTGCGGGCCGGACTGCGGACGGCGACCGACGGGCTGTCGACGGACGCGCGGGCCCTGCTGCCGGGGCTGGTCGTCGGCGACACCGCACGCGTCACCCCGGAACTCGAAGAGGCGTTCAGGGAGACCGACCTCACGCACACTTTGGCTGTTTCCGGGGCGAACTTCACCATCCTCCTCGCCCTGCTCCTCGGTCCGCCGGGCCTGGCGCAGTACGCCGAGCGCCGTGGTCTCGCCGCGCGCCTCGGCATCCCCCTGCGGACGACCGCGCTGCTCGGCGGGGTGATCTCGCTCGGGTTCGTCGTCGTGTGCCGGCCGGATCCGAGTGTGCTGCGGGCCGCGGCCTGCGGATCCGTCGCGCTGCTCGCGCTCGCCACCGGCCGCCGCAGATCGCTGATCCCGGCTCTGGCGACGGCCGTCCTGCTGCTGGTGCTCTACGACCCGTGGCTGGCCCGCACCTACGGCTTCCTGCTCTCCGTGCTGGCCACCGGCGCCCTGCTCACGCTCGCCCCGCGCTGGAGCATCGGCCTGCGACGGCGCGGAGTGCCGCCACGGCTCGCGGAGGCGCTGGCCGCCGCGGGTGCCGCGCAAGCGGTGTGCGCGCCGGTGGTCGTCGTCCTGTCGGCGCGGGTGAGCCTGGTGGCGGTGCCGTGCAATCTCCTCGCGGAGTTCGCCCTCGCACCGGCCACCGTGCTGGGCTTCCTGGCGCTGGCCACCGCCCTGCCGGCGATACCGCTGGCGAAGGCGCTCGCCTGGTGCGCGAGTTGGCCCGCGGAGTGGATCGCGCAGATCGCCCGGACCGGGGCCGCGCTGCCCGGCGCCGGAGTCGACTGGCCGGGCGGCTGGGCCGGGGCGGCACTGCTCGGGGCGCTCACCCCGGTCGTGCTGCTGGCCGGCCGGAGGCTGCTGGGGCACCCCTGGTGGTGCGCGATCTGCGCGCTGCTCCTGGTCCTCCTGGTGGTGCGGCCACCGCCACTCACCCGGGTGATCACGGGTTGGCCGCCGCCGGGCTGGCGGCTGGTGATGTGCGACGTGGGCCAGGGCGACGCGATGGTGCTGGCGGCGGGCGAGGACACCGGGGTGGTCGTGGACGCCGGCCCGGACCCGGCACTGGTGGACCGCTGCCTGCGTTCCCTCGGCATCACCCGCGTCCCGCTGGTCGTGCTGACCCACTTCTTCTTTCCGCTGTTCAGATCTGTCTCATGAGATCTGTGGTTCAGTCTCGATCTGTTGTGGTGGTACGAGACAGGTGAGCTGACGGGAGTTCCTCCCGGGCCCCTGGGGAGGGAGCGAAGGTGGATCTTTCCTTCGTACAGTCCGGGCTGCTGGAGAGGTACCTGGACAGTGATGTGATCTCCGCAGCCGAGGTGGCCGCGCTGCTGAAGCGGCGGGGAGTGCTTGATGGGACGCCGGTGTTCCTTGACGAAGCGACGCAGATGCCGGTTCCGCCCCTGTGCGAGTACGGCAGGTACCTTTCGACGGCGTTGCTGGACGAGACCACGCTGAAGGACTATGGGCGAGCGGTTCGCCGCCTGGATGACCACCTCGCGGGCTTGGGCAGCGACGTGCTGTCGGCGGTGGAGTCGGATCTCGTTTCGTACCGCGACCAGCGGACCCGGTGGCAGAAAAAGCCGATCGGCTGGTCAGCCTGGAGCAAGGAGTCGTTTGTCCAGGACGACCTCTACGGGTTCCTCATCGACCGGGGAATCTTGTCGCACCGGCCGGCGAGGGTGGCGGCGCGGGGACGCAACGCGCTGGCCCCGCGCGTCCGGTCGAGCATGGACATCCGGCACCTGACCTTTGAGCAGTACCGGTACCTCCGGGATGTGGGGCTGGGCGGGCAGCTGCCCAACGCCCAGGTGGATCCGACCTTCCGCGGGTGGTCACCGCTACGCAACCGGGCGGGCTCTGACATCGCCCTGGGGTCGGGATCACGCTGGGGCGAGTGGTCGACGCTGTTGCTTCCCGAGATCGGGCTCTGGCCCGGGATGCCTGGCGGGGCTGCCGAGTACACGGTCCAGGCCTGCGCGAAGTACGGCAAAGCCCGCACGGTCTACGTCCCCGAGGACGCTGTCGCCTCCGCTGACCTGTTCTGCCTGCTGGAGCGGCCGGACATCGTCCGCAGGGCCGCCCGGACTCTGGAGCGAAAGGCCCGCGACCTGTTCGTGGTGGGTGAAGTCGATTTCGCCGGCGGGCGGGTGCGGGGTGTCCTGGATGGCGTCGTGCGCGAGTTCCAGATGTCGGCCATGCCCGCCAAGATGCGGCGGATCACCGTTTATGAGGGCGAGTTCGGCCTGGAGGCTCTGTCCCTGTTTGTCTGCCGCGGCGGTCTGATGCCCGGGGCGGACGCCTGGAAGAGCTATCGCCACCGGGCCTGGACGCGCATGAACGCGCTCGCCGACGAGACCACCCCGCACCTTCCCGCCCGGCGGTGGAGATGGCACGACCTCAGGCACACCTACGCTCTGCAGCTGCTGACCTATTTGGAGAACCTCATGGACGGCGAGGAGCCAGACCTGCAGGCCCGTCGCCGTCGGCACCGCTCCTACTTGACCGGGCACATCCGGCACAATCCACTGCTGATCGTCAGCCGCCGACTCGGTCACTCGAGCCCAGAGACCACTTTCGACTACCTTCAGTACACCGATGACCTGATTAACGAGTTCGAGGCGGCGTTCTCCAGCTGGGTGGGCGACGAAGAGTCGACCTATGCCGACATCGCCGCTCACGCACTGTCCAACGCGAAGGGCGGCCGCTGAGATGCCGCGGACGAGCAGGCCGGGTCCTCGGACCAAAAAAGAACGCGAGCGGTTGCTGGCGGTCCTGGCAAATCCGGTTCCACCGGGTGGTGTCGGTCCTCGGGTAGTCAGTGTCGACGGACGCATCCTCGTGGTCGCTCCGGCGGACTTCCGCTGTTCGTTGCTGGTGATGCAGTTGGCGGACGAGTGGGTTGAGTACGTGGCTGCCACGGCTATCACGGCATCTGCGCGGGTCTACCGGACGGCGATCAACCGGCTTTGTGCATACGTGGACAAGGCGTTGGGGTCAGAGGCGGAGGAGGCGAGCCTGGCTGACCCGGGGCTCTTTGACGCGCTGGTGGACTGGGAGCTGTCCTTGCCCGAGGACTACGCTCCGAGCTCGACGCATCCCGCGGTGCTTGCCGCGGCCGTGCGCGTGTTGATCGTGCGTAGGGACGACCACGCTGACCGCTCGGTTGCCCCGGAAGTGGCCCGGCTGGCTCGCGGTCCTGGGCTTCTGGGCAGCGGGGAGAAGACGCAACGGGACGAGTTCACCCTGAAGGAAAAGCGGGCTCTGGTCCGCGCCGCCTGGCAGAGTGCCCACGCGACCCGCCAACGCCTGGACGAGGGCTGGGCCCTGGCAGGGCGAGGATGTCACCCCAGTCTGGGCAGCTGGACCAGCATCACCGACCTGCTCTGGGGCCTGGCCCACGAGCAGATCACCCCTGACGACATCCGCCAGCAGATGCCGCATCCCCGGCATTGGCCTCCGGAACTGCGGGATTTCGCCTCAGGCCCAACCGGAAGCCTCCCACCGCAGACGGCGCGTCGCCAGCTGCTTTCGCGGCTGTTCGCGACGTTGTACCCCACCACCCTCGACCTGCACTCCTTTCGTGTCCTGCTGATGGACGCTACCGGCTACACCTCCGAGGAAGTCACCGGCTTCGGAGAGACAGAGATCGAATTTCTTCCCAAGGGCGTCCGTCTGACCCTGCTCAAGAACCGGGCCAGATGGCTGCGACACCGGGCCTTTCGAGACCGGGCCACACCCGGTGAGCTTGCTGCGGACGACGACACTGATGAGCGACTCATCGTGAACTGGCCACGGCGCGAGGCCAGCGAAGTGGTCCGCCAGTTGTTGGACCTCACCGCCCGGACACGCGCCAAGGCCCCGCACATCACCGACACCCTCTTCGTCCGCGCCGTCGTCCGCAACGACTTCACTCCTCTGTTCGACCGCTGGATCCCCGAGGCCAAGACAACGTCGTTCGGCAGCTGGCTGGACATGATGGACGTCGAGATCAAGGGAGATCGGCACATCGGCCGCATGCGTAAATCGGTCAAGGTCGAGAAGGCCATCGTGACCGAAGGACGCATCAGCGCGGCAGCGGACGACCACACCGAGGAAACCTTCGCTGGCCACTATGCGCAGGGCACCACGCTGCGAATACTGTCTGGCCGAACGATCGCCACTGCTCAACAACACTGGTTCGACAAGGCGCTCGACCGCGTCGACGGTCCCACCGTTGTCTCCAAAGAGGTCGTAGATCATGGCGTGCTCACGGACGCAGGGCTGTCCCCCGAGGAAGCCGAGGACATCATGACCGGCCAGCTCGACATGGGTGTCTCCCACTGCAAAAACCCCTACGAGTCACCCTTCAGCCGCCCCGGCGAACTCTGCGCGGTCGCCCCGCTGCGATGCCTGGAATGCCGAAACGCCTGGATCCTGCCCTCCAACCTTCCCCAGCTTCTGCTCTTCCACGATCATTTGGAAAAGCTCCGTTACCGGCTGAGCCCGACGGTCTTCACCCGGCTCTGGGGGCAGAGCTGGGTGAACCTTCGCGCCGTCCTGGACGACCGCCCGGCTGAGGAACTCGCCCACGCCCGCAAGCACATCGAAGCCGGCCAGGCCATCCTGGACCTGCCGCTGGCCGCGAACACGGAGTTCGACGCATGATCTTGCCTTTGCCCCAACAACGACGCTCCCCCCTGTTCCGGGACGACGCGCCAGTTGTCCAGGGCCGCGCTCTGCTGCCCGAGGCCCGCAAACCCGGGGCCCGCGTCCCCCGGCTCGGCGACACTCGCATCTGGGACTTCAACGGGGTCCTCAAGCGCCCCGCCAACGTCAACGCCAGCGACTGGAAGGTCCATTTCAGCCAAGGGCTGGAAAATCCGTACTGGAACATGCTGGCACGCGAGTTCATGATGATCGTCATGAACCGGCGGCACCCCGTGGTCCTCAAGAGCGGGATCGTCCTCGAAGGCTCTGGCACCCCTACGACCTTGAGCCACATCGCCTCACGGCTTCGAGCGGTGGCGCGCTGGGGACGCGAGAACGGACGTCCTGCTCACCCGGATGCCTGGACCGCCGAAGACCTGCGACAGCGCATCACCGACCTGGCCGCGGAGGGAATGAGCCCGGAAACGGTCAGAAGCCACGTAGGCACGTTGAAGAACTTGGCGATCGCTGAGCCCGCGCTGAGCCTGCCTTGGCCCGTCGGGGACCCCTGGCCTGGTCAGAGCGCCCGTGATGTCGCCCGGTCCCGGCCCAGCAAAGCAATCACCACCCCGACGGTTCCTCCAAAGACGTGGTTCCCGCTGATCCGCGCAGCCTGGGCCTACATCCACGATTTCGCCCCCGACGTCCTGCGCGCTGACTCTCGCGTTCGAGAGCTGAAAGCAGACGCCCGCCTCTCTGTGATCGGCATCGATGCACGACTTGAGCAGTGGTTCGCCGAACCTGAGAACAAGATCCCTGTCCATGTCGCATCTGCTGGTGGCCAGGACCCAAGGGTGAACTGGAACCTGTTGACGCTCCTGCTGGGCTACGAAGCAATCCACAATTCGGCGTTCGCCGCAGATGCTCGCAATCCGCTGAAGACACGGCGACGTGAACTGGTCCAGAACACCGCGGCCGAGGGCCGGACCACGACCCACGCTTTGACCGGAGAGCTGGTACAGGTCACCCGACCGGATGGTGCCACGGGCCCCTGGCACCCAGGCATCGACCTTCGGGCGCTGACCGACTTGAAGACGGCATTGCGCAACGCCGCATTCACCCTGGTGGTGGGCCTGTCGATGATGCGTGACTCGGAGATCCACGAAATCCTGCGGGACCCCGTTGTCGAGCACTACAACACTCCTGCCATCGCCTCCACGAAGATCAAGGGCACCACCGACCGCCCCGGCAAGCACTGGTGGATCGCCGGCCCCCTCGTTGAAGCACTCGCAGTCGCCGAGGCCGTCTCCCTGCACCCCGAGCGCGTATTCGCACCGGTCCATAGTTCGAATCAGGACGGCACCATTGACGGCGCCTTGATGCTCGCGTCGTTCGTGAGGTTCGTGAACGCCAACCGGGTCTGGACCGGACTCGACGCGATCCCCGCCACCTACATCCGACCACACATGTTCCGCCGGACGATGGCGATGCTCACCGACCAGTTCCCCGGCTCCGAAATCGCCACCGGCATCCAGCTCAAGCACCTCGCCACACGGGCCCTCGCCAACGCCACCACTCGCGGCTATGCCGCCTCCGACGCTGAGTGGGCCAAATACCTCGAGGACGCTCTCGACAATGTCAAGTTCCGCAAGATCAAGGACCTCTACCAGCGTCATACCGCAGGCGAGGAGATCGGATTCGGGCCCGGCGCCGAACGCATCAAGGATGCCTTTGACCAGGTCACCGCTACCGTAAAGGCCCGCAACGGTGACGCCCGCACCGCCGATACCCTCTTGCGCACCACGCGGATCCACATCCGCTTCGGCATGCTCAACAACTGCACCGCCGACCACACCAACCCCGTCGGCGCCGTCTGCCTTGAGAATGCGATCGTCCCCGAAGGACACACCGGCCCCCTTGACGAACGCTGCCGACCGGACCGATGCGCCAACAGCATGATCGGCTTCGAACATCTGCCGATCTATGACTCTCACCAGCGGAAACAGCTCGAGCTCATTAACAGCCCTGCTGTTCCAAGGTGCCGCCGTGACCTTGCCGAACGCGAACTGGACATCACCCGCAACGTACTCAAAATGGCAGGTGAGGCCCAGTGAGCCATCCAGACTCCGCCCCTGAAGACCAGGTCAGCCCCAAGACTGCCGCCGCGCTGCGGGCAGCGATGGCTCGGCTCTTTGACGGCCGTCCGCAACGGACCGACGGTCGGCTCACGAAGGAAAATCTCTACAAAGAAGCCCAGGTCAGCCGCGCGACCATGAACCGCGCGCATGCCATTTTGGCCGAGTGGGACGCCTACCTTGCCACGCACGGCAAGGTCATCCCCGGCGAGGCCAAACGCGACGCGACCATCGCTGACCTCAAGAAGCGACTGACCAAGAAGACCCAGGAATGCACGCTCCTGGAGAACAAACTTAAGGCCGCCCACACCGCGATCGCCGCTCTCTTCCACGACAACGAAGCCCTCCGGCAGCAACTCCACAGGGACGTCTCAACCACCGTCACGCCCATCCGGCCCCGCGGCCCCCGAAAACGCCGCTGAATGTCCCGCTTCCGTCTCCAGACCTCTGGAGGGGGCAGCCCGCCGGGTCGCTCTGTAGCCTTTGTTTCTGACCTCCTCGTCGAGTGGTTATCCACAGGCCTGCACGTGAGCAGCCCCTGGCCCGTACGGTGTGGACCTCCATGATCACGAGCACGGGGGTGCGCAGTGCCGTACGAGGTCGACCTGGCGGTCCGGGTGGAGGACGCGCTGGATGAACTGCCGCTGGAGGGGCGCAAGGAGGTGATGGAGACGATCGCCGCTGTTCTGGTGCGGCCGAGTGAATGGCCGCAGCCCGGTAGCTGGCACGCCGCGCTGGTCTTCGGGTCTCGCTCGTGGGTGTGGTTCACCGCCTTTCTCGGCGGCATCGAGGTGATCGATGTTGGCTGGGCGGGCTGACCCGGCGGGCGGCCTGCGGTGCTGGACCAGAGGCCGCTCTGTGGGGTTCATCCGCTTTCTGTCGGCTGGGCGGGTGTAGTCCATGCCAGGCCGCCGAGGTCGAGTCGATGGCGGGCACGGGTGACGGCCACGTAGGCGAGACGAGCGTCCGTGTTGCTCACTTCAGGAGTCTGGCCAGCTGTGGGTGCGCCGGGATCAGTGTCCTTCGGTTGGGGAAAGTCGTTGCCGATCCTGACAGTCGGCCATTCGCGGCCTTTGGCCTTGTGGGCGGTGGAGACGGTGACGTCGGCGTGAGCTTCCTCGGCGAGTTGCGACACGGCGGCGAGAATGGCGTCGGGGCCGTAGGTGTCGACGAGGTCGACGAAGGGCTGCAGGTCGCGGCCAGCCGGGTCGAAGGCGGCGTAGTCCTGCAGATCGCCCCAGGACGCGAACAGCACGAGTTCGGGGTGGTGAGTGCGGCGTCCTTCCTTCAAGTCGCGTGCAGATACAGCGAGTTGAGCCAGCTGATGGCTTCCCCGGGTGAGGGCGACGCGATGTCCGTCGCCAAGCAAGCGCATGACCTCCGTCATCGCGCCGATGTTGGTCCGGCACAGTACGGCGTCGGGATGGTCGACGCTGCTGACCTCCGCGCGAATGCCGGTGGTTCCCGTCAAACGGATGGGGGCATCGGCGAGCGCGAGCCACCGGTTCGCCTCGTCGGCGATTTGTGGCCCGAAGCGGAACGAGCGGGTGAGGGTGAGCTGTTCGGCGTCGAAGCCAGTCATCACGTCGGCTGCGCCGCGCCATCCGTAGATGGCCTGGGCCGAGTCACCGACCATGACGAGCTGAGCATGGTTCCGTTGCGCGGTGAACACTTGCTCCAGCACGGGGTTGGTGTCCTGGGCCTCGTCGAGAAAGAGGAAGTCGGCTTCGATGGTGGGTTCGGTCAGGGCCCACATTTTGAGGTAGTGGTCGTGCTCAAAGCGCACCATGCCGTGGCCCGGGTGCTGCAGGTCTGCCCAGGCTTTGATCGCGAAGGGGAGCACGAGTTCGGCAAACTGCCGGTGGTCGGCGGGAGCGTCGAGGCCGCGCAGGCTCGGCACGTGGTGGCGTGCGAGGACACTGTCGGCGGAGTGGCAGAAGCGGGTGACGGTGCGCAGCACGTTGTGGGACAGGGTTCTCTGGCTGATCTCGTGGCCAGCGATCCGCGTGGGGTGCAGGATGCCGAGGGCCTGGCCGGCCTTCCAGGCCGGCTGGCGGGGGCTGTTGAGCCGGTCAGCGTAACGGTGGCCGAGTGCGGCGAAGGCCGTGGCGTGGGCGGTGCGGCACTGCACCGTGGATGGAAAGCGCGCAGCGGCGTCACGCGCGATGTCCTTGTTGAAGGCCATGTAGCGGCCGCGGCGTTGGGTGTCGGCGGCGAGCAGGCGCAGTGTGCTCGTCTTCCCGGTCCCGGCTCCGGCCTGCAACGCGAGGTGCTGGCCAGAGCGGAAGGTGTCCGCCGCGTGGACCTGTTCGGGGGTGGGGGTGTGCAACAAGAACTCCATGGATGGGAACGGTCGAACCGAGGCGCAGATGGTGCCGTGGCCGCCGAGGGAACGGTGGCCAGTTCAGTAGTAGGGCGGCCATGCCTGGAAAAGACGACCTGCGGCGCAGGCCAGGACTTCTTCCGGAGTGTGGTGGGAGAGCAAGCGGCGCAGCTGTGACTCAAGACGGTGATGCCGTTCGCGTTGTTCTCGCGCGAGGCTGGCGGTGATCCGCTCGCGCAGGACCTCTCCGGGGCGCTCGCCGCTGGCGGACGCCTCCTGGCGAACCTGCGCGTGGATGCGTCGGTTGAGGACGACGTTGAGTAGGACGCGGCCGTGGCGGTCAGGGTAGTGCGTCGTCAGCACGTCGATCGGCAGGACCGAGTCCAGTCGGCGCCGCAACCGGTGCAGGGCGCGGCCCGGGCTCTTGTCGCTCTGCACTGCCATCAGCCGGGTGCGCTCCGCGTTCGCGGCGAACGCTAGGCGGTGACGGGCCCGGTGAAGTTCCCGGGCGGAGGCGGGTCGGGTCAGCACGATCTCGACGGCGTACTGATGTGTCACGACCGGTCCTGTCGTAGTGCGTGGCCGCCGGGGCGGCGTTCGTGCAAGGGCAGGCGGGTGCGGATGTGCTCGGGGTGGCGGAACGGGTTGAAGGGCTCCCAGGCCGCGACGGTGAGGTCACCGGCCGCGGTGGCGGCATGCTGCTCGCACCGCTGGGCGCGCCAGCGCAGCTGTTCTTGATACGGCAGCGAGGACAGGCTGTAGACGGCCATGACATCCGACGGCAGCGTGAGCTGACCGTGGTGCGCGCTCACCGGCACCAAAGTCCACACGCCGTGCAGAGCGCCAGGGCCGAGGACCTTGGCGGTGCATCGGGTACGGCGTACGGTTTGGGCGACGCACTGGATCTCGTCGACGGGACGGGAGGCCAGGTAACGGACGAACAGCAGCTGCACGACGGGCCGGGCCGGACGGCAGGATGTCTCACCGGGCGGCGGACTGTCGGCTGGTGTGGCAGGCGGAGTGAGGACTCCGGCGTTGAGCAGACGGCGCGTGCGCAGGGCGAGAGACCGGCGCAGCCCGGACAACTCCGATGCGGCTGGCGGCCCCGGGCGGGCGGGGCACAGCAGTGCGTGCGCGAGCCGACACCAGCTGCTCCCATCGCCCGCGGGATGGGCGACGCCGCGGCTGACGTGCCAGCGGCAGGACTCCGGCACCTGAGCCGTGGGTAGTTCGCGCGGGTGCAGCTGCACTGGGCGATCGTCGACGCGCAGGTACCACTCGACGGGATTGCCACATTCGCGGCAGGAGGCGGTCTGGCCGCAGCGCAGCAGGCGGCTGGTGCTGTCGGGGGCGATACGCAGGGACCGCCGCCGGGGCGCGCTCGCGCGGCTGCCGTCCCAGTGCCGTCCACAAGGAGAAGGTGAGGAGTGCATGCGGGTGAACCTGCCAGCCGACACACAGCACCGGCGGCACCTGGCCCGGATGATCCCCCGAGGAGAGCAGAACAGGGCGACAGCAGTACGAACGACTGATCACGTATTCGATACAGCGTTGCCGGATCGGGTGAATCGCTACCGGTGCCGGACGCCCTGAATCAGCTGTCGGAACTGGCGCCGGCTCCGGGCAGGTCGTGCTCGTGGCAGAGGATGGCGAAGAGCTCGTCGAAGGGTGTGTCCAGGGCGTGTGCGAGGGCGTGCCACGTCTTGAGGGTGCCGATGGTGCGGCCCTGCTCGATCTCGATCACGGTGCGCCTGGCCAGGCCACTGCGGGAGGCAAGCTCGTCATAGCTCCACCCGCGCTCAGCCCGCAGGCGCCCCAGCTCCCTCCGGAGCGCGTCGAGGTCCGGATCAGGCGGCAAGATCGTCACCCGACCATCCGACGGTGCAGAACCCTGCCCTGTCAGTGCAGACCTCTGCCCTATTTCACCCAGTGGCTCCCGGCGGGAGGGCAGGAGTCTGCACTACGGTGTCGGCCGCCCCGCCGCACGGTGCGGTAGGGCTGGCGCCGGATCAGGAAAGGAGGGACACACGCCCATGAGGCTGCGCACCGTGTGTCCTCAGGCGCCGCGGACCTGGACAGTGGAACTGAGATGCCTGACCGGCGGGCTCGTCCTCGTCTGCCAGCACTGCCCCCAGGACGCCTGGCGGGTGACCGCGGAGTCCGCACGCTCGGCAGCCCTTGCCCACCTTGCCCGGCACGCCCGCAGTGATCTCCGCGCGCCTCACCTGCGGACCTGCCAGTGCCATGAACGCGGCTGCCGCTGGCACCGCCGCCACCGCGGGTGCGCCGGGCCCATCCGTCTGCTCCTGGCCTGCGAACGTGGCGGCCGCATCTGGCGCCTCGCCGACGCCTGCGGCGCCTGCGCCGCGGCAACCGCCCAGGCCGCCATCGTCCCCGATACCGTGCTGGCCGCACCCCTCCACCTGCCTTCTGGGCGACCGCGTCGCAGCCGGCGGCCCAGGGGGCCGGGAGAGCGCGTCCGCGTGGGCGAGATCCTCAGCTACCTGGCCGTGGCCCTGCCCGCGGACGTCTCTGCCGGGGCCAGACTCCTCGCCCTGCAGTGCGCACTGCGCATGAACGCGTATATGCATGTCGAACTCCCCGCGGGTCTGCTGCGCGGTCTTCGCATCGACACCGGGTGGACATGCCACGAGTTGGAGCGGGCGCGGTGGCTGAACGTGGTGAACGGTCCCGGAGCGGCCGGGGTCGCCGCGGAACTTCGCGATGCCACGCTGCTCGCCCAGTCACCGGCCTGCCCCGACCGGCGGCGCGCGGCCGACTGGGCACTGCGTACCGGATGCCCTTCCCGGATGGGGGAGACCGAGCCCCGGTTGCGATTGCCGGGCGTCTATCTCTCGGCGCACAGCGATCCGTCCTCGGGGGAGGGGCGGAGCGAATACGACCGGATCATCCGTGACTGTGGCCTGCATGATCAGGGGTTTCACGGTGCGCTGACTCGCCTGACGGCGACCGGTGTCCTGGAGGGGTGGCGGATCTGCCCGGACTCAGGTGACGTGCACTGGATGCTTGCGCAGGGGCACTGACGGCCGGGCCGCCTTATGGACCAGCACAGGGGCGTGAACGGAGTCCGAGGCGTGAACTGCTCACGGGGCGGCGCCGTCAATCGACGGGCGCGGCAGCCTGCACCAGTTCGGGAAAGGTGCCTTTCCATGCCTCGCGGACGTGACGGCTGATCGGCTTGCGCAGGACGGGCCACTGCTCGACGAGCAGCCCGTGATCGAGGAACGCCATCAGATCGCCCTGCTGGCCCTCGGCGAGCGCGATCCGGTACAGGCCCATCCGCGATTCGGGCCCATCTAGGGCAAAGCTCATACGCCCCGACCAGGCCACATAGAGAGAAAGTGCCACAACACCGCTGGTGGGGCCCGCCAGATCCGCGAGCCGCTCGGGCAGGCGGCGATAACGCGCCCGAAGGATCTCGCCGATGGACGCCGGATCGGGTGGAGTACCCATGTTCACGCCTTCAGTATCTGTCGGACCCCGCTGGCGTGAAGCGGACCACTGGTGCGGCGGGCCAAGCCCAATATCCATCGGCATGCCAGCCGGCCGCTGCGGCACGGCTGCAGGCCGAAGCGCCGAGCAGTCGCACCGTTCAGGCTGCGGCGGACCGCGACAAGGCGGACACACGGGCCGCCTCTCAGCCAGAGAAGAGCGGAAGTCCGCCGAAGCGGGATGATCATGAGCGTGCCGCCGCACCTACCGTATGGATGCCCGGTCCCAGGCGGACGTCCGCCTGGGACCGGGAAGATGACATATTCGAACTGAGATGCGATGATGATCGTGGTTTCAAAAACGCCACCTCGAATGAGGTATGGTTTTTGAAACCCGCGGTTGTCTGGAGGAGCTGTGCAGAACCTGGATCCCGAGTGGCGCGTGCAGCGGCTCGCGCAGCTCGACTTCTCGAACGGCCTCTTCCATGGGGCGCTCGATCTGGCGGCGGCTGATGTGCGTAGTTGCACCGACTTCGATGCGCCGGCCATGGCCGGGTTCACGTTCTGGAGCCGCACCAACCGGTACCTCGCCGAGGCGCTCCACCCGGACGGGTGGAGCCACACCTCGCGGGACAGCATCCTCCGGATGATCCACCCCAGCATGAGTCACGCGGTCACGGCGATCAGTGCCCAGGGAGGCATCGGCGATCTGAAGGCTCGGGTGAAGTCGAAGAACCCGAAGGGCCCTGCCATGGCCCGCCTGGTGGAGAGGAACGGCCAGTTAGCGTTCCTCAGCCACGACGAGGTGCTGTACGGCCGTGAACTCGACCAGATCCCGACGTGGTGCCTGCTCTACAAGTGGGACAAGGGAGTGATCTCCGCCGAGCTGTCGCTGCCGATCAAGATGAACGGGAAGTTCGTCGATGAGTGGCAGGAACGCATCCCTCTGGTGCTGCCTGACCTGAACGACCCCGGTACGGACATTGCGCTGTTGGATGATCCGGGTGACGACAGCGGCCCGGAGGTTGTCGTGGAGCTGCTGGGGGGCTGACCGAAGTGTAAGAGTGCGGACGTGGGAGCTGAGGAAAGTGTTCACCCCTGAACGGTTGGTCCTTGCCCGTAAGAGGCGACGGATGACGTTGGCCGAACTGGCCCGGCGGTCGGGGTTCTCGGCGCAGAGCATCACTGCCTTCGAGAACCACCGCAGGCCACCGTCACCGGAGACGCTTTCCTCCCTCGCGGCCGCACTTCACTATCCGGTCGCATTCTTCGAGGCCCCTCCGCCCACTCAACTGCAGTTGGACGCGGTCAGTTTCAGGGCGCCGTCCAAGATGACAGCCGCTGAGCGTGACAGCGCGTTGAGCTCAGGGGCCGTGGCGGTGGCGCTCAATACTTGGCTGGCAGGGCTGTTCAAGCTGCCGAAGCCGAACGTGCCGACCTATCCCCATCTCAAGCCGGAGGCAGCCGCCGAGCAGGTACGCGCCGCGTGGGGCCTAGGGGAGGCTCCCGTCCCCAACACCGTGCATCTGCTGGAGGCCAACGGCGTACGTGTGTTCTCCCTGCCGTCGGACTGCCTGGACATTGATGCTTTCTCAACCATCAACGCAGGCACCCCTTACGTCTTCCTCAACACGCGCAAGACTGGGGAGCGTGGCCGCTTCGACGCCGCCCACGAACTCGGGCACCTCGTACTGCACTGCGAACACCGCATCCCCCACGGGCGGGACTCCGAGGGCGAGGCCAACGACTTCGCCTCCGCCTTCCTCATGCCGCGTGCCGGCATCCTCGCCCAGAGACTCAACAACGCCTCTCTCGACCGGATACTCAGCGCCAAGCGTAAATGGGGCGTCTCCGCCATGGCGCTGACCTATCGACTGCGCAAGCTCGGACTGCTCTCTGAATGGCGCTACACCCAGACCGTTAAGGAGCTTGCGCACCGCGGGTACCGCCGCGACGAGCCGGGCTCCTCCCTCGTCCGCGAGAGCAGCCAGTTGCTCGCAAAGGTGTTCGAGGCCCTGCGTCAACCCCTGAACATGTCTCCGGCAGATGTCGCAGCCGAGTTGAACATCTATCCTGAGGAACTCAATGAGTACGTCTTCGGACTCGTACCCATCGGCGTCGACGGAGGCGGCAGGCAATCGGCGCCAGTGCGGCCTGACCTGCGGCTGATCAAGGGGTAGCTGGCGCGGCTGACCGCCGCATGCGAAACAACGATCCGCTCTCAACCCGGCCTGTCCGCAGGCGTACAGGCCGGTACTTCCCGGAAAGAAGTGACGTATGAAGGTCCTGGGTGTGGCTGTCTCATCAGGTGCGATCCACTACGGCGCGCTCACTGCCGCCGAAGACACCCAGGACATCTCCCACACACCCGGCGCCCCCGAACGCCTCATGCCCGCAGTTGGCCTGACGGGGACGCAGCGACTGGGAGACACCCATCAGAGGATTGCCCAGGACCTCCGCGTGCTGCAGCCTGACGCCGTGATCATCGTGGCCACCCGCAAGAACAACCAATGGGTGTACCGCGAGGCCTTCGACCGCATCTCGCTGATCTCGGCGCTCATGCTGTCCTGCGTCGAGCAAGGGATCACATGCGAAGAGTGGAATACGGAGCGCATCGGTAAACTCGTCGGCGTCTCCGCACCCAAGCTGGCCTTATTCGACTGCAAAGAGGTCGGGTTCACCCAGCCCCCCTTGTACTGGACGGCGGGGCGCGGACCGGCATTCGCCGCAGCCAAGGCTTACGCCGTCGAGATGTCCAGGGAGAGCAGCGAAGGACAAGGGTTGTGAACGAGCGCGAGAGACCGCTCATTCTGGACTACGAGTGCCTCCACAGCATGCCGAGCGGTCTGCGTGAGGTGCGCGTGTGGCTGGATCCCGTCCTGGAGACGTGGCTGGTCGGTAAACGCATCGACCTCTCCGAAGTCCAGGGCGCGGACCTGGTGGAGCCTCGTGTCATGGAAATGATCACTCATCCGAACGTGGTGAAGGTGCGCTCGGTCGCGACCGTCCCCAGCTTCAAAGCTCCCATGCAAGTCGTCGAGGTGTTCATGCCCTATTACGAGAAAGGCAGCATCACCGACGCGATGCTGAAGGGCGAGCACTTCACAGCAGCCGAGGCGCTGCGGATCATCCGTGCGGCCCTGCGGGGTCTGACCGAGATGCACGAGCGGTACAACATTCTGCACCGTGACGTGAAGAGCCCGAACCTGTTCCTGACCGGCGACGCCGACACAGTCAAGATCGGCGACCTGGGCCTGGCTGGCGCCATGGACGACACCGGCCAAGCGCCTTGCGTGAACGCGCCCCACCTGTACGCTCCGCCTGAGTTGCTGATCGCGGACGGGCTGACTCGTTCCTCCGACCTGTACTCCCTCGGCGTGGTTCTGATCGAACTGCTCAGGGGGAGATTCGACTACGCCTCGTACTCGACCACAGACGTCGTTGACGCGCTCCTGGCTGGTCGGCCCCCTCTGCGTAAAGAAGACGCAGTCCTGCCCCCATGGGTGTGCAAGTCGCTGCGGAAACTGGTGCAGAAAGCCACAGACCCTGACCCGGCCCGCCGCTTCCAGACGGCCCGAGAAATGAGCGACCAGATCGCCAGAATCCGCATCGCGGACTGGCAGAAGACCGAAGAACAGACCTGGGAGGCACCGTTCCTCCGCAAACCCAAGACACGCGTGCGCATCACGGCCAAGCCCTCCAAAGAGGGAGGGGTCACACTGGCCACTCACTGCAAAAAGACGCTCTCATGGCGCCGGGTGGATAAGGACGCAACGGCCCCCAACCTGGATCATAGTGACGCGCGTGATGTTTTCGAGAGGGCCAACAGCCTGGCCGTCAGCTGACGCACAGCGAAGTCGACGACCTGCCACTCTTGCGGTGACAGACCCTCGGCGGCCATCCTCTCGGCGAAGTCCGCCGTCTCGTACTTCGCAGTGTTTCCCGCACCGACCGGCACCAGGGCACCCGAACGTGCGAGTTCCCAGATCTCGGCCCGCACCCGCCGCGCATCAACACCCCCTTGCCCAATCATTGGAGCAAGCACCTCATGCCACGTGTCGGTGTGGCTGGCGGGCGAGCCTGCCCAGAGCTGCTCGACGAGGACTTCGGCCGCCCACGCATGTCGTGGCAGGGAACGCTCGGGCAGACGGGAAATACACGACACGAGCAGAGCGCCTTGAGGCGAGAGCGCTTCCACGGCTGGCTCCTCCTCAGTAGCAGCGGCATTGCTCGGTCAACAGTCTGCGGAGGACTTGTCCTTTCAGCGTGCCGGACAGGCTGCAGACACGCAAGACTCACCCCCATGACTTATTGCACGCGCGTTCGATTTCCCGACTTCATCAGTAGGTAGGCACACGTGGTCGGCGGATTCGCGGGCTGGCCTGCGAGAATGGCATGAGGAGCC
>NZ_JAESIF010000129.1:0-9054 GCF_016757295.1 Streptomyces sp. M2CJ-2 | reverse complement strand
GCCCCGGCGGCGGATCGCCGGATACGCCGCCGGCGCGGGCCGGATCGTGTTCGCGTCCTCGGCGAGCAGCTCGCGCAGCTGCTCCTCGAAGTCCCCGCTGCTTCCCGTCCCCTGCTGCTTCTGCTCCTCGTTCACTTCCTGCCTCCCTGCCCGGACGGCACTCGGCTGCGGACAGGTTCGTCCACGACCTGCGCGAGTCCCGGATGCGTACGCAACTTCGCCAGCGCCTTGGAGGCCTGGCTCTTGACCGTGCCGGGCGAGCAGCCGAGCACCTCGGCGACCTCGGCCTCGGACAGGTCCTCCCAGTAGCGCATGACGATCACCGCCCGCTGCTTCGGCGGCAGTCCGGCCAGTGCCGCGAGCAGGGCGCTGCGCTCGGCGGCCCACGAGACGGCCTCGTCGCGCCCGGCCACCTCCGGCGGCACCGCGGTCAGCGCCTCCGTGACCCGCCGCTTGCGGAACCGGTCGCTGTTGCAGTTGACCAGTATCCGCCGGACGTACGCCTCCGGCTTGTCGCTGCGCGAGACGCGCCGCCATGAGCGGTACGCCTTGGCCAGCGCCGTCTGAGCCAGGTCTTCGGCGTAGTGCACGTCGCCCGTGAGCAGATACGCGGTCCGTACGAGATGGGACCACCGCGCCGTGACGAACTCTTGGAACTCGGCCTCTTGTTCGACCTGCATCAAGCACCCTCCCTCGCCCTCCAGACCACGGTTTCGGCGGGTTCGGTTGCCCGGGAACCGGTGCCGCGTCGGACAGGTGAGCGGGGCCACTGACAACCACCAGCGGGGACCGGGGCGTCGAGCATCTCCTGGGACGACGTCGTCACGTCAACTGACCGGCCCGGGACGGTCTTCTGGCCGGTCACGCCGGGGAGGGGATTGACCGTGGGCGGCGCGCAGGCGCCGGTGTCGGGGACGAGCCCGCCACGAGCTGCTGTCTGCCCGAACGCCGGGCCTTCCTGCGCCGGCTCGCTGCCGACGGTGAGGCCGGGCTGAGGGCCGAGTGTCCTCGCACAGGCCACTTGCGGCAGCTCTTCCGGCGCGGTGTCGGTACTGTCGTCGCAGGCCGGCCCCGGTCACGCCGAGGTTCCCGTCGGCCGGTCACTGCCGTCCCGTTTTCTGAACAGCGTGGCCGCGTAGGGTTTCGGCATGGGACTTCTCACGCGCACGCGCCTGATCGCCTGCGCGGCGGCGTTGTTGACCCTGGCGGCGGGTCTGGGGATCAGGGCAGTGATGACGGGTGACATCGCCAAGTACGCGGGCGACGCGCTCTACACGGCCCTGGTCCACGTGCTCGTGGTGCTGGTCGCACCCCGGGTGAAGCCGACGGCGGCCGCCGTCGCGGCCCTGGGCTTCAGCTGCGCGGTGGAGCTGTTCCAGCTCACCGGGATCCCCGGTGAGCTGGCGGTGCACAGCCTCGCCGCCAGGCTCGTCCTGGGCTCCACCTTCAACGCGCCCGACCTGCTCTGGTACGCGGTCGGCGCCGTCCTGTCAGCGCTCGTACACACAGCGGCACAGCGTTCTGTGGTCACCGCCATCCGTCAAGGATGAGTTCCCCGACTCGCCCCGGCCCGCGAACTCCGTCGCGACGGGGCCGGACTCACGGTCGAGGTCCACTCGGCCCGGGCTTCGCGTTCGTAGCGGCGGTGGAGCGGTGGAGGCGGCGGCAGCCGGTGAGCCGGGCCGTTGCACGGTGCGTCCGATGGTCCAGCGGTGACGGCCCAGCCGCTGCGAGGTCTCGGTGTCCTTGCGGGCGATGCGGTGTCGGATGCCCTGTACGACGGTGGGTCATTCCCCGCGGATGCGCCACCTGCCGGTCGCGGGATGCCACACGAGGCGCACCCTGCCCTGGTCCGGTCTGCGGACGGCCAGCTCGTCCATGTCGAGCGACGAGAGGGCTCGCAGTGCCTCGTCAGAGGCATTCGACCACATGAAGAGGGTGATCCCCGCCTCCGCGTCGTCGGCGATGAGGAGGCCGGGTTCCTCCTCACCCGTGGACTCCTCGACGGCCTCGGCGGCCGGTCCCGGCTCCCCGTTCCCGCGCAGCATCCGGCGGACGAGGCTCCTGGCCTGCCCGTAGGCATCCTCGGCAGCCTTGGCGACGAGTCCCTGGACGAAGGGCACAACGGCGGTCGTGACCAGCGCGGTGACGGCGACCGTGGCGAGCTCCGGTGCAGCGCCCCACGACTGGTGGACGCTCTCCTCGATTTCCCGGGCGCGCAGAGCCTCGTGTGTTTCCCGCCATGCGGAGGCTTCCTGCCGCCGACCGAGCTGCTCCAGTACATCGGCCAGCTGCCGGGCGCCTCTCACCGAGCCCGCCTCGGCCTCCGGCCTCACGCACTCCTCCGCCTCGCTCAGCCGCCCCTGCCCCATGAGCAGGTACGCCAGATCGGTGCGCACGGAGGACATACCGTGGGCGACGGCCATCCGGTACCAGTGCTCAGCGTCCTCGGGCCGCTTCCGCTCCTCGGCCAGCTCTGCCAGGGAGGTCATGGCCCACGGGTCCCCGTCCTCCCCTGCGCGCCGAAGCCAGAACTCACGCTCGTCGCCGCTGATGCCGCTCTTCCGGCCCATGGCCCGCACCGCCTCGGGCCATCCCGCCCGCGCCGCGCGCCTGCACCAGTCGGCCGACCTGGCCTCGTCCGCATCGCCGTTCGGGTGCCTGCTGACGGCGAGGTCCCAGTAGATCCCGCTCAGGTGGTACATCGCCTCGCGATCCCCGGCCTCGGCCGCGGCGAGCAGCCACCGCTCGGCGTGCTCCAGGCCGCCAGGGGACTCGTGAAGGTGCTTGCCGAGAGCCTTCATCGCCCCGACGTCACCCGCCTCCGCGGCCAGTTCGAGGTTCGGATCCGGTTCCCCCCACACCATCCTCGACGCTGCCACCCGTCCCCCTCTTCCGGCGCCCCACCCGCCACGCGCCTTTACGGTGGCCGGTCTTCACTGTCCCCACCGGGCCCTGTCGTTCCAAGTATCGCTTCATCCAGGTGACTTGTGCTGAGCATGTCCCGCCGTGGCGCCGACCGGGCGCGACCCTTCGAGGTCGACACCGCTCATCAGGACGTCCGCCCGGCGCGCAGTCGCCGCACGTCCCGTACGAACGTGTACAAGGTGCTGAGGAAGATCGCAGCTCCAGCCGCGACCCAGAGCGCCGACGCCCCGGAGCGGTACTGCTGAACGGAAACGATGAGCAGCATCAGGCCGACAAGGAGGCCGATGGTCGAGGTCAGAGCGTTGATGCGGTGAGTCATGTGAGCATCATCAACGACAACCTCGGCCATCGGACGTGACCCGAACGAATCGGCTCAGCTCTCCGACCGAAGACCCGGTGCACCGCATCCCACCGTATCCAGCAGCGCCTGCCAGGAGGCGTTCGTGACGGTCAGTACCGGCCCGCCCCGCCACTTCGAGTCACGCACCCACATTCCACCATCGACCCGCGCGCACTCCACGCACTCGGTGCCGCTGCCGCCGCTGTAGGAGGACTTGAACCACTGAGGGCTGGAGGCCGCTGTCATCGTCACTCCTCGCTTAGGCGCTGGATGAGCTCCGTCGACGACTCGAGGTCGAGTGCCTGGGCGCTCAGATATTCGAACGCCAACCTATACCGCTCCAGCTCCGGCTTCTTCTCCATGAACAAGCCGCCACCGAGGAGATCGACGTACGCCACGTCCAACTCGGGCGACGGGCCGCGCAAAACGACGAAGCTCCCAACGGACGCAGCATGCGCTCCTGTTGAGAAGGGCAGCACCTGTACGGTCACGTGTGGGCGCTCCGCCATGGCCAGCAGGTGACCCAACTGTTCCTGCATGACCGAACGTCCGCCCACTTGGCGCCTGAGAGCGGCTTCGTCGATCACGCACCAGATGCGGGGTGGCTCCTTGCGTTCCAGGAGTTCCTGCCGCTTCATGCGGATGTCGACCATGTGCTGTACCTCCCGCTCCGGGCAGTGCACCTCTGACGCCCGGTGGACGGCTTCTGCGTAAGGGCGTGTCTGGAGGAGGCCCGGGATGTACATGCACGCGTAGTGGTCCTCGCGTACGACTTCGTCCTCAAGTGTGAGCATCAGGTTCATGGACTCGGGGATGGGGTCTGCCAGTGAGCGCCACCACCCCTGGATCTTTGCGCCCTTCGCCAGTTCGATGAGGGCGAGTCGTTCCTCGTCTGAGGCTTCGTACTCCCGGCAAAGGGCTTCTACTGCGGGCCACTTGACCGTGCCCTCCTTCGTCTCGTAGCGACTGAGCGTTGCCTTTGAGATGCCCACTCGGGCGCCTGCTTCCTCGAGCGTGAGGCCCTTGCGCTCACGCAGTCGGCGCAGGTCGGCGCCCAACTGGCGCCTGCGGGTCGTCGGTCCAACCGGCATAGAAGTAGCCCTTCGATTCGATCACTTCAGAGCGTCCACAGATGTGGGACGCCGGGGCAAGGCGGCGTGTGCGCGGGGGCGCTCAGTGCGCTTCCACGCTCCCACTAACGCGTGATGAGAGTTCCATTTTGAGAGTTTCAATGCAACTCTCAGTGTGGAGTGAGCTTCAGCGTGTAACCATCGTGGCTCAGGTAGGAGTTGAACCGTGGAGCATGTCGCCTACAAGTCCCTGACATCTTGGGGGCTTCCCTTCCTCGCGGAGCCGGAAGAGGTCTCAACCTTGCGCAGCCTCGTGCGGACGCATCTGGAAGCCTGGGGCTTCCAAGAGTTCATCGACTCGGCCCAACTGTGTGTAAGCGAGCTCATCGCAAACGTGATCACGCACATCAGTCGAGGAACCCCGGCCCATCTCGCCGTCCTCCTCAACGGAACCCGTCTCCGCATCGAGGTACGCGACCCCGACGCCCGCGCGCTTCCCACCCTCCTGGAAGCCAGTGACGACGCCGAAGGAGGACGTGGTATGGCGCTGGTCGACGCCCTCGCGGATCGCTGGGGCGTCGAACTGCACGGCGACTGCAAAGTGACGTGGTGCGAGCTCGTCGCCGTACCAGCCGTGCCCGAGGGGCATACGGGCGGCGCACGGGGAGCGAGAGTCGCGAGGGTGCTCAGCTCCTACGGAGAGAGCGAGCCCTGCACCACGTCTCGGCGAAGCCGGCTGGGTTCCTTGGCGGCCGAGGCGACCGCCATCGACGTCATCGCCGACCTCCTGCACTGGCTTCAGGATCATGGCCATGACGCCGATGACATCCTCGACCGCGCTCAGACGCGCTTCGAGGCCGAACTGGATGCGGCTCGCACCTCTCGATGAAGGTCAGCCCGCAGCCACCGCCTTGGCGTAAGACAACACGTCTGCCGGAATGGGGTACTTCACCTTCCAGGTGATGGCCATCGGCTTACTGCCTTCGTGCTTCTCGTACTCGGCAGGGCCCAACAGCATCCATGGCTGAGCACCGCCTATGTCGGTGGTCTTGTAGCGGCGGACGAACAGCAGCACCTGACTGCCCTGAGCGATGTGACGCTGGTATCTCAGCCCGGTCGCGGACGTCTCCGAGGTCTGGTTCTGGGACTCCCAGTGGAACCGCGTCTCGCTCAGCGCGAAGTCCCGGTAGCGGGTCTGCGGGGAGAAGTCCTTCTCGTCCTTTTCGAGGGTGATGAGGAGCGCGTCGGTCTTCACGGACTCGCACCACTTCACTCCTTCCCGGAAGTCCCCCGGCATGAAGCCCCCGATGTCGGACTGGCCGAGAGCGGGAAGGATCTCTTCGCGGGTGTAGGAAGCGTGCACGGCCAGCGGAACACCCCGGTCTCCGGATGCTCCGAGGAGAGGGATGGGCACGTGCTCGGTGTGTGCGAGGTTGTACGCCAGCACTTGGCGCAGCTCACTGCGGAAAGCGTGCTGCTTTCGGAGGACGGCGAACCCGGCGTCGTAGTGCGCGAAGCCCTTCCTCGTGACACCGCCCAGCGGCCACAGTTGGAAGAAGAGCATGCGTGCGTACGCCTTCCCCTGCTCATCGAGGTTGCTGTAGGTAGGGGCGTCATCTTCCAGCATGCGCGTGTACTCGGCCACGCGCAGCGGGTCGTCGACGTGGAGGAAGGCAGGTACCCGTTTGAGGAGCGCGGCCTCTCCCTCGGACCCCTCGCGGTCCATCAATCCGGCGCGGCGGAGCAGCCCGGTCCACGAGTTCCCGTTCCCCCGGTACAGCTCCTTGATCTCCCGTCCGCTTTCCTCCAGGTAGCGGCTGAGGCGGGGATCCGAGTAAGCGGCGACTTCACGGGCCAGCGTGGTCACGTTGACGCTGAGCTGGTCCTTGATGTTGGCGATGATCGTGCGCTTGGCCTTCTCCTCCAGCATGATCTCGCAGCCGGAGGGGAGCTGCGGGAAGTCGTGCTCGATGTGGTCCAGCAGCCGCTTGCGCGTCAGATTCGTCAGGGCGCGGAACTGGTTCTCGAAACGGAATTCCTTGCGGTGCTGGCCGATGAAGTCCAGGACGGTCAACACCGCCTTGGTGTCGGAGCGCCTGAGACCACGGCCGAGTTGCTGGAGGAACACGGTCGCGCTCGAGGTGGGACGGAGGAGGAGCAGGGTGTCGACATCGGGGATGTCGACCCCTTCGTTGAAGAGGTCGACCGAGAAGACCACCTGCAGATCCCCGGACTTCAGGTCCGTGAGTGCCTGCCGCCGCTGATCAGCCGGTGTCTCTCCGGACACGGCGACGGCGTTGAAGCCGGCGGAACGGAAGGACTCTGCCATGAAGTGCGCATGAGCGACGGAGACGCAGAACCCCAACGCCCGCATACGGCTGGGATCCGCCACCTTCTCCTCGATGGCCTTCACGACGAGGCCGGCGCGGACCGTGTTACCCGTCAGGACGTTGCTGAGCGAGCTCACGTCATAGGCTCCCCGCTTCCACTCCACGGCGCTCAGGTCGGTGTTGTCACTGATGCCGAAGTAGTGGAAAGGGCAGAGGAGGTTGTTGTCCAGTGCCTCCCACAAACGCATCTCGGCGGCGATACGGCCGTCGAAGAACTCGTCCGGGATGTTCTTGCCGTCCATGCGTTCGGGGGTGGCCGTCAGACCGAGCAGCTCCAGCGGCTGGAAGTGATCAACGATCTTCCGGTACGTCGGCGAGGTTCCGTGATGGAACTCATCGATCACGATGACGTCGAAGTGGTCGGGGGCGAGGCGCTCAAGCGCCTTTGCGTTGAGCGACTGCACGCTTGCGAAGACATGCGTCCAGCGCTCCGGGATCTCGCCGCTGTGCAGGTGCTCTCCGAAGTTCGCGTCGAGCAGGACGTCCTGGTAGGTCCGCAAGGACTGCTGCAAGATCTCCCTGCGGTGGGCGACGAAGAGGAGGCGTAGGTCGCGCTCGTGCTTCCGGCGGAGATGCTTGTAGTCCAGCGCGGCCATGACCGTCTTACCCGTACCCGTGGCCGCCACCAGGAGGTTGCGGTGCCGATCGTGCAACTCGCGCTCGACGTCAAGGCGCTCGAGCATGTCGCGCTGATGGGGGTACGGCCGCACCTCGAGACCGGACAGCGTGATGGATCGGTCTGCTGAGGGAGTACCACCGGCCACTGCCAGCGCTTCCTGAAGGCGACTGCCGTCGGTGTGGGGTTCGTACGTCTCGAAGGACGGGTCGTTCCAGTACGACTCGAACGTCGCCTCGAACTTCCGCATCACCTCGGGCGTGGCCACGGAGGACAAGCGCACGTTCCATTCGAGGCCGTCGAGGAGCGCGGCCTTCGACAGATTCGAGCTGCCGACGTACGCCGTGTGGTAGCCGCTGTTCCGCTGGAACAGCCACGCCTTGGCGTGAAGCCGAGTCGACCGCGTCTCGTAGTTGACCTTCACCTCGGCATCGAAATCTTCGATCAGGCGGTCCAGGGCTCGCCGCTCGGTGGCCCCCATGTACGTGGTGGTCAGAACCCGTATCGGTACACCCCGCTCCCGGGCTGCCTGCAAGGACCGCTCGATGACGCGCAGCCCGTGCCATTTGACGAAGGCACACAGAAGGTCCACACGGTCGGCGGTGGCGAGCTCCGCGCGCAGTTCAAATCCGAGGCTCGGGTCCTCGGGGGAGTTGGTGAGAAGCGCGGTGTCCGAGAGTGGGACGCCGGGGCGTATGGCGAAGACCCCAGGTGCTTCCTGCCGCGTGACGGCCAGGAGTTGCCGGGGGCCGTCTGCGACGAGGTCCACCCACTCCTGTGCGCCCTTGAGCGTGCTGATGGATTCCAGGATGTGGTTGGCCGCGTGCACACGATCGTCCTCGGGCAGGTTCTGGAGGACGCGGCGTACAGTGTGGGAAACGTGCCGCGCGAGCACGTGAGGGACCGATTCGGGCCCTACGACGTCGCTCACCGGACGCCAGCCGAGCCGGGAGAGCTCCCTCAGTTTTTCCTCGAAGCGGAGCGTAATCAGCTGCTCGTACAGACCCGGGGCGGGGTGGGCCAGGTCCTCCAGTTCGGACACGTGAGCTCCTTCGAGCGCTCGGGGCGATGAGGCACATGTGTAACAGAGCGCTCTGACAGCCCTGGCTGAGGTAGCCGAGGGGACGAGCCTTGCGGCCTCAACTTGGCTGACCTTAAAGGGAAATTGACAAAGTTGATCGATCTCGCTCAAGTATGAGCGGATGGGAATCGAACGAGTCATCGGACATGTAGAAGGCGTGCCTGTAGGCGAGGTCTTCCATCGGCGGCTGGACGTACAACGGGCGAAACTGCACCAAACGAACCAGCGGGGTATTTCCTGGCTCGAGGACCAGGACGGTAGAAGGGTCGGAGACGCGATCGTCCTGCATGGGGGCTATGAGGACGATGAAGACCACTGGGACTGGATCCGGTACACGGGGGCTTCGGAGGGCAAGGACAAGGATTCCACCGGCAGGTTGCTGCGTAGTCAATCCTGGTCGTATGTGGACAACGCTGCCCTCCGGCTCAGCTATGAGCGGGGGCATCCCATCCGCGTGATCCGAGGGTACGAGGGGGACCCGCGGTACTCGCCGTCCGACTCCTACCGGTATGACGGCCTGTACGAGATCACAGATGTTCGTACGGCTGTTTCAACCTGGATCCACCGCATGACGGCCGGCTGCGGAAGGCGGAACGAGAAGAGGTGCCCGCTGACCTGCGATGATGGGA
>NZ_JAESIF010000128.1:0-9144 GCF_016757295.1 Streptomyces sp. M2CJ-2 | reverse complement strand
GCCACCGGGACGAGCGCCGCCGGGACGACCGGCACCGGCCGGGCCACGGCCGCCGGGGCCGCCACCGGGACGGGGACCGGCAGCCGGACGCTGCGGCATCATGCCGGGGTTCGGACGCGGGCCGCCGGGGCCGCCACCGGGACGGGGGCCGCCCTGCGGACGCGGCATCGAGCCCGGGGTGGGACGCTGCCCGCCCGGAGCCTGCGGACGCGGACCGCCGCCGCCCTGGCCACCGGGGGCCTGGGGACGGGGACCGGCGCCGGGGGCACCGGGACCGCCGGGACGCGCGCCCTGCGGGCGGGGCGCCTGCGGGCGGGCCATACCGGTGGAACCACCGGAGGTGAAGGGGTTGTTACCCGGACGCGGACCGGCCGGGCGTCCGCCCGGACGCTGACCGCCGCCACCGGGGCGCTGACCCTGACCGGCCGGACGTCCACCCTGGCCGCCCTGGCCGCCCTGACCCTGGCCGCCGGGGCGAGCACCGGGCTTGGGGGCGCCGGGACGCGCACCGGGCTTCGGCCCGGACGGAGCCGGGGAGGGAGCCTGCGCGGCCGCCGGGGCCTGGAACTCCGGAGCCGCCGGTGCCGGGCCCGGCGCGGGCCGCGGGCCCGGCGTCGGGCGCGGACCGGGGGTGGCCGGCAAGGGCGCCGACGGGGCCGCGGGCTGCTGGGCCGCGGCGGGCTTGGGCGCCGGCGGCTTCGGGGCAGCCGGACGGTCCCCCGCTGCCTTGACGGCACGGGAGGGGCCCCCAGCCTGCGCCGGCGAGGGCGCTGCGGGCCTGGGGGCCGCCTTCCGGGGGGCGCCGGGCTTCGCGGCGGACTTGCCGTTGCCCCCGCCCTGCTGGAAGGCGTCGGTCAGCTTGCGTACTACGGGCGCTTCGATCGTTGAAGACGCCGAACGGACGAATTCACCGAGTTCCTGGAGCTTGGCCATGACGACCTTGCTCTCCACACCGAACTCCTTGGCGAGTTCGTAGACCCGGACCTTAGCCACTTCGCTCCTTTGAGGTCCGGGTTGCGTCCGGACCGTCGCTAGTTCATGGGCGTACTCATCGCGTACTCATCGAGTGCTCATCGCAATCTCGACCTGCTTTCGACTCGCGAGGTACCAGACCGTACGGGGGGTTCCGCACGGCATGTCTTCTTACGGATTGCTCTCACAACCCTGTGCCTGCTCGACGTAGTGGCGCAACGCCTTTACGTCGAGCGGTCCCGGGACGCGGAGCGCCCGCGGAAACGCCCTCCGGCGCACCGCCTGGTCAAGACAGACCGGGACGGGGTGCACATAAGCACCCCGGCCGGGCAGCGTACCGCGTGGATCCGGGACGCACGCGTCCTCGATCGCCACGATCCGCAGCAGCTCTTCCTTGACCGCTCGCTCCCGGCAGCCCACGCAGGTTCGCTCGGGGCGTGCGCGGATAGGTGTCCGGCCAGACACTCCTCAGTCTACCTCCCCGGACCGACCTCACCCCTTTGGGGCAAGAATCGAACAGATGCCGCCGTCGAGACTGTCGTGATCTCAGCGGGCGACGGCTCGGATCTATTCCCCGGGCTGTTCCGTGTCCGGCCGGATGTCGATCCGCCAGCCGGTCAGGCGAGCGGCCAGACGGGCGTTCTGCCCCTCCTTGCCGATCGCCAGCGACAGCTGGTAGTCCGGCACCGTCACCCGGGCGGACCGGGCGGCCAGGTCCACGACCTCGACCTTGGAGACACGGGCCGGCGACAGCGCGTTCGCCACCATCTCGGCCGGGTCGTCCGACCAGTCGACGATGTCGATCTTCTCGCCGTTCAGCTCACCCATGACGTTGCGCACGCGACCGCCCATGGGGCCGATGCAGGCACCCTTGGCGTTCAGCCCGGACCGGGTGGAGCGGACGGCGATCTTCGTACGGTGGCCGGCCTCACGGGCGATGGCGGAGATCTCCACCGAACCGTCGGCGATCTCCGGCACCTCCAGGGCGAAGAGCTTCTTCACCAGGTTGGGGTGCGTACGCGACAGGGTGACCGACGGGCCGCGCACGCCCTTCGCCACCCGGACGACGTAACTGCGCAGCCGCATGCCGTGCGGGTAGGTCTCGCCCGGCACCTGCTCCTGCACCGGCAGGATGGCCTCCAGCTTGCCGATGTCGACCAGGACGTTCTTCGGGTCGCGTCCCTGCTGGACCACGCCGGTGACGATGTCGCCCTCGCGGCCGGCGTACTCGCCGAGCGTCACGTCGTCCTCGGCGTCGCGCAGGCGCTGCAGGATGACCTGCTTGGCCGTGGTGGCCGCGATGCGGCCGAAGTCGGACGGGGTGTCGTCGAACGCGCGGGCCTCCTGGCCCTCTTCGAGGTCCTCGGGGTCCTCCTTCGCCCACACCGTCACATGTCCGGATTCCCGGTCGAGCTCCACCCGCGCGTGGCGGCGGCTTCCCTCGGTGCGGTGGTAGGCGATGAGGAGGGCCGATTCGATCGCCTCGACCAGCAGGTCGAGGGAGATCTCCTTCTCCCGTACCAAGAGCCGAAGGGCACTCATGTCGATGTCCACGGTTACGCCTCCTCTTCCGTCTCGTCGTGCTTGTCGTTCGCGCCGGTCGCGCCGGTCGCGTCGTTCGTGTCGGTCTTGTCGTCCTTGCGGTTGAACTCGACCTGGACGCGCGCCCTGCCGATGTCGCCGAAGGCGAGTCTGCGGGCGGTGGCCTTGCGGCCCTTGACTCCGGGCACCTCGAGGTCGAGGCCTTCGTCGTCGACCCGCAGGATCCTGGCGACCAGTTCGTCGCCCGCGGTCAGCCGGAAGCTCACCAGGCGGCCCGTGGCACGCACGTAGTGCCGGTGCTCGGTGAGGGGGCGCTCCGCACCCGGGGTGCCGACCTCGAGGGTGTACTCCCCGCCGCCCATCGCGTCGGTCTCGTCGAGTTTCGCCGAGAGCGCGCGGCTCACATCGGCGATCCGGTCCAGGTCCGCTCCGGTGTCGGAGTCGACGACGACGCGCAGCACACGTTTGCGGCCGACCGCGTCCACGGCGATCTCCTCGAGATCGAGGCCCTGCGAGCTGACGAGCGGTTCCAGAAGTTCTCGAAGCCTCTCGCTCTGGGTGCTGCTCATCCGGGTGACTCCTCGGCCGCGTGTGCTGTTGTGGGACGGTGCGCGTGTCTGGTCAAAGGGTATCCGGTCGCGGGGGGTGATGCCGTCCACCCGCTCACGGAGGGTGCCGCTGACCGTCGTCGGGCGGATGCACGGGTACCGTGATCACGGGCCTGTGGCCCTCCTTGCCGTTCTTTCCGCCGCCACACTTCTTTCCGTTCTTTCCGTCGCCACGTTCGTACGAGCCCCCGAGGACGTCTGCCGTGCCGTTCCCCCACGCTCCACGCGCCCGCTCGGGGCCGCGCAGAAGGAGCCTGTTCGCCGTCGCCTCGACGGCCCTGCTCGTGACGGGCTGTTCCGCCGGGTCCGAGAAGCCCGACACCACCGCCGGCAGCCGTCCCTCGCCGGCCGAGCGGGTACGCGCTCGTGCGGCGGGCGACAGCAGGGAGCTGGCCGAGCGGTACGACGCCGTGATCGCGGCGCATGCCGGGCTCGCGCCGCGGCTGCGTCCGCTGCGCGAGGAGGTCGTACGGCACGCGAAGGCCTTCGGGAGCACGGCGACGTCCACGCCGTCGCAGGGGGCGGCGGGGTCGCAGGCGTCGCCCGGGGCGCCGGGGGCGCCGTCCCCCTCCGGGGCGCAGCGGTCCGCCTCGCCGACGGCCTCCGGGCCCGCGACGGAGAAGGACGCCCTCGCCGGGCTCGCCGCCGCGGAGCGGGAGATCGCCGACCGGCGTCTGGAGGACCTGCTGGACGCGCCGCCCGAGCTGGCCCGGCTGCTGGCCTCGGTGGTGGCGGCCGGGGCGGCGCACGTGTATCTGCTGACGAAGGGGTGACGGGTGAGCGAGGCGGAGGACCGGGAACTGCGGGCGCTCCAGGCGGCCCTGGCCGCGGAGCACGCGGCGGTGTACGGCTACGGGGTCGTGGGCGGGCGGATCGCGAAGGAGCGCCGTACGGACGCGCGCGCGGCGTACGACGCGCACCGCGCACGCCGGGACGCACTGGTGCGCGAGGTGAAGGACACGGGCGGCGAGCCGGTCGTGGCCGCCGCGGGCTACGCGCTGCCGTTCCCGGTGCCGGAGGCGGCCGCGGCGGTACGGCTCGCTGCGGAGTTGGAGAACCGGGTGGCCGGGGTGTACTCGGACCTGGTGCGCGCGAGCCGTGGTGAGCGGCGCCGTGCGGCGGCCGAGGCGCTGCGGGAGGCCGCGGTGCGGGCGGTGCGCTGGAGCGGGGAGAGCGTAGCCTTCCCTGGGCTCGCCGAGCGGGCCGACCCGGCCTCGGGGGCTCCGACGCCGACGGCGTGACGGGGCTGCGGGCCGAAAGCGGCGGCAGGCATCGCTCACAGCACGAAGGGAACTACTCGCGCATGGTCTTCGAACCGCCGCAGCGCCTGGTGAGGGCGCTCGGTGAGACGGCTCCCGACGGTGCCCGGTGGCTGGAGAAGCTGCCCGAGGCGGCACGCGAGGCCGTCGCGGTGCGCGAGCTGACCGTGGAACGGGTGCAGATGCCCGGGGGGCGCAGCAGCCTGGTGGTGCTGGTGCGGACGTCCGACGGCGGCCCCGCGGTGCTGAAGCTGGCTCCGGCGAGGGCCCGGCCGGAGAGTGAGCGGGCCGCGCTGGCCCACTGGAACGGTCTGGGCGCGGTTCGGCTGCTGGAGCCTTCTCCGCCCGCCGACGGCGCGCTGCTGCTGGAGCGGCTGCATCCGGATGTCTCGGTGCGGTCGCTGCCGGAGGCGAAGGCGCTGCTGGAGGCGGCCGGGACGCTGCGGCGGCTGTGGGTCGAGCCGCCCTCGGGCGATGCCGCCCATCCCTTCGAGACGGTGGCGGAGCGGACCGGCCGGCAGGCCGAGGCCATGCGGGCGGCCGCCGCGGGCGATCCGGAGGTGGGACCGCTGGTGTCGGCGGCGCTGGCGGTACGCGAGGAGCTGCTGGCCGGACCGCCCGAGCACCGGTTGCTGCACGGCACGTTCCGGCAGAGCAAGGTGCTCTCCGGCGAGCGGATGCCGTGGCTGGCGGTGGGCCCGGACCCGCTGGTCGGGGAGTGCGCCTTCGACCTGGCCCGGCTGGTCCGCGACCGGGTGGAGGACCTCGTCGCCCAGACCTCCGGGGCGGCGACGACCCGCCGCCGGGTGAAGCGTCTCGCGGAGTCCCTGGAGGTCGATCAGGAACGTCTGCGCGGCTGGACGCTGTTCCGCGCGGTGGAGTCCGGTGTACGCGCCCGCCGCGTGGGCCGCGGCCAGGACGCCGAACTCCTCCTGGAGTTCGCGACCTGGCTCTGATCCCGTACCCGCCGCCCCGTCCGCCGTCGGGACGAGTCCCGGAAGGGTGCCCCGCGCGGTGGTGGTTCCGCGCGGGGCCACCGGGCGGGTCAGGCCGTGAGGCGGGCGATGGCCTCGTCGACGGTGAGTTCCTCGCGTTCGCCGGTACGGCGGTCCTTCAGCTCGACGACGCCCTCGGCGGAGCGGCGGCCGGCGACCAGGATCTGCGGGACGCCGATCAGCTCGGAGTCGGTGAACTTCACGCCCGGGGAGACACCCGCGCGGTCGTCGACCAGGACGCGGACCCCGGCGGCGGCGAGCTTCTGGGAGACCTCGAGGGCGAGTTCGGTCTGCAGCGCCTTGCCGGCGGCGACCACGTGGACGTCGGCCGGGGCGATCTCCTCGGGCCAGCACAGGCCCTTGTCGTCGGCGGTCTGCTCGGCGAGGGCCGCCACCGCGCGGGAGACGCCGATGCCGTAGGAGCCCATGGTGACGCGGACCGGCTTGCCGTTCTGTCCGAGGACGTCGAGCTTGAGGGCGTCGGCGTACTTGCGGCCCAGCTGGAAGATGTGGCCGATCTCGATGGCGCGGTCGAGCCTCAGGCCGGTGCCGCACTTCGGGCAGGGGTCGCCCTCGTCGACCACCACGACGTCCACGTACGCGTCGACCTCGAAGTCGCGCCCGGCGACCACGTTCTTGGCGTGGGTGTCGGCCTTGTTGGCGCCGGTGATCCAGGCGGTGCCCGGTGCCACCCGCGGGTCGGCGATGTAGCGGACCTTCTCCAGGCCCTGCGGACCCACGTAGCCGCGGACCAGGTCGGGGCGGCCGACGAAGTCCTCTGCGGTGACGAGTTCGACGACGGCCGGGGCGAAGTGCGCCTCGACCTTGCCCATGTCGACCTCGCGGTCCCCGGGAACGCCCACGGCGACGATCTCGCCGCCGACCTTGACCAGCAGGTTCTTCAGCGTGGCCGAGGCCGGGACGCCGAGCGAGGCGGCGAGGGTCTCGATGGTGGGGGTGTCGGGCGTCGGGATGTCCTCGGCGGCCGGGACCGCGGAGCCGTCGACGGGCCGCACCGCGTAGGAGACCGCCTCGGTGTTGGCGGCGAAGTCGCAGTTCGGGCAGTCCGCGAAGACGTCCTCGCCCGCCTCGGCGGGGGCGAGGAACTCCTCGGACTTGGAGCCGCCCATCGCACCGGCGGTGGCGGCGCAGATGCGGTAGTCGAGGCCGAGGCGCTCGAAGATCCGCTGGTACGCCTCGCGGTGCAGGGCGTACGACTGGGACAGCCCCTCGTCGTCGAGGTCGAAGGAGTAGGAGTCCTTCATCAGGAACTCGCGGCCGCGCAGGATGCCCGCGCGGGGGCGCGCCTCGTCGCGGTACTTGTTCTGGATCTGGTAGAGGATCACCGGCAGGTCCTTGTAGGAGGACGCCTGGTCCTTCACCAGGAGGGTGAAGATCTCCTCGTGGGTGGGGCCGAGGAGGTAGTCGCCGCCCTTGCGGTCCTGGAGGCGGAACAGCTCGGGGCCGTACTCCTCCCAGCGGCCGGTCGCCTCGTAGGGCTCACGCGGCAGGACGGCGGGGAGCAGCACCTCCTGGGCGCCGATCGCGTCCATCTCCTCGCGGACGACGCGTTCGACGTTGGCGAGCACCTTCTTGCCGAGCGGCAGCCAGCTCCAGATGCCGGCGGCGGTGCGGCGCACATAGCCGGCCCGGACGAGGAGCTTGTGGCTGAGGACCTCGGCGTCCGCCGGGTCGTCGCGCAGCGTCTTCGCCATCAACTGGGACATGCGCTGGACCGGTGCGTTCGCCATGGTTCTCGTACTCCTGCTGCGTCTAGGTGATGAGACAGGAGGTTAGCCGGGTGGGACGGGGCGGTGGAAATCGGTTAGGGCCTGTCCGGCGGATCAAGTCGCAGGAAAGCGACGGCGCCCTCATCAGCGCCGGTGAGCGGGGGCTGGTGCGTGCAGCTGCAAGGCGGAGGAAGGAGTCGACGCGGAGCGTCGGCGAGTGACGACAACGCCGCAGATGGGCGTGCCAGCCCCCGCGTCTGCGGCATGATCCGCCGGACAGGCCCTACGGGCGCCGGAGCGGCAAAGGTGCTCCCATCACGGCGTACGGCTTGGGGGCGCTGGGGAAATGGACCCGGCGGGCGAGGTCCTCGTACCCCAGGGAGCGGTACAGGCCGCGGGCGGGGCTCTCGATGTCGATGGCGGAGAGGATCGAGCGGGGTTCGTCGGCCCCGTCGGTGATCGTGGTGATCAGGGCGCGGCCGATGCCGTGCTTCTGGTGGCGCGGGTGGACGTGCAGTTCGGTGATGACGAAGGAGTCGTCGAGCCAGTGGTCCCGGCCCTGGGCGCGCAGGTGGGGCTCGACGACGGTGGACCACCAGTGGGCGCGGTCGTTGGGCATGCCGTAGACGAAGCCGACGAGACGGCCGGCGCGGGTGGCGCCCAGGGCTCTGGCTCCGTGCAGGGTCATGTGGCGCAGCACGATCTGCCGGCGTACGGCCACCTCGTCGGGGCCGAGACCGAACGCCGCCGCCTGGACCGCCAGTGCCTCGTCGACGTGGGCGGCGAGGTCGAGGGGGCCGATCACGATGTCGTCGGGACGGGGGTGCCCGTGACCGGGAAAGCGCAGCATGCCGGGGAGACTACAGGGCGTCGGCACGGGCCGGGACTGTGCGGCGGACCGCACTTCGGGACCGGGGAGCAGGGAGCGGGGCTCTGGGCCCCGGTTCAGAACAGGACGCTCATGAACGCGCCGACCTCCTGGAAACCCACCTTCTGGTAGGTCCGGCGCGCGGGGGTGTTGAAGTCGTTGACGTAGAGGCTGGCCACGGGGGCGACGTCGGCGAGGGCGTAGCGGAGCACGGCCGCCATGCCGGGGGCGGCTATGCCCCTCCCCCGGTGCTCGGGGGCCACCCATACGCCCTGGATCTGGCAGGTCCGGTCGGTGGCGGCGCCGATCTCGGCCTTGAAGACGACCTTGCCGTCGGCGTCGAAGCGGGCGAAGGCGCGTCCGGCGCCGACGAGTTCGGCGACCCTGGCCTGGTAGAGCAGGCCGCCGTCGCCCGCCAGGGGGGAGATCCCGACTTCCTCGGTGAACATCGCCACGCAGGCCGGCATGATCTTTTCCATCTCGTCCTTGCGGACGCGGCGGACGTAGGGGTCCGGGGCGATGGTGTCGGACAGCCGGTCGGTGACCATGAGGGGCTGGTGGGCGCGGACCTCCCGGGCGGGGCCCCACTGGGGTTCGAGCAGCCGCCACAGCTCGGCGGTGGGTGCCGCGGGGCCGACGACCGAGGAGCAGCGGCGGCCGGCCCGGCGGGCGCGGTCGGCGAAGGCACGGACGGCCCGGGGGGTGGCGCAGATGGGGACCAGGTTGGCGCCGGCGTAGCAGAGGGACGTGAGCAGGCCGCCCTCGTACCAGCCCCACATCTCACCGCCGAGCCGCCATGGGTCCAGGCCCGCGACCTGCACCCGGGATGTCACGAAGGCGTTCGCCACCGGCTCGCGGTCGAGGACGGCGAGGGCGGCGTCCAGGTCACTCGGTTCGAGGACCCGGGAAGTGGTCTGCGTCAACACGCGCGGGGGGCCTCACACATTTGGGTCTGCTGGTTTCCGCACTGTACCTGCCGAATTTGTGTGTTGCCGCCCCGCGGTGGGGAAACGTTTCCTGCCCGGGGGTCTCCCGGGCAGGAACGGCCTGACCGGCCGGGTCAGCCGGCGACCGAGATCTGGGGTTCGCCGGAGGCGATGCCGTCCTTCTCCATCTGCTCGGCGATCTTCAGGGCCTCCTCGATCAGCGTCTCCACGATCTTCGACTCCG
>NZ_JAESIF010000127.1:0-9227 GCF_016757295.1 Streptomyces sp. M2CJ-2 | reverse complement strand
GAGTACTTCTTGGGCGCAGCCATGATCGGCATCCTTCCGGGTCTTCGATGTCTCCATCAAACCCGGGGCGATTCAGGCCGTCTTCGACAAGCTGACCGCGAAGTTCGGCACGGTGCTGGTGACCGTGGACCAGCCCGCTTCCATCGGCGCCCTTCCGCTGACCGTGGCCCGGGACGCGGGCTGCCAGGTCGCCTACCTGCCCGGACTCGCCATGCGCCGGATCGCCGATCTGTATCCGGGCGAGGCGAAGACCGACGCGAAGGATGCCGCCGTCATCGCGGACGCCGCCCGCACCATGCCGCACACCCTGCGAACCTTGGAACTGACCGACGAGATCACCGCCGAGCTGACCGTCCTGACCGGCTTCGACCAGGACCTCGCCGCCGAAGCAACCCGCACCTCCAACCGGATACGCGGTCTGCTCACCCAGTTCCACCCGTCGCTGGAGCGCGTCTTGGGCCCCCGCCTGGACCACCAGGCCGTCACCTGGCTGCTGGAACGCTACGGGTCCCCGGCCGCACTGCGGAAAGCCGGCCGCCGCAGACTCGTCGAAGTGATCCGGCCCAAGGCCCCGCGCATGGCTGCCCGGCTGATCGACGACGTGTTCGACGCCCTCGACGAGCAGACCGTTGTCGTCCCGGGGACCGGCACCCTCGATGTCGTGATCCCTTCCCTGGCCCGCTCGCTGGGAGCCGTCCACGACCAGCGCCGGGCCCTGGAGGCCCAGATCAACGCCCTGCTGGAGGCTCACCCTCTTTCCCCCGAGTTCGACAGTTGGTGGGCACACGCCGGTGTGCGGGCCGCTCACCTGCGGCGATGCGCGCGGAAGTGCATGCCCACTACACCGTCAGCATCGCGCCAGTACCCGGGAATCACTGGATCTGGGGTGGAGATATTCCACCGCATAATCAGGCAGAAGCGGGCATCCCATCGGCAGGGGTTCCTGGGTACCGCCGGGATTCCGGGCGCGTCAGAGCAGGTCGCAGAGCCGTCAGGAGCCGGTGGGCACACGGGGTGCGGGGGCGTTTTCGCTGCTCAACGGCACTGGCTCGGCGTGTGTGCCTACCAACTGTCGAACTCGGGTTTCCCAGGTCCTGACCTCGATGCCCGGCGTCGGCGTCAGGACCGCCGCAGTCCTGCTGACCACCGTTGGTGACGGCAGCAACTTCCCCACCGCCGCCCACCTCGCCTCCTACGCCGGCCTCGCCCCCACCACGAAGTCGTCCGGGACCTCGATCCACGGCGAACACGCACCCAGAGGCGGCAACCGGCAGCTCAAACGCGCGATGTTCCTGTCCGCCTTCGCCTGCATGAACGCCGATCCCGCCTCCCGCGCCTACTACGACAAATGCCGAGCCCGCGGCAAGACCCACACCCAGGCCCTCCTCCGCCTGGCCCGCCAGCGCATCAGCGTCCTGTTCGCCATGCTCCGCGACGGCACCTTCTACGAACCCCGCGTCCCCCGGGCGACGGCTGCATGAACCAGCCCACGGGCAGGTCGACTCAGATCAGCGTCTTGTGTCGTCCGTCCATGCCGTGATCTCCGCGGCACCCCGACGGACAGCTTCTTCCGGATCCCGGGCGAGCTGCCCGCAGACCGCTGCGACATCCGGCACACCGTCCGTTCCCGCGAGCGCGTCATGCACCCCGGTCTGCAGCCAGTCGGCCTGGTTGTCATCGGCCTCGGCAACCGCGAGAGCGATGAGCCTGAGGGCGGCCACCGTCCCCACCCGGGCCAGGGCCTCTGCCGTCTGCCGGGTCACCGCCGTGTCCTCGATGTCCAGCAGCAGCCCCATCAACGCTTCCGCAGACTCAGGGACATCAGCGAAGGAAGCAAGGTCACGCCCGGCACGAACACGTTGCGACCACGAAGGAGACGAAGCCTCAGCCAAGACCGCCGCCAACTCACTCATCATCTCCGGCACAACCAGACAGTCTCATGCACCCGAAGAAGATCGAACCCCGAACCGAAGCTGCCCACACGCTTGACGAAGAACATAGAGGCACCCCCCGCGCTCAACTCGCCAACTGCAGCATGACGCCCAGTCCGAGTCCGAGGTGGAGGCCGCTGGTCGAGCTGCAGCGCTTCCGCTTGCCCCGGTACGTGCGTTCGCCCCTTCCTCTGCCGCGACACGGCCGGTCGACCGAGGTTCACTTCATTGCATGGGCGACGGCAGTAACGCACCCCACCGGCGAAGGCACGTCCATCGGTGGCGCGCAGATCAGCAGTGGCGGGCCGCCGGCCGCCGTTTCGAGGAGAGCGGGGCGGGCCGGCTGTGGGGCCGGCTCTCGGCGGTCGACTTTTTCGGGCACTCCTTCCAACTGGCCTCGCTCGCATTCTTGTGCTTCTTTCCATTTCTGATCATCATCACCGCGGCGGCAGGCCGTGGGGCCGCCATGGCCGTCGTCAGCTGGCTGGGGCTGAATCAGCAGGCGGCACAGGCCGTGGCATCCCTGTTTGTCCCTGCAACGACGTCGTACACCCTCACCGTGACGAGCGCCGTCCTGCTGCTGCTCGGAGCCATGGCCGTGGCCGGCACCCTCCAGAGCTGGTACCGGATCCTGTTCAACGTCCTTGGAGGCGGGTGGCGGAACACCGCGGCCCAGCTCGCCTGGCTTGCAGGGCTCCTCGCCTACTCCGCCGCGCAGGCCGCGCTCGGCAGGGCGTCCGGCGGGTGGCTCCTGACCAGCCTGATCGGCTTCCTCTGGGCGGTCGTCTTCTGGTGGGGAAGCTTGTACATACTGCTCGCCGGTACGGTGACATGGCGCGCCCTGTTCCCCCCAGCCCTGGTCACCAGCGTCTGCTGGACCGGCCTCGGGGTGTTCTCCGCCCGCTACTTCTCAGCGACGATCGTGGCGAACGAACAAAAGTTCGGCCCTATTGGCGTCGTCATGGTCCTCCTGTCATGGCTGGTGGCGGTCGGCGTGGTCATCCACCTGGGGGCCGTCGTGGGCCGCATGCCGCGTTGAGCCCCCCCACCGCACGACCTGCCCTCGCACGGGGAGCGGCATCATGGGACGCCCATCCGGGCCGTCCTGGGACCGTAGAAGGACGCTCAACGACGACCAACACCGACCACCAACGACAGCCAAGCCGCAGGTCGCAGCCCTGATCGATGGCACGACCCCAGGCCAGAGACCCGGCCCTTCACCTCTTCGGCTACTGATCGCGCTCGACGGCGTTGACTCGCCCATTGAGCAATCCGATCTTCTGACGGCGCCCCCCCGAGATCCTGCTGGCCAAATGCCGTGTCCTGGGGTGTGGGGATGCTGTTGGCACCGTGGTGGCCGGTCTTGTCGTTCCCGGTCGCTGGGGGTGGGAGTCATGTCGTTGCGGCCGGAGGAGTGGCCCGAGGTCCCCGAGGCGACGGCGAGGGTGGCACGGGCAGTGGCAGGACGCGGGGCCCCGCCGTTGACGATGCGGGTGCGGGACGAGCTGGGCGAGCTGTTCGCGGATGCGGAGTTCGTCGAGGCGTTCGGCCGCCGGGGCCGGCGTGGATGGTCGCCGGGACGGCTGGCGATGGTGACCGTGCTGCAGATGGCGGAGAACCTGAGTGACCGTGCCGCCGTTCAGCGGGTCCGGTTCGATCTGTCGTGGAAGTACTGCCTGGAGCTGGAGGACGTCGGCTTCGACGCGTCGGTGCTGTCGGAGTTCCGCACCCGGGTGGCCGGCCACGGCCTGGAGGAGCGGGTGCTGGATCTGCTGGTTGCGGCGCTGAAGGAGAAGGGCCTGGTCAAGGCAGGAGGCAAGCAGCGTACCGATTCCACTCATGTGCTGGCGGCGGTGCGGGAGTTGAACCGGCTGGAGCTGGCTGGGGAGACGGTGCGGGCCGCGCTGGAGGCGCTGTCCGCCGCGGCCCCCACCTGGGTGGCGCAGGTGCTGGAGGTCGGTGAGTGGAACCGGCGTTACGGGCGGCGGATCGATGCGTACTGGCGCCCGCCCGGCTCCCAGACCCAGCGCGACCGGCTCGCGGTGGACTACGGCCGTGACGCGGTGGCTCTGCTGCGGGCGGTTTACCATCCGGCCTCGCCGGTCTGGCTGCGGGAGCTGCCCGCCATCCAGACGTTGCGGCAGATCACCGTGCAGAACTACCTGATCACCACCGACAGCAACGGAGCGGAGGTGGTCAAGCGGCGGGAGGCGGACAAGGACGGCCTCCCGCCCGGCAGAATCCGCCTGACTTCGCCCTATGACCTCGATGCCCGCTACGGCACCAAGGAAGATCTCCACTGGACCGGTTACAAGCTGCACATCAGCGAGGTCTGCCGGCCGCCCCGGCCTGACGACGGGGCTCCGCGGCCCGGCCGACGGGCACGTCCTGCCCTCCCGAACGTGATCACGCATGTCGCGACCACGGATGCGACCGTGCCCGACGTGAAACTCGTCGAGCCCATCCACCAGGCCCTCGCCGGCAGGGACCTGCTGCCCGCCGAGCACTACCTGGACTCCGGCTATGCGAGCGCCGAACTCATCGTCGGTGCCCGGGCCACCTTCGGCATCACACTGGTCACACCGCTGCTGACGGGCACCTCCCGCCAGTACCGGGAGAACGCCGGCTACCAGCGCGAAGCCTTCGCCATCGACTGGGACGCCCGCCAGGCCACCTGCCCCCAGGGCGCCACCAGCCGGTTCTGGAGCCCGGCCAAGCAGAAGGGCCGCGACGTAGTCGTGGTCCGCTTCGACCAGGCCGACTGCGGCCCCTGTCCGGTCAGAGCAGCATGCACCAACGCCACCCGCTGGGGCCGCCAACTCACCCTGCGCCCACGGGCACTGCACGAAATCATCCACGCCAACCACACCGCCCAGCAAGACCAGGCGTGGCAGGCGAAGTACGCCCTGCGAGCGGGCGTCGAGGGCACGATCCGCCAGGCCATATCGGTCACCGGCAGCCGCCGGGCCCGTTATCGCGGGCTCGCGAAGACCCACCTCGAACACGTCTACTCCGCCGTCGCCCTCAACCTGATCCGCCTCGACGCCTGGTGGAACGACCAGCCCCTCGACCACACCCGCACCAGCCACCTCGCCCGCCTCGACCTCACCCTCGCCGTCTGATCCCCACATTTGGCCAGCAGGATCCCCCGAGGGGAGAAAACCGGGCTACGGCCGTCCGGCTGACGTCGCGGAGTCCTGGTGCCACCAGAACCCGACATCGAGTCGTCCCGGAAAAGCCTCACACGGCTCGAGGGAGCTTGTACCGGCAGACCCCGGTCCTGCTCAACACTTCGGGAAGCCACTCACGACTGGGAAGAGATCGTTCCGGCTGGGAAACGAGCTGCCTGGAAGCCGGGCCGCACCGGAATACCTGTTGTTCGCGGAAATCACCCGTGCTGGGCGAGGCCTCAGCAGACCGGACAGAACTGTGCTCAACACAGCATGACGTCCCCGAAGGGAGCGCACATGTCCGGGACGCAGGAGCCGCAGAAGCCGCAGAAGCATCCGAACGCGACCGGAGCGGGTCTGACCGCAGGGGACGGTCCCCCAGGAGGGCCGGCGCAGCCCGCGCGGCACCGGAAGCTGCTGTACGTCACCCTTCCCGGGAGCTGGGGCGCTGTGGTGCTGGGATGTCTGTCCTTCACGCCTTCGCTGCTCCCGCGCGGGGGTCTGCTCCAGGGGATGATCTGCGGGATCACGGCGGCCATCGGCTACGGGCTCGGCGTGCTGGCGGCATGCGTGTGGCGCGCCTTCGCGGACCGGGAGCCCCGGCCCGCGCGGCGCTGGGCCTGGCCCGCCTTCTTCATCGGCGCGCCGATCCTTTTCGGTGTCTCCTTCGGGTTCGGGCAGTACTGGCAGTACGAGATCCGTCGGCTGATGGGGGTGACGGACTACAGCGTTCCGCTCGCTGTCGCGTCGCCCTTCGTCGCGGTGCTGGTCTTCTGCCTCCTCCTGCTGACCGGGCGTGGCGTTCGCGGGATTTTTCGCCGGCTCTCGGCCCTGCTCGAGCGCTGGGTCGGGGCACGGGCCGCTCGGGCGGTCGGCTGGATCCTGGTCACCGGTCTCGCCTATCTGATCGTCACCAGTCTTCTCCTCGACGGATTCGTCGCCCTGGCCAATCAGGCTTTCTCGGTGCGCAACACGACGACCCAGGAAGGGGTGCACCAGCCGACCAGCAGCCTGCGCTCGGGAGGGCCGGGCTCGCTGGTTCCGTGGGACTCCCTGGGCCTGCAGGGGCGCGGCTTCACCGGAACGGGCCCCTCGCCGTCGGACATCACGGGCTTCACCCACCGTCCCGCGGCGGAACCGATCCGCGCCTACGCCGGACTGGCGTCGTCGGACAGCACCGAGTCCCGTGCCTCGCTGGCGGTCGCCGACCTGAAACGCGCGGGCGGATTCCAGCGCAAGAACCTGCTCGTGGCGACGACCACGGGCAGCGGCTGGGTCGACCCCGCCGCGGTGGATTCTTTCGAGTACCTCGCCGGCGGCGACTCGGCGACCGTGGCCATCCAGTACTCCTACCTGCCGTCGTGGATCTCCTACCTCGTGGACCAGTCGAAGGCACGGGCGGCGGGCCGTGACCTGTTCGACGCCGTCTACGACGCCTGGCTGCAGCTGCCGCAGAGCCAGCGCCCCCGCCTGTTCGTCGCCGGGGAGAGCCTGGGATCGTTCGGCGGCGAGGCCGCCTTCAGCGGAGAAGCCGACCTGCGCATCCGCACCGCGGGCACCCTGTTCGCCGGACCGCCCAATTTCAACACTCTGTTCCGGCAGTTCAGCGACCAGCGCGATCCCGGCAGCCCAGAGATCCAACCGGTCTACAAAGACGGCCGGACCGTACGCTTCACCACCAACCCCGCCACGGGCATCCCCCCGGCGGAGCGGCCTTGGGACGGCACCCGGGTCCTCTACCTGATGCACCCCTCCGACCCGATCGTCTGGTGGAGCCCCCGTCTCATCTTCAACGCACCGGACTGGCTCACCGAGCAGCACGGAAAGGACGTGCTCAAGGGCATGCTCTGGCTCCCCTTCGTGACCTTCTGGCAGGTCACCGCCGACCTCCCGTTCTCCACCGGCGTCCCGGACGGCCACGGCCACAAGTACACCACCGAGTACGTGGACGCCTGGAACGCCGTCATGCGGCCCGCCCACATCACCGCCCAGGACCTCGCCCATCTGAAAGAGGTCATTGCCGCCGAGGGCTGACCCCACACACCCGAGCCCCCGGCAGGGGTCAGGAACCCTTCTCACCGCAACAGGAATCCGACCAGGTAGCCCAGAGCGTTGACAGCCCAGTGCAGGCCCATCGGCGCCAGCAGACTGCCACTGCGCCGACGCAGTTCGCAAAAGAGCACACCCGCGGCCGCCGTGAACAGGACCGCTCCCGCGTCCGCGAGGGCGGCACCGAGCGCAAAGTGGCCGAAGACCGGGATCAGCCGGGGCTTCGCCGCCACCAGGCCCAGCGACGGCAGGATGTGCCACAACCCGAACAACACACTGGACACAACGGTTGCCCAGACGACGCCACGCGCACGATCCACCAACCCGTACAGAACTCCCCGGAAGGCAACCTCCTCCAGCAGGACCGTACCCACCGGGACGGTGATCACCATGCGGAGTGCCACCTGGCCGCCCGTGAACCCGCTGTAGCGCTGGTCGGCGAAAAGGCCGCGGGTGCTCGGAAGCAGCGCCGCAGCCAGGTAGACGACGCAGACCAGCCCGATCAGCGCCAGCGCCCAGCGCGCACCACGCCCCAGCGCGGACGGGTCCAGTCCCGCATCCGTCCAAGTGCCGCCGGCCCAGAAGAGCACCCCCAGCAGCAGCGCGCTGACCAGTACCGCGGTCAGCAGACGGAACGACGGCGCCCAGCGGTTGTCGATCACGTTCGTGAGCGCGAGCACAGCGATCACCATGCCCACGCCCGTGCCGGAGCCGATCGAGCGCCTGGGGAAGGCCCACCAAGGGCCGGAGGCGACCACCACGCGCCTGCTGCTGTCAGGTCCCGGCGTGTCGCAGCTCGGTCCACCGGTCCACAGAGTTCCCGCTGCGCGAGACATGACCGAGGACAGCCTGCGTGATCCAGCAGAGGTTTTCCGGGTCCATGATGCGCTCCGAGATCCCGCCGCCCGCGGGATTGGGGACGGCCCAGGGCGGTTGCCACCATCCTGCGGCGGGGAGCCACCGCCCGCCATCCGGGCCACCAGCTGCCACGGCTGGTGCGCAGGTCTCACGGGTGTTCGCGTGCTGCTGAGGAAGTGGCGGCCAGGGCTGAGCGGTCCGGCAGGCAGGCGGCGCCGCGGAACCGACGCCCCGGACGGCCGCCAGAGTGATCACCGCCGGGGAGACGTCACCGTGACGCTCCCGCTCTCTGCCACGGACGCTTCCACGATCGGGAAGACGGACAGACGGCGCATGGCTGCAGCCACCACCAGACCCGGAACGGTTCAGTCCCTGCGGGACAGGTCCGGGGCGATGACGACGGAAGGGTCGGGGACCGTGGTGCGGACCCTTCTGCGCAGGCGGAACCCGGTGATGTTGAAGGCCCGCATCACCCGGGCCACGCGTTTCTCGTTGACGCGTATCCCGGCGTCGTGGAGTTCGACGGTGACTCGCGGCGAGCCGTAGGTTCCGCCCGAGTGCTGATGGATGACGCGAATCTTCTCGGCCAGGGCCTGGTCGTCCAGATGCCGGGCGGCTCGCGCGTCGGCGCCCGCCCGCCACTTGTAGTAACTGGACCGGTTCAGGCCCATGACCTGGCACAACCGCTTCACCCCGAAGGCGCCCCGGTGGTCGTCAACGAACTGGAAGCGGCTCACCAGTTTGTCTCTCCGGCGAAATACTTGGCCGCCTTGCGCAGGATGTCCCGCTCGGTCGCGAGCTTGCGTTCGCTGGCCTCGAGTTCCCGCACGCGTGCCTCGAACTGTCTGATCCGCTCGTCCGGATCGCTGGCCGAAGCCTCCTGCCCGGCCCCGGCCACCGCCTTGCCGGCGGCCAGCGGGGCGGCCGGGTCGACGCCGCGGCGCCGACGGTCGCGCAGCACCCAGTTGCGCAGGGTGTTCCTGTTGATGCCCAGGTCAGCGGCGATGCTCTTGTATGTCGCCCCGGGCATGGACTCGTACAGGGCCACGGCATCGGCCTTGAACTCGTCCGAGTAGTCCTTCATCGCCATCGGCGGTGTTCTCGCTTCCTCCGGATCAAGCAGATCCAGTATCAGCGTGTCCACCACTCAGCCCGGATTCACCGGCTGATGGTTCGGTAAGACCTGCGGGAGAACGAAGAGATGCCTCGTGACCTGCGA
>NZ_JAESIF010000126.1:0-9366 GCF_016757295.1 Streptomyces sp. M2CJ-2 | reverse complement strand
CGCTTGGCAGACCAGCGGGTGTCGGTGTCGTAGGGGGAGGCTAGGCGGGATGGGGCGGGCGGCAGGCCGTCGCCGCCGTCCTCGGCGCGCTCACGCCGCCGGATCCGCAGCCTGCCGACGCGGTCGGCGGTGCGGGTGAAGTTCTGCACCAGCACCTGCCGCAGGGTCTGCACCGCGGGCAGTTCGCGCAGCCACATGGGCGAGGCGGGTGCGTAGACGGCCTGCAGCAGCGTGTAGCCGTCCTGCGCGTAGGCGAGCGCGAGTTTGTCCTGCTTGGTCTTGGAGGTCGGCAGCCGCCAGCTGTCCACCCGATCTCCATAGCGATGGCTCCAGTCGTCCACCACCAGCACCTGGTCCACCCAGTCGGGGCAGGCGACGGCGAGCGCGTTCAACGCAGCGCGGACGCTCTCGCCGACCAGCTCCAGCCGGTTCAGGTCCCGCACCGTCGACACGATGTGCGTGGAGTCGGTGCGCTGACTGCCGCCCGCCGTCAGCAGGTCCAGCGCCGTCAGCCGCTCCAGCAGTAGGTCCAGCACCCGCTCCTCCAGCCTGTGGGCGACGACACGGGAGCGGAACTCCGGCAGCACGCTGTGGTCGAATCCCGGATCCTCCAGGTCCAGGCCGAGTGCGTACTTCCAGGCCAGGTTCTCGCGGACCTCGTCCGCGGCCTGCCGGTCGGTCAGGTTCGCGGCCTTCTGCAGCACCGTGACCAGCGCCAGACGCCCCGGCGACCAGCCCGGCTTACCCGCCCGGCCGAACGCCTCGGCGAACGCCGCGTCCGGGAACAGTTCGCCCAGCCGGTCACGCACCTGCACCGGCAACGGAACCGCCCGCCGGCCCCGGTAGATCGCCCGGATCGCCGCAGCCACCTGCGGATCCGGCTCCGGCCAAGGCCGCGGCTGCATCGACACGACACACTCCGATCCCCAAGGAATCACGACGAGATCAACGATCAGCATGATCCCATCCGCTGGAGTCGTCGTTCCTCAGCGACCAACTCCGGCTCACAGCAGGAGCATTGGAATTAGCCACCAAGATCGAGCAGGGGGTGGGCGGGTGCGCTGTGCTTCGAGAGGGTCGACCTGGGCGACGAAGTCCGGCGGTATGCGGTGCGCAGGTGGCCGGGGAGGGGCGTGGGGGCGGTTCGTCCGAGGGCCGGTGGGATCAGTCCGTGGCGGCCCGCTCGATCAGATCAGCGGTCTTATGCAGTCCGTCGCGCGCCCGGATCGTCTCACCGGCCTCGGTGAGGGTGCGCCGCAGAGTCGTATCGCCGAGCAGACGGCCGATCGCGCCGTGGAGTTGGGCGTCGGTGAAGCGGTACGGGTCGAGCCGGACGCCGTAACCCAGTTCGACCATGCGCTGGGCGTTGTCGGGCGCTGTCACGTTGTTGAGTATGTGAGTGCCTGACGGCGTGTCGGGTGTGGTGGGGCCGGGTTCCGGCTCCGTGCTCACGCTGCGGTGGGCAGGCCGGCGACGCCGGTGACCTGATCCCAGATGGCGAAGCGGGTGATCATCTCGGCGCGGTATTCGGTGGCGGTCATCAGATGGCGATGGGGCCGGAAGTGGGGTGAGATGCCGCTGAACGCGGCCAGGAACCGCTGCGCCCCGCCGACGGAGCGGAAGCCCTTCATGGCGCGCTCGCGCTGCCTCGTCGGCTGATGACTGTTCTCGGCCCGGTTGTTCCGGCCCTGGTGGGAGCGGTGTTTGACCGAGGGCATGACCTCTCGGTGGGCCGCGCCGTAGGAGCGGAGCCGGTCGGTGATGACCACGCGCGGCACGGCGCGGGTCGTCTTCAGGAGCTTGCGGAAGAAGCACCGGGCCGCAGCCTTGTCCCTCCGGCCCTGGACCAGGATGTCGAGCACGTTGCCGTCGGCATCGACGGCCCGCCACAGGTACTTCGGCTCCCCGTTGATCCTGACGAACACCTCGTCCAGGTGCCACGTGTCGCCCGGCCTCGCACGCCGGCGGCGCAGGCCGTTGGCGTAGGTCTGCCCGAACTTCGCGCACCAGCGGCGGACGGTCTCGTGGGAGACGGTCACGCCGCGCTCGAGCAGCAGCTCTTCGGCCTCACGGAAACTGAGCGGGAAGCGGAAGTACAGCCACACACAGTGCGCGATGATCTCCATCGGGTACCGGTGCCCCTTGTACGACGGCGGCGCGGACGACACGAGCGAACCCCTCCCCGGCACGACCAACTCCAAGATCATCCCAGGCCGGTCAGCCAACGTGACAACGCCTCCTCCCGGGCTCCGCCGGCCAGGGCCTGGGCCCGCAGCCGGCGGACGCTCTCGTGGGCAAGCATCGGGCTGTGCCTCTCAGCCAGCGCGGTCAGGAGACGGCCTTGTCGAGGATGTCGGCGAGTTCGGTGGGCGCGGACAGCATCGGCCAGTGCCCGGTGGGCAGGTCGAAGCGCCGCCACGGCGGCTGGTTCAGGTAGGTCAGCATCGGCACCCCGGCATCCAGCAGCCCCGTGAAGTCATGGCACGCGACCAGGGCACGGTCCACACCGGGACCGGGCTCGGTCGGGCCGGTAAGACGCTGGGCGTAGGTGCCGAACGGCTGAGGGGTGGCACGCGAGCGCAGAGCGTCCCGCTGGCCCTCATCGAGCCCGTCGAGGCTGCTGGACAAGCCCAGGACCTCAAACGGCGGCATCGGCAGCCGCCACCCGTCACCGGAAGCGGAGACCTGGTGACGCAGCTGGTCCGCTGCCTGCGGTGGCATGAGGTCCAGCATGCACATGCCCGCGGCGAACGGGGCGCTGTCCACATAGACCACGCGCTCCAGCCGGTCGTCGAGACGTCCGGCTGCCCCGGTCACCGGAGCAGCCGCATAGCTGTGGGCGACCAGCGTGACGCCGCGCAGATCGTTCCGCTCGACGAAGCCGGTGATGTCCGCGATGTGCGTGTCCAGGTCCGTCTCGGGTCCGCCCTGGTCTGCGTGCTTGGCCAGGCCCGTCAGTGTCAGCGGCAGCGCCGCGTGGCCGCGCTCGCGCAGAGCGCGGGCGGTGTCTTCCCAGGCCCACGCCCCGAGCCAGGCACCGGGAACGAGTACGAAGGTGGTCATGTGATCTCCCAGAAGTAGGTGCTGCGGGGAGCGTAAGGTCGATACAGGACAGAATCCGCCCTGAAATGCCGAGTGATCCATGTCGCATCCCCTCACCCGCGTGCTGACCCTGCTGGAACTCCTCCAGTCCAACGTCCGGCTCACCGGGGCGGAGCTGGCAGACCGCCTGGACACCGACGTCCGCACCGTGCGCCGCTACACGGCCCACCTTCGCGACTTGGGCATCCCCGTGGAGGCCGAACGCGGCCGCTACGGCGGCTACCGACTGGCCCGCGGCTACCGCATGCCACCTCTGGTCCTCACCAATGACGAGGCCCTCGCCGTCGTTCTTGGCCTGCTCGCGGCAGAACATCTGGGCATGGGCACTGCCGCGCCGGCCAGTGCCGGTGCCTTGGCCAAGATCGAGCGGGTGCTTCCGCACGCCCTGCGCGAACCGCTCGCCGCCATGCGGGAGACCCTGTCCTTCACCGCCAACGCCGTGATCGGGCAGGCACCCGGAACCGGCGTTCTGCTGGCACTGGCCCAGGCCTCCCGCGCCCACACGACCGTCGGTATCAGCCACCAGTCCTGGCGCCAGGAACACACCGAACGCGACATCGACCCATACGGCGTGGTCTTCCACACCGGCCGCTGGTACGTCGTCGGCCACGACCACCTCCGCGACAGCCTGCGTACCTTCCGCATCGACCGCATCGCCTCCGTCACCTCCCGAGCCGACAGCTTCACCGCACCCGACGGCTTCGACCCCGTGGCCCACCTGACCTCGACCCTCGCTCAGGGGCCCTACCGCTGGCAGGTCGAGGTGACGATCCATGGCCCCCTCGATGAGATCGCTCGCCGGCTACCTCGCTCAGCGGTGACCCTCACCGCCCAGCCCACCGGAGTTCTCATGCACGCACGGGCAGAACGGCTGGACGGCATGGCCCACATGCTCGCCTCCCTGGAGTGGCCCTTCACCATCCACCATCCCGACGAACTACGGCAGGCGCTCAAGAATCTGGCCGCCCAGCTCACCGCAGCCGCCCAGCGGAGACCGGAAGAACTACCGCAGTAAATGCCGGATCTACTGCGGCAGGGCCTCTACGGTGATCATCGCGACCTGCGGCGGGTTCTCCGGCCGCCGGGGTGAGGTGTACGCATTTACTGCGGCAGTGCCGGAAGGGTGGGGCGGGCGTGGCGATCGAACCGGTGACCGAACTCGGGAGCGGGGACGCGTTGCGTGTGCCGCGCGCCCGGGTCGTGCCCCTGTCCGCTGCTCCGGCGTCATACGCCGCGGCGGTCGAGCGGTACCTCACCGGTGCGGGCATCGCGAAGTCCTCGGCGCGGATCTACCGGATCTCGCTGACGACGTGGGGGTGGATGCTCGCCGGCGAACCGGCGCCGACCGGGCCCGCCCGCCGGGGCGCGAAGCCGCCCGTCTTCCCCGTCGCCGCGATCGACGACCCGGCGCTTCCGGAGGTGCTCGCCGAGCTGGCGGCGGCGCGGGCGGACGAGATGGACGCCGACACCGTCAACCGCGAACTGTCCATCAGGCGCTGTCACGTTGGCTGACAGGATGGGAGGATCCTCGGGCTGATCACGGTGGAGGGGGTCGTCCGTGGAGGGCATGTCGCCGTCGTACCAGGGGCACCGGTATCCGGTCGAGGTGATCTCGCACTGTGTGTGGCTGTACTTCCGCTTCCCGCTCAGTTTCCGTGAGGTCGAAGAGCTGATGCTGGAGCGCGGCGGATCGTCTCGTACGAGACGGTGCGCCGCTGGTGTGTGAAGTTCGGTCAGCAGTACGCCAACGGACTGCACCGTCGGCAGCCCCGGCCCGGCGACACGTGCCATCTGGACGAGGTCTTCATCAAGATCAACGGTGAGCAGAAATACCTGTGGCGGGCCGTCGACCAGGACGGCACCGTGCTGGACATCCTGGTGCAGAGCCGCCGGGACACGGCTGCGGCCCGGCGCTTCTTCCGCACGCTGCTGACGAAGACGCGCGCGGTGCCCCGGGCGGTCGTCACCGACCGGCTCCGCTCCTACGGCGCGGCCCACCGCGAGGTCATGTCTTCCGTCGAGCACCGCTGTCACCAGGGTCTGAACAACCGGGCCGAGAACAGCCACCAGCCCTCCCGTCGGCGTGAACACGCGATGAAGGGCTTTTACTCCACCGGTGGAGCGCAGCGGTTCCTGTCCGAGGTCAGCGGCATCTCACCCCACTTCCGCCCTCACCGCCACCTGATGACAGCCTCCGACCACCGCGCCGAGATGACCGTCCGCTTTGCGATCTGGGAGCAGGTCACCGGCGCTGCCGGCCGGCCCACCACGGCCTGACCACAGACCCGGACCGCAAGCCCACCATGCCCCAACGCGCCGTCAGCCGGTCATACCCCCACCAACGTGACAACGCCCGCCCTCGGCCTCACCGGATGAACCCGGACAGATCTTGATCATGCAACGGACCCTGGGTTTTCGGGTCCGTGTGCACAGGTTCAAATCCTGCCAGGGGCAGTAGAGCGGGGCCCAGTCTCACTGGGCCCCGCTCTCTTTCTCCCGCCTGCGGTCACCAATACATGACCGACGCGTTCGCAGAACCCCACGTGGAGTACATCCGGACGCGGAGGACATACTGGCGCCCCTTGAAGAGTTTGACCTCGAAGCGGCCATTGCGGTCTTCGCCGCTGTCATCCTCGCCGGTGACGTAGAGCAGGTTTTCATCATCGGCTTGCTCGAAGAGGACCATCTTCACATCGGCGTTTCCGAAGGTGCCGAACTGGTACTTCTGGCTCTTCTCCGGGATGATCTCGTAGTCGGCCTGTTCTCCTGAGGCGAGGCCGAGGACCGACGACTGGAACGGCTTCAGCTCGTCCATGTGAGGGGCCAGCGGCGGATACCACGTGCGCACGTACTCCTTGTCCTGCTCAGACAGTTTGAGCGGAGACGGAATGCCGTTCCGATATGCCTCCGGTCGCTTGATTAGACCGGGTCCGAAGCCGTATTCCATGATGGACAGCACGTCCCAGTGTGAACCGGTCACCTGGTCCATGGAGAGTTTGCGGATGATGTTTTGATAGGTCGTCTCCGGGGGCCAGAAATTGGGCGGGCCTGCCATGTACTCGTAGACCTTTTCCACGTTCCATTCGATGCCGGCCCACGGATTTTGGTGCTCATGACAGAAACCGATCGCATGCCCTATCTCGTGCCGGACCGTAGCCTTGCCGTAGGGCGAGGTCGGGTCCCATCCGAAGTTCATCGTGGCCTCTTCGGCGCTGATGCTGAGACAGTCCGTTCCGACGTACGACCAGGAGCCGTCATCGGCAAAGGTGATCCGGATCTCCGATTCCGCCGGGTTATCCTCGGGACGGAACTTCAGCCCGATGCCAAGGCTCTCCCACTCCTCGAAACCGTTGTGGACCTCGGTCAACCACGCTTTTGCCACGCCGTCGTCGGCACCGTTGAGGAAGCTGTACCGCAGATGGGTGCCGTTCACCCACTTCGCGTGATTGGCCAGTATCGCCCTGGTCCGCGGAAGGCTGAGGCCCGAGGGCAGTGCGGGGATTCTCTGCGGAGGCTGGGCGCAGTACCGCTGAACGTCCTTTTCCGTTTGAGCAGCCATGGTGATGCTCCTGACTTCGTGCTCGTGGTGGAGCTCAGATGTCCACGTTCACGCCACCGGGATAGGCGTACTGGTCGTGCGGGCGCATCGTCACCGTCTTCCATGCTCCGGTCGAGCCGATCTGAAGGCAGGAGTCAAACGGGTAGAGATAGGTATAGACGGGCCCATAGCGGCCCTCCCACTTGTAGCCGTCGTCGGACTCGGCGTACCAGTAGAAGAACTGTTGATTGTTGGGTGCGAGGAGGATTCGCTCGTAGGGCTTGATGCGCCACCAGCCCATGGTCCGGTAGTTTCCGTACTGCCCGCAGCTCTGCGGGTCCCAGTACATTCCAACCACCTGGATCGTCGAGGAATGACTGTTGCGGAAGTACGGCATGATCATGCTCCTCGCTGCCGAGACGCCTCTATGTGTTCGCGCCACCGTTCTACGAGAGTGGTCTGCGGCACCTCTTCCGCCGACACGACGGGAGGTGGCTGTACCGCCGCGGCATTGGCGTCACTGGCCGCCTGCCCATCGGCCTGATGGAGCGTCGAGTCAAGCCCACTCCGGACGTCCTCCTCCGGTGCCTCCTGGAGCAGTTCGACAGCCGGCTCGAAGCTCTGGAGCGGTGCCGGGACACCCGTCGGTTGATTGTTGGACATAGTGAATTACCCCATCACTTTCTGCTGATGGCGGAATTCCCGGGACATGCCCGGGTCGAGAGTGATCGACCGTTGAAAGAGCGTTCTTGGTCTGGCTTATGCTCTTGGAGCGTTCGACGGGTGACTGCTGATTGCAGTCAGCGAATCCCAGTCGATTCGATGCCCCTGGATTCGATGCTGCGCCAACTTTCGCTGTCGCGCATCTCGGGTGGCTTCGTTGATCTCCAAGAACAGCGTTTGTCGACGGTTTCCGGAGGCAGTTGGTGATCAACCGGCTCTGGAATGTGGATGAGGAATGACGGCACTGCGTGGATGCGAACGTGTCGACGGCCAGCCGCTCGAAGGGCGGCTGGCCGTCGAGGCAGGTAGCGGCAGAGGTCAGTACCTGTTCTGTTTTCCGGTGGCCGGGTGAGGCAGTGCAGCCCTTGATGTTCGCGCGGTTTCGACCGGCGATTATTCACTTGACCCGGTCCGTACGGTGTTCGAGTGAAGGACACTCTGATCGACGAACTCCGTACCGGGTATGACGCCCAACTCCCTTGTGGGCGTTGTCACGTTGTTGGGTGCGTGACTGTCTGATGGTGGGTGGGGGCGTGGTGGGCCCGCGGCCGGGGCCTGTGGTCAGGCCGTGGTGGGCAGGCTGGCAGCGCCGGTGATCTGGTCCCAGATGGTGAAGCGGACGGTCATCTCGGCGCGGTGGTCGGAGGCTGTCATCAGGTGGCGGTGAGGGCGGGAGTGAGGTGAGATACCGCTGACCGCGGACAGGAACCGCTGCGCCCCGCCGAGGGCTTGTAAAGAAAAGACACGTTGCTCTGCAGTTTCCGCTTCGTTGACATGCTCTGCGCATGCCGACTGGAGGGCGGCGAGGATCCGCTGTCGGATGGCCAGGGTCTGCCGGGCTGGTGGTGGACGCAAGAATGCCGAGAGCCTGGACCCGCTGCTCGTTCCGGCAGCGCTGGCGTTGGTCGAGCCGGACAAGCGAAGAGATCCGATGTAGCCGCTGCGCTGGACGACAAGTCGCTGCGGTACTTGGCGAGGAGCTCACCGGGCAGGGACATCCCGTGTCGGCGCCCACCGCGGGCCGGCTGCTACGGGAGAATTGCTTCCGCCTCCAGGTTAAGATCGTGTCCTATGTGGTGAGTCGGTCGTTGGGCTCATCATGGGGCGGGATACGTGGAGTTGGATTGTTCCGGACGGACTGTGGGAGATCGCGGAGCCGCTGATCCCGCCGTCGAAGGTGCGGCCGTAGGGCGGCGGGACGCCGGACACACCCGATGAGACGCTGTTCGCCGCGATCATCTACGTGCTGGTCAGCGGCTGCGCCTGGCGGGCACTGCCTCCATACTTCGGGATATCGAAGTCGACGGCCCACCGCCGGTTCCTGATCTGGTCCAGGGCCGGTGTCTGGGGCCGGCTGCACGAGGAGATCCTGCACCGCCTGGACGACGCCGGCCTGCTCGACCTGTCCCGGGCCGTGCTCGACTCCGCGCACGTGAGGCTAAAAAAGGGGCGAACTCACCGGCCCGAGCCCCGTGGACCGGGGCAAGCCGGGTTCCACGATGCACGTCCTGTCGGACGCGAACGGACTGCCCCTCCTCGTCGGCCTCTCCGCGGCGAACACCCACGACAGCCTCGCGCTGAAGCCGATGGTCAAGGGTCACCAAACGAGACACGACCCCCCACCGCGGCCGGTACTTCAAGCCCCAGCGTCTGCACGCCGACAAGGCGTACGACATCCCTCGTCTGCGGAAATGGCTATGGGGCAAGCACATCGGCGTGCGCATCGCACGCAAGGGCGTCGAGTCCAGCGAACGGTTGGGGCGACGTCGCTGGGTCATCGAACGGACCATGTCCTGGCTGACCGGATACCGCCGACTCAACCACCGCTACGAACGGAATCCCCGCAACTACCTGGCCTTTCTCGGTCTGGCCGCCGCGCTGTGCTGCTACAAGCGACTCGTCCGCCTCACCACATAGGACACGGTCTAAGCCTTGATCCACCGAGGTGGTTCGAGAGTGATCTTCTGATCGATTTCTGCGTCCGTTTTGGGCTGGTGGCCGGA
>NZ_JAESIF010000125.1:0-9813 GCF_016757295.1 Streptomyces sp. M2CJ-2 | reverse complement strand
CCGCCAGACGCCCCGCCTGCGCCCGCACCGCCCCCTCACTCTTCGCCGACCACACCAACGGCACCAACCCACCCGAGGCCGCTTCCGGTGCCTCCGCGGGGGCCGTCTCCACCTCTTCCGGCGACTCCACGATCACGTGGGCGTTCGTCCCGCTGATGCCGAACGACGACACACCCGCCCGCCGCGGGCGGCCCTCGTCCGCCCACTCGCGGGCCTCGGTCAGCAGCTCCACCGAACCCGCCGACCAGTCCACATACGGCGACGGCGCGTCCACGTGCAGCGTCCGCGGCAGCACACCGTGCTCCATCGCCATGATCATCTTGATGATGCCGGCAGCGCCCGCGGCGGCCTGGGTGTGGCCGATGTTGGACTTCACCGAGCCGAGCCACAGCGGCTCGTCGTCCTCGCGGCCCTGGCCGTACGTGGCCAGCAGTGCCTGCGCCTCGATCGGGTCGCCGAGCCGCGTGCCCGTGCCGTGCGCCTCCACCGCGTCCACGTCGGTGACGCCCAGCCCGGCGTCGGCCAGCGCGGCGCGGATGACCCGCTCCTGCGACGGGCCGTTCGGCGCGGTCAGGCCGTTCGACGCGCCGTCCTGGTTCACCGCCGTACCCCGCACCACGGCCAGCACCCGGTGCCCGTTGCGGCGCGCGTCCGACAACCGCTCCAGGACGAACACGCCGGCGCCCTCGCCGAAGCCGGTTCCGTCGGCGGCGGCCGAGAAGGCCTTGCAGCGGCCGTCGGGGGCGAGACCGCGTTGGCGGCTGAAAGCGGTGAAGGTGCCGGGGCTGCCGAGGACGGCGACGCCGCCGGCCAGGGCGATGGGGCATTCGCCGCGCCGCAGGGACTGCACGGCCAGGTGGAGGGCCACCAGGGAGCCGGAACAGGCGGTGTCGACCGTGACGGTGGGGCCCTCCAGGCCGAGGGTGTAGGCGACGCGGCCGGAGACGACGCTGGGGGCGTTGCCGGTCAGCAGGTACGCGTCCAGGCCCTCGGGGGCCTCGTGCAGGCGGGGTCCGTACTCCTGGGGTTCCGCGCCGATGAAGACGCCGGTCGAGGTGGCGCGCAGGGTCGCCGGGTCGATGCCGGCGCGCTCCAGCGCCTCCCACGCGGTCTCCAGGACGAGGCGTTGCTGCGGGTCCATGGCGGACGCCTCGCGCGGTGAGATGCCGAAGAACTCCGCGTCGAAGTCGGCGGCGTCGGGGAGGAAGCCGCCGGTGGTGGCGTAGCTGGTGCCGGGGGTGTCGGGGTCGGTGTCGAAGAGGCTCGCGAGGTCCCAGCCGCGGTCGGCGGGGAAGGGCGAACTGACGTGGACGCCGGCGGAGACCAGGTGCCAGAGGTCTTCCGGAGAGCCGATGCCGCCGGGGTAGCGGCAGCCGATGCCGACGATGGCGATCGGCTCGTCGGGGTCGGCGGCGCGGTCGGGGCCGGGCGCCGGGGCGGTGGCCGGTTCGGACTCACCGAGGAGGCGGATGCGCAGGTGGCGGGCCGTGGCGGCGGGGGTGGGGTGGGCGAAGGCGAGCGTAACGGGCAGGTCGAGCCCGGTCGCCGCGGTCAGCAGGGCGTGCAGGGCGAGCGCACCGAGCGAGTCGAGGCCGAGGGCCCGGTAGGGCAGCTCGGGGTCGACGGAGCGGGGCGCGTCGGGCAGCACGTTGCGCAGCACCGCGACGGTGTGCTCGCAGACGAGGTCCACCAGCACCCGCTCCCGCTCCTCGACGGGCAGTTCCGTGAGTCGCAGCGCCAGGGCGTTGCCGTTCGCGGTGGCCGCGGGGGAATTGGTCGTCTCGCTCATAGCCGCACTCCACTGATTCCGATTCACCAAGCGACGCGCAGCGCGGACGGCCCGCGCACGATCACGCCGTACTGCCACTCGACGCCCTCGGGGCCGTCCGCGAGCCGGAGCTCGGGGAAGCGCTCCAGGAGGGCGCTCAGCGCCTCCTGGAGTTCCAGCCGGGCGAGTTGCGCGCCGATGCAGTGGTGGGGTCCGTGTCCGAAGGTCATATGCGGGTTGGTACCGCGGGTGAGGTCGATCCGCTCGGGGTCGGTGAAGACCTCGGGGTCGCGGTTCGCCGCGTGCAGGGCGGGCAGCACCGGGTCGCCGGCTCTGACCACCACGTCGCCGAACCGGACGTCCTCCAGGGCGTACCGGGCGAACATGGCGGCGGTGTTGATCGGGATGTGGCGCAGCAGCTCCTCCACGGCGGAGGGCACCAGGGACGGGTCGGCGCGCAGCTGCGTCATCAGCCCGGGTTCCGTCAGCAGCGTGTAGACGAAGCTGGGCAGGGCGGAGGAGACGGTCTCGACGCCGCCGGTGAGCAGTCCGGGGCCGGCCAGGGCGAGGAGTTCGTCCTCGCTGAGCTTGTCGCCGGCGTCGCGGGCATAGACGAGGGCGCCGAGGAGGTCGTCGGTGGGTTCCTTGCGGCGCTGCTCGATGAGCTGGGACATGTACTCGGCGAGGGGGGCGCCGATCTCGTCGACGTCCCGTTCCATGGTGTCGGCGTTGGTCATACTCGCCGTCCAGCTGCGGAAGACGTGGTGGTCGGCGAGCGGGACGCCGAGGAGGTCGCAGATGACGGTGACGGGCAGCGGGCGGGCGAAGTCCTCGAGGAAGTCGCCGGGCGCGCCCTTGGCGGCCATGGCGTCGAGGAGTTCGTCGATGAGGGTGCGGATGCCGTGCCGCATGCGTTCGACGCGGCGGGCGGTGAACGCCTTGCCGGCGAGACGGCGCAGCCGGGTGTGGTCCGGCGGGTCCATGCCCATGATGCCGTCGCCGGAGGGCTGGCGGCGCAGCCGGGGCTGGTTGAGGCCCTGGGCGATGGCGCGGCTGAAGCGGTGGTCGGTCATGACGAGTTTGACGTCGTCGTAGCGGGTGGCCAGCCAGGCGGGTTCACCGAAGGGCAGCTGGACGCGGCTGAGGGGCTCGTCGCGGCGCAGCTCCGCGTACAGAGGGGAGACGCTGGTGGCGTGCATGTCGAACGGGTAGGCCCGGACGGTCCGGCCGGCGGTCATCGCGTCTCTCCTGTCGCATGGTCGGCTGGCGGGCCGTCCGCGGACGCGGGGGCCGCCGTCAGGGTGTGGGAGGTGGCATGGGTGAGGGCCGGCTGGTCGTAGGTGTCGCGTACGAAGGACAGCGCGGTCATGAGGGAGGCGGAGGTGAGGGCCTCGTGGCCGCGGGTCTCGGTGACGCCGGCGAGGGGCAGGGAACCGAGGGCGGCCCAGCCGAGCCGCCCGTCGGGGGCGAGGTAGCTGCGGGCGCGACCCGCGTTGTCGGGGTGCAGGCAGTACGGGACGTCGAGGAGTCCGCGCTGGAACGCCTGGATGAGGGCGCGGCCGATGTCGGGGTCGCAGTCGAGGACGGCGTCGACGAGGGCGCGTGCCTCGCGGTGGACCTGGTTGCCGCCGGGGGCCGGCGGCGCCGGGTGCGGCGGGCGGGAGGCGCGGGCGGTGGCGGCGGCGTGTTCGAGGGCGGCGACGTTCTCCTCGATGGTGGGGATGCGCCGGGATTCGGCCGTCGTCTTGACGATGAGGCGTTCGGATCCGGTGTGCACGGCGAGTTCCGCGGCATGGGCGAGGAGGGTGCGGGAGCCGTGGTCGCTGCGCGGGAAGAGGCCCATGTAGGCGTAGACGACGACGTGCCAGTCGGCGCCGGGGAGGAGGTCGGCGCACAGGCCGCGCAGGGCGGCGACCGCTTCCCGGTCCTGGGCAGGGTTGGTCTGCTGGGCGTAGCTGACGGAGATGCTGCGCAGTCCGTGGCGGTGGAAGAAGACCGCTTCGAGGGTGCTGACGGCGACGAGGAGGGACGGCGGGCAGAGCTGGCCGAGAAGGGCGCCGCCGAAGGTCTCCAGGTGGGGTTCGGCGCCGGTGGTCTCGCGGGCGCGCAGCAGCAGCCGGCAGGCTTCGGTCCAGCTGTGGACGGACTGGCCGAGGGGGATGCGGCCGTAGGGCAGGCAGTACGAGACGGGGCCGCCCTCGGTGGCGTGCAGTCCGGCGTCGACGAGGGCGTCGACGATGTGCTGGGGGCGGGCCGAGCCGTGCCGGATCTGGACGGGGAAGTCGGGGCCGTGCAGTCCGGCGAGCATCTGCCGGGTGGTGGCGGTGGAGTGAGTGGCGAGGGGATAGCCGTTGAGGCCGGTGCCGTCGCGCAGCGCGGCGGCGGCGGCGTCCAGGTCGCCGACGCGGGTGTAGCTGTCGAGGGTGACGGTGCCGACGGTGGTGGCGTCGGCGGCGCGGGTGGCGGCCAGCCCGGCGCGCATGTGCTCGGGGGATCCGAAGCCCATGCGGGGCTGCACCACGAGGCGTCCGGCGGCGTGCTGCCGCCGGACGAAGTCACCGAAGCTCACGGCCTGCTCTCCTGGGGGTGGCGGTCAGGAAGCGGCGGAAGGAGGCGACGCTGTGGGCGGTCTCGTCGAAGACGGCGTCGAAGCCCGCGGCGAGGAGGTGGCCGACGCGTTCGCCGCTGTCGGTGCCGCTGATGGAGAGCTTCCCGCCGATCACCATCGGCGTGGTGGCGAGTTCCGGGTGGGCGCGCAGCCGGGTGACGGCGCTGAGGCCGTCGCGGTAGCCGTGGCCGTTGACCGTGCTCATCACCAGCAGCGCGGGCTGCCAGGCGCGCAGTTCCGCTTCCAGCAGGGCGGTGGGGACGCAGGGGCCGAGGTTGACGACGTGGTAGCCGCATTCCTCGATGAGGAGCTGGAGGAAGACGAGGTTCCAGGTGTGGGAGTCGGAGGCGACGCTGCTGACCACGACGGTGGGCGCGGCGCCGTCGGCGGGCAGCCGTTCGGCGGCGGCGAGCCGACCGGGCAGGTCCGGGGAGGGCAGGGTGGCGCGCAGCGGAGCCGGCGCGGCGGGCTGCGGGGGGCGTCGGCCGGTCACCCGTGTCCTCCGCGCGGCGCCTGGGGGACGCGGTGGAGTTCCAGCCGGGAGACGGTGACGACGTCGGTGCCGCGGACGACGGCCTCGGCGGGCGCGGGCCGGCTGAGGAAGCCGAGGAGGCTGGCGGTGGGCCCGTACGCGCCGACGTTGGGGATGCTCAGCAGGTCGCCGGGTTCGGCGGCGGGTAGTCCGATGTCGCGGGCGAGCAGGTCGCCGGGGGTGCACAGCGGGCCGACGAGGCTGGCGGGTTCGGCCTCGGGCGCGGCGGTGTCGGGGCGGACGGCGGCGGGCAGCAGCCGTCCGAGCCCGGAGAGGCCGCCGACGGTGTTGATCCCGGCGTCGGCGATCACGAAGCGGCTGCCGCGGCTGTCCTTGACGTTGACGACGCGGGTGAGGAGGCGGCCGCTGTCGGCGACGAGGTAGCGGCCGGACTCGACGGCGATCCGGGGCGCGCCGGAGCGCCAGCCGGGCAGGTGCAGGTCGAGGACGTGTTCGAGTTCGCCGCGGAGTTTGCCGTAGCGGGGACGTTCGCCGGGGGTGGCGTACGGGGCGGAGAAGCCGCCGCCGATGTCGAGGAGTTCCAGCGGCAGCCCGGTGTCCTCGGCGAGCTTGGCGGCGGAGCCGATGGCGGCTTCGAGCTCGGTGAGGAGGTGGTCCTCGTCCTTGGCGTTGCTCATGGTGAAGTAGTGGGCGCCGGCCAGGCGGGTGCCGGGGACGGCGGCGAGGTCAGGCATCAGGGCGGGCAGCGTCTCGCCGTCGATGCCGAACTGGGAGGGCCGGCCGGTCATGCGGATGCCGGTGGAGGCGCCGGCGGTGGCGCTGTTGACGCGCAGCAGACAGCGGGCGGTGGCGCCGTGGGCGAGCGCCGCCTCCCCGACGTGCCGCAGGTCGGAGAGGGATTCGACAGAGAAGGTGCGGACCCCCGCGTCGAGGGCCGCGGCCAGCTCGCCGGGGGTCTTGCCGGGGCCGGTGTAGAGGCAGGCAGCGGGGTCGTAGCCGGCGGTGACCGCGGCGGCGAGTTCTCCGGTGGAGCTGATCTCGGCGCGGCAGGCGTGGCCGGTGCCGTCGTCCTCGCGCAGGGCGCGGGCGAGGTCGGGGTGCGGGTTGGCCTTGAGGGCGTAGTACACCTCGACGCCGTCGGGCAGCGCGGCGAACAGGTCGCGGCGGGCGGCGGCGACGCGGTCGAGGTCGTACACGTACAGCGGGGTGCCGTATCGCTCGGCCAGGTCGGCGTTCAGGCCGGTGTCGGTCACGGTTCGTCCCCCTCGATCAGGGCCGCGAGTTCGCGGACGGCGTTCTTGCCGTGTGCGGTCAGCGGCAGTTCGGCGACGACCCGGCAGCGGGCGGGCACCTTGGCGGGTTCGAGGCGGGCGGCGAGTTCCCGCAGGACGGTGTGCGGGGCGAGGTCGCCGGCGACGACGATGCCGAGGTCGCGGCCGTCGGACGGGGGGACGGCGCCGGCGGCGCGTACCCCGGGGACGTCCATGGCGGCGGCCTCGATCTCCAGGGTGCTCATGCGGATGCCCTTGCGTTTGAACATGTCGTCGCGGCGTCCCTCGAAGTAGAGGTAGCCGTCGGCGTCGAGGCGTCCGTAGTCGCCGGTGTGCAGCCGCGTCTCCTCGGTGGCGGGGTCGGTGCGGAAGGTGCGGGCGGTGAGGTCGGGGGCGCGCCAGTAGCCCGGCATGACGTGCGGGCCGGTGGCGACGATCTCGCCGGACTCGCCCGTGGGCACCTCGTGTCCGTCGTCGTCGAGGATGAGGACGCGGGTGCCGGGCAGCGGGCGGCCGACGGAGTCGGGGCGTTCGGTGTCCTCGTCGGGAGGCATGACGGAGATCCGCTTGCATTCGGTCTGGCCGAACTGACGGACCACGCGGGTGCCGGGGAACGCCTTGCGGAGCTGGTCGATGGTGGTGGGCGGCAGCGCGGCGCCGGTGTTGGTGAACATGCGCACCGGCGCGGTGGCGGCCGGGTCGCGTTCGGCAAGGGTGGCGATCATGGTGGCGAGGGAGGGCACGATCGGCACCACGGTCGCGCCGACCTCGTGCATCCGCCGGAGCAGGACCAGGTCGGACTCGCCGCCGGCCAGGACCAGTTCGGAGCGGCCCAGGCAGGACAGGATCACCTTGTACAGGCCGTAGTCCCAGGACATCGGGAAGCGGCAGAACACCACGTCGTCGGGCCGGTAGCCGAGGACGGCCTGGATGGACTCGGCGGCGAAGGCGACCTGGCTGTGCGGACCGATGACGCCCTTGGGGGCGGCGGTGCTGCCGGAGGTGTAGATGAGGACGGCGATGTCGGAGGGGTCGGGGGCGGCCGGCTCGGGGCGGGCGCCCGCCCCGCGCAGCCTCTCCACCTCGCGCCAGACGGTGCCGAAGGCGTGCACGGGGACGGTGGCGGCGCCGCCGACGGCGGTGGCGGTCTCGTCGGCGGCGATGACGAGGCGGGGCTCCGCGTTGTCCAGTACGGAGGTGAGGTGGAAGGTCTTCATGCCGGGGTTGAGCGGCACGAACACGGCGCCGCGGCGCAGCGTCCCGAAGAACAGCGCGACCAGTTCGCGGGTGGTGGGCAGCTGGACGACGATCCGGTCGCCCGGCCCGGCGCCCGCCTCGTCCAGCCAGGCGTCGACGGCGTGGCTGTACGCGTCGAGGGCGGCGTAGTCCCAGACCCCGGAAGCGTCGCGGATCGCCGCGGAATTCGGCGCGTCGGCGACGGCTTCGTCGAGGAGGGAATGGATGAGCATGCCGCGCCGCGGGGCATGGGCACCGTTCACTGCCGCACTCCAGATCGGGAAGACATGTCGCCGGGACATTCGCTTTCCGGCTGCGGGTGACATTCTCCGCGCCGCGTTCGAGGCGGGGTATTCCTTGTTCCTCGCCGAACGCGAAGCTACCCGATGCGGGGTGGGCCGCCGCCACCCCTAGCGTCCCCTATTCTCCGTGGCAGGCGGGGGTGTGCGGCGGGTCAGCGGCGGTTCAGGAGTTCGGCGGCGCGGGCGGTGAGAGCGCCGCGGTCGATCTTGCGGTTGCTGTTCAGCGGCAGGTCGTCCAGATGCCGGTAGTGGCGGGGTACGACGCCCTCGGGCAGCAGCCCGCGGAGCGGGCGGGCGATCTCCACGGGCGGCTGTGGGGTGCCGGTGTAGAAGACGAACAGTTCGGTGCCGGTGCCGCCGGGGGCGCCGACGGCGACAGCGTCCTGGATGCCGGGGCAGGCGCGCAGGGCATGCTCGATCTCGGCGGGTTCGATGCGCCAGCCCTGCACCTGGAGCTGGGAGTCGAGGCGGCCGAGGTAGAGCATCCCGGCGCCGTCGGGCAGGCGGCGGACCCGGTCGCCGGTGCGGTACCAGCGGCGGCCGGCGTGGTCGAAGAACCGGCCGCCGTCGTCGGCCGGGTCGAGGTAGCCGGGGGTGAGCTGGGGCCCGCTGACGCACAGTTCGCCTTCGTCGGCGGCGGCCTGCCCGTCGGGGTCGAGCAGCAGCACGTCGTGTCCGGCGTGGATGGCGCCGATGGGGACGGTGCCGTTGGCGGCCAGCGGCGGGGTGCCGGTGTCGGACCAGCGGTAGGCGGAGACGGTGATGGTGGCCTCGGTGGGGCCGTACAGGTTCTCCAACGTCGCCCCGGGTGCGGCGTCCCGCCAGTCGGCGGCGTCGCGGCAGGTCAGCGCCTCCCCGGCGAAGAAGCTCCAGCGCAGGCCGGACAGCGCGCCTTTGCCGAGGGTGCCCATGCGGCGGGCCAGGCGGATGGCGCTGGGGGTGGAGAACCACACGGTGACGCCCTGGTCGTGCAGGTAGCGCGGCAGGTCGCGGTACGCCTGGGCGGGGATCGCGAGCAGCCGGGCGCCGGCGCCCCAGGCGCAGAAGATGTCGAACAGGGAGCAGTCGAAGTTGAGGTCGAAGGTCTGGCTGAAGACGTCCCGCGGGGTGAAGTCGTAGCGCTCGTCCAGCAGGCCGAAGTAGTGCGCGGTGGCGGCATGCGTGATGACGACGCCCTTCGGCCGGCCGGTCGAGCCGGAGGTGAACAGCAGGTAGGCGGGGTCGCCGGGGCGTACGGGGCGCGGTTCGGCAAGGGCACCGGCGGGATCGGCGGGGGTGCGCTCGGGCGTGTACACCCGTACGGACGGCTGGTCGTCGCCGTCGGTGAGCGCGATGGCGGCGGCTTCGCCGCGGGCGTCGGCCAGCAGCGCGGTGGCGCCGGACGCGTGGAGCATGGCGCGGGTGCGGGCGGCGGGGAAATCCGGGCGCAGCGGCACCACGGCGGCGCCGGCGTACAGGGCGGCGAGGATCCCGGCGTAGGCGGTGACGGTCTTGGCGGTGAGCACGCCGACGGTGCGGTGTCCGTCCCGGACCAGCGGGCCGGCCCAGTCGAGGGCCAGCCGGTGCAGTTCGGTGTACGTGACGGAGCGGCCGTCGACCGTCACGGCGATGCCCTGCGGGGAGCGGCGCAGTCCGCGCTGGAACCGCGCGTGGAGCGCGTGTCCGGTCGTGCCTTCCATGATGCGGCCTCCACGTGCACAGCGGCGAAATAGGGGTTCATTGCGATCGGTCGGCGCTGATATCGGCTTGTACACTCCGGGAATCGAGCCCGCAGTCAGGGCGCATTCTCAAGCTTCTCTAGCATTGGTGGAGTGACCATGTGGGACCAGCAGTTCGAGGAAATATTGCGTCGGCAGCTCCCTTTCCTGCCGCCGGACGAGCCGGTGGCCGAGGACACGTCCCTCCGCGATTTCGGACTTGATTCGCTGGGCATGGTCGAGCTGCTTTCCGCGCTGGAGAATTCCTTTGGTGTGCGTTTCGTCGAGGAGCAGCTGACGCTGGACACGTTCGAGACCGCGGGCACGCTGTGGAAGGCGCTGTCGGAGGCGGCTCCGGCCGGCTGAGCGCGGCGCCGCCGGGCCGGGGGCCCCGACCCGCGGTGCGGGTCGGGGCCCCCGGCCCGGTCCCGGCTCATG
>NZ_JAESIF010000124.1:0-9842 GCF_016757295.1 Streptomyces sp. M2CJ-2 | reverse complement strand
GCGGCGCCTCGGCTTCCCGGCCGGGCGTCGCCGCGCCGGCGTCCCGGGCCACCTGCGGGCCGCGCGGGTAGTTCTGGAAAACCATCAGCGTGTCGAAGGTCGCGCCGGGACCGCCGGCGCGCTGGATCTCGGGAAGGCTCAGCTGCTGGTGGTCGAGCAGGGTGGCCTGCTGGTCCTGCAGCGGCGCCATGGCCTCGCGGAAGGGCACGGCTGCATCCAGCGGCACGCGCACCGGCACGGTGTTGATGAACAGCCCAACCATCCGGTCGGCCTGCGGCACCTCGGCGGGGCGGCCGGAGACGGTCGCGCCGAAGACCACGTCCAGCCGGCCGGACAGCTTGCCCACCAGCAGCGCCCAGGCAACCTGGAAGACCCGGTTGAGGGTGACCCCGGCGGCGCGCGCCACCTCCCGCAGCCGGTCGGCGAGTTCGTCGCCGACCTGGTCGATCACGTGCTGGAGCATCACCGGCGGACCGCCGCGGTCGTCAGGGCCCACCAGGGTGGGCTCCTCGGTCCCGGCCAGCATCGCGCGCCATGCCTCGCGCGCTGCGTCCTTGTCCCAGCGCGCCAGCCACTCGAGGTAGTCGCGGTACTGCGGCACCTTCGGAAGCACCGAGGGGTCGCCGCCGTTGCCGTAGACCGCCCACAGCTCGTGGAACAGGATCGGCAGCGACCAGCCGTCCATCAGGATGTGGTGCACCGTCACCACCATCCGGTGGTGGCCGGGGCCGATGCGCAGAAGCAGCACCCGCAGCAGCGGCGGCATGCCGAGGTCGAAGCGCCGAGCGTCGATCGCGGTCAGCCGCTTGGCCTCCGCTTCGGCTTCCTCGTCGCTCAGTTCGCTCAGGTCGGCGTGCGTCCACGGGATCCGCATGCCCTTGGCGATCACCTGGACCGTGTCGCCGGCCGCGCGGGAGCGGAAGGCTGCCCGCAGACTCGCGTGCCGGTCCAGCAGCGCCTGCCAGGACGCCTCGAGCACCTCGGGCCGGAGCACGCCGTCGAGGTTGAGGATCCGCTGCCCGACGTACACATCGCGGGGCGCGTCCTGGTCGTACACCGCATGGAACAGCAGTCCCTCTTGCAGCGGGGAAAGTGGCCACACGTCCTCGACCGTCAACTGGGTCATCATGCTCTCCGTTCGGGTGAGCCGGGACTGTCCGCCGTGTCGGGCGGCGGCAGCAGGTGCGGGGGACCTCCCCCGGGCGGCAGCGGGGGCAGGTCGCGGTAGCCGTTGGCCTGGTCCTGCTCGGCGTCCGGGCGTGGCGCGGGCGGATTGGCAAACTGGGTCCGGTAGAGGTCCGCGTACAGGCCGCCGCCGTCGACGAGCTCGGCGTGCCGGCCGCGTTCGACGACCCGGCCGCCTTCGAGCACGAGGATCTGGTCGGCCTCGCGGATCGTGGACAGGCGGTGCGCGATCACCAGCGCGGTACGTCCGGCCAAGGCGGTGCGCAGCGCCTTCTGCACCGCCGCCTCGGATTCCGAGTCCAGGTGCGCCGTGGCCTCGTCGAGCACGACCACGGACGGCTTCTTGAGCAGCAGCCGCGCGATCGACAGGCGCTGCTTCTCGCCGCCGGAGAAGCGGTAGCCGCGGTCGCCCACCACGGTGTCGAGGCTGTTGGGGAGCGAGGAGACCAGATCCCAGACCTGTGCGGCTTCGCATGCCTCCACGAGCTCGGTCTCGGTGGCGCTCGGCTTGGCGTAGAGCAGGTTGGCGCGGATGGTGTCGTGGAACATGTGCGCGTCCTGCGTCACCAGGCCGACGGTGTCGTGCAGCGAGGCCAGGGTCAGGTCGCGCACGTCGTGCCCGCCGATCCGCACAGCGCCCTCGGTGGGCTCGTAGAGCCGCGCCACCAGCTGGCTGATCGTGGTCTTGCCCGAACCGGAGGGCCCGACGAGCGCGGTCAGCCGACCGGCCGGGGCGCGGAAGCTCACCCCCCGCAGCGCCTGGGCGTCGCCGGAGCGCTCCGGCAACGGCAGCGCCAGCGTCTCGAGCGAGGCGAGGGAGACCTCGCCCGCCGGGGGATAGCGGAAGGAGACGTCTTCGAACTCGACCTCCGGGGCCCGGGCCGGGTCCGCGGAGGGCAGCGCGATCGGGTCCGGCCGCTCCACGATCAGCGGCTGGAGATCCAGTACCTCGAACAGTCGGTCGAAGGAGACGAGCGCGGTCAGGTAGTTCGACTGCAGGTTGGAGAGCTGATTGATCGGGCCGAAAAGCCGGGCCAGGAGCGTGGCCAGGGCCACGAGCGTGCCGATCTGGATGGTCCGGTCGACCACCAGCTCACCGCCGACGCCGTAGACCACCGCCGTGGCGAGCGACGCCAGCAGCGTCACCGTCACCAGCAGCATCCTCGAGTAGACGGCGGTGACCACGCCGACGTCCCTGACCCGCGCCGCGCGGTCGGCGAACCAGCGGGCCTCGCCCTCCGGCCGGCCGTAGAGCTTGACCAGCAGCGCACCGGCCACGTTGAAGCGCTCCTGCATGAGCGAGCCGAGTTCGGCGTCCAGTTGCATCGACTCGCGCAGGTTGCGCTGCAGCCTGCGGCCGACGACACGTCCCGGCAGCAGGAAGAAGGGCACCGTGACGAGCGCGACCAGGCCGACGAGCCAGGACAGGTAGAAGATCGTGGCGATCACGAGGCTCAGCACCAGCAGGTTGGAGAGCATGCTGGACAGCAGCACGGTCACCGCCTGCTGGGCCTCCATCACGTCGGTGTTGAGCCGGCTCACGAGCGAACCGGTCTGCGCCCGGGTGAAGAACGCGAGCGGCTGCTTCAGCACGTGCCGGTAGACTTGGGTGCGCAGGTCGTAGATCAGTCCCTCGCCGATGCGCGCCGAGCTGCGGCTGACGAGGAAGCCCACCAGTGCCTGCAGCAACGCGAGGCCCGCCACCGCGGCGGCGGCGGCCGCCACGACACCCTTGTCGCGGGGCAGGATGCCGTGGTTGATGAGCTCCTTGAACAGCAGCGGCGTGGAGACGGTGATGACGGCGTCGATCACGGTCAGGCTCAGCAGCGCGGCAATGTGCCAGCGGTAGGGCCGGGTGTAGGGCAGGATCCTCCGTGAGGTGCCCGGCCTGACCCGTCCCCGGGTCGGCTCCGCCTCGTCGCCGGTGGTGGCCCGTACCGTGATCAGCGGGCCCGGGCCGCCCATCATGATGTGACGGCCTCCCCCCCGCCCGGCGCTGTGACCGGGTTCGGTGGCCGCTGGTCGGTCCAGGCGCCGTCGATGTAGTCCAGGCACTCGTCGCGGGTGCCCTCGCCGTGCGCGATCCGCCAGCCGACCGGCAGTTGTGCGAAGGCGGGCCAGAGCGAGTACTGGCCTTGGGGGTTGACCAGCGCGAGGTAATCGGCGTCCGGATCGTCGAAGGGGTTGGTCATCTCGGTCTCCTTTCGTTCGAGTGCCGGCCGTCGCGGGTCGACGGGGGAGGGCGGGACGGTCCTGACGCGACGTCACCCATGTGACCGCGTCGTGAAACGGCCCGCTCTGCTGAGCACGTCCGCCGCGTGGATACGCAGCCCCTGCTGGACCGCGAATTCCGCCATGTACGCGCGGAAGCCTTCCGCCGGCTCGGCGGCGAGGTTCACCATGCGGCGGTTGGCGGTGACGGCCGAATCGCGCAGCAGGTCGAGGGCGCGGTCGACGGCCCGATCGAGATGCGCGGGATCGACGACCTCGTCGACGAGCGTGCGGGCCTCTGGATCGTTCGCGCGCACGCACCGTCCGCCGAGGATGATCTGCCTGGCCAGCCGGGGGCCGGTCAGCCGGGGGAGCCGGAAATCGGCGGCGCCCGGGACGATTCCCTCCTGCGCGGCCGGCAGGCTCAGGTAGGCGTCGGAAGCCGCGAGCACGTGGTCCACCACGAGCAGCAGCTGCATGCCGCCGCCGATCGCGAAGGCGTCCACCGCAGCCACCCACGGCATGTCGGTGAACGGATAGCGCCAGGACGCCTCGTCCGTGCGCAGACCGAGCAGCAGTTTCCTGAGATAGCCGAGCTCCCGGCGCAGCAGAAAGCCGACAAGCGTGATCTCGCCCGCATGCAGGCGCTTGAGGTTGATCCCGGCGCTGAAGACGCGGCGGCCCGCGTAGCGCGGGTGCGTCATCTCGCCGCCCCGGATGAGCCCGATCTCGCAGTGCCGATCCAGCAGCGCGAGGTCGACCGCGGTCTCCATGTCGTCGACCTGCTGTTCGTCCTCGGCGTTGAGGCGGTCCGCAGCGCACATGGTGATCCGGGCCACCCCCTCGCGCCGCTCCACCCTCGTGGTTTCCAGCCGGATCACTCCGGTGGCCTGAAACTCCTTGAGCATGCCGAGTGCGCGTTCGGTGGGCCGGAGCATGGAATCCATCAGGTGGTCGCCGACGGCCGGGCAGCGCAGCAGGCCGCGCAGGAAGACGCCCAGGTCGATCTCGTAGCCGAGGCGCTCCGGGACCGGCCTGGCCCGTTCAGCCCGCAGTTGCGCGGGCGTGGGCACCAGGCCGGGCACGATCGACGCGGCGGCCTCCACCAGGCCGTCGAGCCGCGGGCGGCGGGTAAGGCCCCCTGTGAGCCGGTCGTAGAGTGGCTCGGCGTGGCGGTCCACGAAGGCGGTGCGTTCCGCGCGTGCGGCCTCCAGCGCCTGCTCGGTCCGGGCGCGGAGCTCGCCGGTCCGCGGCCCGGGCTCGGGGAACGGCGCGAGCAGCCGGGCCGCCCGGTCGAGCCTGTCCGCGGCGCGTCCCTGCTCGGTGGCGGGCGCCTGCGCGTCCGATGTGCTCACGCCGTCACCCCGTCTGCCAGTCGAGTGCGCCGCAGCGAGCGGTCGCAGGCGGCCAGGTGCAGGCCTAGCGCGTCCTCGAAGCTCATCCACTCAGCATCGAACGCCAGTTGGCGGCGGATCGCGAGTTCTGGGCCGGACAGGCGGCGCAGCAGTCGGGCGACAGCTGCCAGGGTGCGCCGGGGGTCCGTGCTCACCCGGTCCACCAGGCTCCGGTCCAGGGCCTCGCGAGCGGTGATCGGCTCCCCGAAGAGCACCATGCGGCGCGCCCCGGCCAGTCCGAGCTGCTGGGTCAGCCGGAAGGTGGCCATGCCGGGCCAGATTCCCTGCTCGTGGAAGGGCAGGAGCAGCCGGAGGTCAGGCGTCGCCACCCGGACGTCGGCCGCGAGCAGAAGGTCCAGCGCGGTGCCGCCGCACTCCCCGCTCGCCGCCACCAGCGTGGGCAGCCGGAGCCGCTCGAAGCGGCGCACAGCCCGCTCCCACTTCGTGACGGTGGCCACGTCGGCCACCTTCGCCACCGCCTCGGGCGTCGGGGCGCCGGAGACGTACAGGGTCGCGTAGTCGGCTCCGGCGGAATCCGCCTCGTCGCAGAGAGCAGAGACGGTGCGGGCCAGTTCGGCCGAGATCTCCCGGCTGCCGTCCACGCGCAGCACGGGACCCCCGGGGAGGGCGTTGACTAGCATCTGTCGATCTCCCTTGCGCTGGGTCACCATCGGATGAGTGCGGATTCGATCGCCGAACCCGGCCCCATGGCCATCAGCACGCCGTAGTCGCCGGCGCTGACCACGCCTTCCTGCAGGAGCCGGTCGTAGGAGAAGATGAACGAGCAGCTGGAGACGTTGCCGAAGTCGCGCAGCACGGTGATGGTGTGCCGCAGGTCGTGGCGGGTCAGCCCGAGGTTGACGACGACCGCGTCGATGACCTTCTTGCCGCCGGAGTGCACCAGCCAGTGGGCGACGTCGCCGCGGCGCAGCGACGTGCCGGCCAGCAACCGGTCGATGACGCTCTCCGCGTGCGCGCCGACCACGTAGGGGATCTGCGGGTCCAGGAAGAAACTGAAGCGGCCCTGGTCGCGGTCCCAGTCGTAGCGCATCGCATCGATGGCGTCGATGATGGTGACGCCCGCGGTCTTCAGGATCCGGGGGCCGTCGAGGCCGCGGCCGGGACCTTCCTCGGGCTGCCCGCCGCCGGCCGGGTCGGCCATGACCGCGATCGCCGCGGCGCCGTCGCCGAAGAGGCTGTTGACCACGGCCGTACGCATCGTCGAGTCCATCGTGTACGCGGCCGAGCAGGCCTCCGCGCAGACCATCACGGCCAGCCGGCCCGGATTCACCGCGGCCCAGCCGCGGACTACACCGAGCGCGTTGAGCCCGGCGTTGCAGCCCATGCCGACGATGTCGGCGCGGCCGGTGTGCGAGTCCATGCCGAGTTCGCGGATCAACAGCGCGCTCAGGCCCGGGGTGAGGAAGCCGGTCGAGGTCACGCAGCACAGGTACGCCACCTCGGACAGGTCGGCCCCGATCCGCTTGAGGCACAGGACCAGCGCGTTCGCTCCCAGGCTCACGGCCCAGGCCTTGTGCTTGTCGAGGAGATCGCCCTGGGCCTCCCGGATCCTGGTGCCGTCGGGCGCCGCCGGGGGCAGCACCAGCGAGCGCCGTTCGATGGCGCCCATCAGGAAGACGGACCGCACCTTCGGGTCGGTGATCCCGAACAGGTCGAGCAGGTCCTGCTGGGAATAGGACTCGGGTGGCACTGCGGTGCCCACGCCCAGGATGCGCGGTGCTGTGACGGTCAGCGGTCGGTCCAGGGCCGCGGTCATGGTGCGTCACTCTCCGTTCCAGTGCTGAGCGCTTCGTTGTCGTGCCGTCTCGTCGCTGAGCGCCTCCACGAACCGCGCGAGCCGCTCGACGCCCTCATCGACCTGCCCGGGTGTCAGATAGCTGATGGAGAGCCGGATGTCCTGCTCTCCCCCGCCGTGCGGATGGAAGAACTCCATGGGCGTCCAGATCACGCCGAAGTCGCGGGCCGAGCGCTCCAAAGCCGCGGTGCCGGTGCGGAAACCGGTGCGCAGGGTGAGGAAGAAGCCACCGTCGGGGCGGTTCCAGTCGACTCCGAGCTCCCGGCGGTGCCTTTCGGGTAGCCGCCGGTCGAGCTGCGCGAGCGTTCCGGCCATGCTGCGGCTGTAGTGCTCGGCAGCCCTGGCGTTGAGGGCGGAGGGCCGGCCGTCCGCGCTGAGCAGCGCGCCCGCCGCGACCGCCTGGCTGAGCGAGGACGTGTTGACCGTGACCATACTCTTGACCTTCGCCAAGTCGTCTGCGAGCAGCCGGATTCCGCCAGAGCTGTCGCGCACCTCCTGGTCGGCCACGACATAGCCGACTCTGGCGCCGGGGAACAGCGTCTTGGAGTAGGTGCCGAGTTGGATGACGCTCCTCGACCCGTCGAGTGCCTTGAGCATGGGGCGGCGTGGCCCAGGGCCGCTGAGCCGGTAGGGGCTGTCCTCGAGGACGAGCAGTCCGTGGCTCTCGGCCAGCCCGAGCAGCGCGACGCGCGTCGGCAGGTCCAGCGTGGATCCCGTGGGATTGGCGTGGTCCGGCACCACGTAGACGGCCCTCGGCCGACGGCCTGCGGCGCGCTGCGCACGCACGGCCTCGTCGAGGTCCGCCACAACCAGCCGCCCGTCGCGCTCGGGGACCGCGACCACCGGGATGTCGAGCAGCCGCGCGGCCCCCATGATGCCGACGTAGCAGGGGGTGATGAGGAGGAGCACGTCCTCGGGCGTCGCGAACAGCGTGCGCAGCGCCAGGAACATCGCCTCCTGCGCGCCGACGGTCACCACGATCGACTCGGGCGCGACCTCGAATCCCTCGTCCTGCCACAACGAGTGCGCGATCAGCTCCCGAATCTGCCCCGCGGCCGGCCCGTACTGGTAGAAGCCGCTGCGCACTTCCGCCGCCCCCGCGCCCCGGCTCTCCAAGTACGCCGCATACCGGCGCAGGTGCGCGTGGACCTCCTCGATTTCGAAGAAACCGTCATAAGGACGCCCCGGTGCGAAGGACACCGCGTTCGGGTAGGTGAATGTGATCTCGTTCAGGAAATTCATCCGGTCGAGAACCGGATCCTCGATGCTCGAGTGCAGTGTTGTCGAATCGAGCACCATGATTCCCACCTTTCCGCGTCCTAGCTGGAGTTCAGGCACTCCGTCGGAAGGCGGATGCCAAGACTCGTATGAGGACGTGCGGCAGAGCAACGATTCGAGGAATGCGCCGCGAACGGTCTCCGGAATGCCCAGGCCCGGCGGGCCGGGCCCCGGCAGGCGCTGTAATTCGGTTTCGGTTGACGGGCCGGGCACCCCTCCACTCGGTGCGCCCGCCGCCGCAAACGCGGAGCGCACCGCGGAACCGCCCGGCAGGGTTTCCCCTCGGTTCCCGGGATGCGCTCTGTCCCGTCGGCGGGACTCGGGATACTCCGCCGCAATCGTTCCGTCAAGAACAGCCGGATGAGGCCTCGTCGAGTATCTGCCTCACCCAATTGCGCCAAGTCCTGCCCCTCACGGCGGCGCCCCGCCGGCCCAATCGGCCGTCGTCGACGCGGAGCCGCAGCATGGCGTCGCTTCGCTTCGTCGGCAACCGCCACAGGCAGCGGCGCGCGGCCCACCTCAGATGTGGGCCGGAGGATCGGGGTGCGTCCCACCTGCGGTTCGCCGGGATCGCCCTCCCACGTTTGGACATTGGCCAATTTCGGCTTCAACTTCATGGTGGCCCCCTCGGACCCGGCCCGCGCGCTCTGGTCCCCGGCAGCGTCGCTGCAAGTGCATTACCCGCTCGGCGATGCAGGCGCGGCGCTTGTGTGCGAAGCGAAACAGCCATCGAAGGGACCGGGCTGAGCGCAACGCGAGGGTGCCGAGCATCCCACAGCCCGCGGAGCACGCCCTGTCGCTACTTCGCACCGGCAGCGGATGCCTGGAGCACAGGGCTCTGTCTGCTGTTTGTCCTTGCTTCTTCCAGTACGCGCCACCAGGTAAGAGCCTGTCAAGCGCTGAGGATCGCCACCTCGCCGCAGCCTGCTTCCCACCCCGGCTTAGCACCACCCGGGACTCCACTATCGTGCGCGCCAGCAAAAGCCGGTGCCACCGGGCGATAGGTTCCGTAGGCCCGCTCATTCAGCCGGGCACCGCCGCCTGAAGCCGCAGGGCTTGAACAGGCTGCCCATCCCCGGTCCGGCTACCGGGGGCATCGGATGAACTCCCCAAGTACGGCCGGGAGCATGCCTGACCGCTCCCGGCCCCATGACCCAGCCGGCAGAAGACCGCCCCGCAGGTTGCCTCTGCGGGGGCGCCGCAGGGGCAACCTGCGGGCCGATGCTGACCTCTTGCTGACCTCGACACCCGCACCACGCGCCTCACCTGCGGGTTCGCCGGAGTGCTAGCTCTCGGACTTGATCAAAGTGCGCAGCATTCTATGCTCCTAGAATACGGCTCCCTGCCCGCTTGCTGCAGGTCAAGGGCGTTCTTCACTGTACAACGGCACGCGTTGGGCCCGAAGATTGTGAGGAACATCGGTTCACTCTGGTGATAGGGCTCCTGCCTGCGTTTCCGCGCGAACCGGGCTGTTGCGACGCCGCCGACCAGGCGTCTGTTCGGACAGCCGTCTCGGAATGTGCGGGGACTGATGCTGATCAGATACTGACTTACCCGACGGAGCATCAGGTAAATGAGGGGCACAGGACGACTCGCTTCCTGAGAGTGCCTAACTGATCAGTCGACGTACTCGCCGTCGCGACCGGCTGTGTTGGCCGAGGTTCGTGTCACACCCGTGCCAGATCGTGCGGGGAACCACGAGGAACCACTGGGGAACACCGGGAACCAGCCCGACAAGCGATCGGACGTTGGCAGCGCTTCCGCCCAGGCCAGTCGAGCAGCCGCCCGTAGATCACCTCAGCTTCCCAAGCTGATGGCTCAGGAGCCGTGCTCCCGAACTGGCCGTCGCAGCCTTTCTGGTCGACGACCGACAGCGTGGCTGGGGCTAGGGCCTGTTCGGGATCGTGATCATGTGGCGGGGGCAAGGCTGCGCAGCCAGATGATGGCGCCGCGCAGCT
>NZ_JAESIF010000123.1:0-10317 GCF_016757295.1 Streptomyces sp. M2CJ-2 | reverse complement strand
GCTCCTCATGCCATTCTCGCAGGCCAGCCCGCGAATCCGCCGACCACGTGTGCCTACCTACTGATGAAGTCGGGTCTTGCAGGCGGTGCGGTGGTCGGGGGCCGGGGCTGCCGTGTTACTTCCCGTTGTCCTCGGCCAGGGTGTGGGCGACCAGGGCATTGGCGTGGCCGTGGCCCAATTTGTGTTCGGTCTTGAGCCAGGAGACGAGCTCCATGTGCTTGGTCAGCGGGGAAGACCGGATGAGCGTCTTCCACTCGGCGATCGGGCGGCCGTATTTCTTCTCGATGGAGGGGAAGTAGCTGGCCGGGCCCTTCACTGCGTCGGTCATGGGGTACCCCGTTTCCTGTTGAACGATCTTGAATAGGTGGATGATGGCCGTCGGGACAGTGAGCGGCTAGTGGTCCGAGGGGCCGGTGGCCAGCCGGGCCGTCACCGCGGCCAGCCAGAGCAGGCCGAGCCCGGCACCGGCGGTGAAAGCCAGAACGGTCACGGCTGAGGCGGCGAACCCGGCGAGAACCGCCACCGGCACGCAGCGCGAGGCGATGGCCCAGCCGCGGTGGCCTCGGGCCGCGAGAGGCCGGGCCATCAGCAGGAAGGCGCCGCACAGGGCGAGATAGCCGATCATCCCAGCCGCCATGTGCACCGTGCCATGGGCACTCAGCACGGTGACGTCGGGAGCCCCGGCCGGGAAGCCGGCCCCCGCGTCCGCGGGGAACACGGCGGCCGCCCAGAACGAGGCGCCGAACACCCCGACCAGGACCGGTCCCCACGCTGAGCCCGGGTCACCGCACAGCGCCCGCCGGAGCCCGGCCGCGCCGACGATCAGCAGGGTGCCGGTGAGCACGAAGCTCACCGTCTGGACCCACCCCGCCTCACCGAGGGCGAGCTGGCTGAGCGCGTTTTGGGTGAAGTCGAAACCCTCCCGGCCAAACCCCTGGGCGAGCCCGGCAGCCATAAACAGCGGGCCCGCCGCCATGCCACCGGCCAGGGCGCGCCGGGCCGCCGGCCGCGCAGGTGCGGCCGGAGTGGTGCGGGGCGTGGTGAGCGTGTGGGTCATGGCGGGCCTTCCTCGTCTCGTTGGTGCCGCTTATACGACCGAGGCCGGACGGCGAAGTCATCGCACAAGATCGTGTGACCTGCATCACGAACGGCCGAGGAACGTGCGATCTGTCGGCTTGGACCGTTCCGGGTTCGATCGGCGCCGCAGCACCGAGTGCGGCGCGTTCGGCTTCCGCGAGCGCGCGGATCGGTCGCGTGCCGGGGGGCTCGGTGCTCCAACCCGTCACCGTCACCAGAATCCGCCCGCTCGATGGGTGCTCCCGTCAGAACAGTGAATTGTCGCCCCGCAGTCGGCGTCGCAGGAACGTGGCGAACGTCTGGTCCTCCAGGCGGGTGAGCGCGGGGCCGTCCAGCAGATCGCCAACCCGTGCGCGGGCGCGGCTGTATCGAATGGCGATGGTTGCTGTCAGTCGTATGCCGATTCCGTTCAGTTGGGTGACGAGGGGCTGGGATACCTGGGACCAGGACGACAAACCGTGCCGTCCGGTGCTTGTGGGACGGGGGCCGCCATGCCGAGAAGCCGTGACCAGGATCGTGTGGGCGGTCCAGCCGTCGTGTTCCCGCCCCGGTTGGGACGGGCGGCGGCGATGCCCCGGCTGCTGGACCTCGACGGGCGCGGTGAGCTGACATCCGCACACGTACGGCTGGTCGCCCAGGCGTTGGGGAAGTCGGAGCGGACCGTGTGGCGGTGGCTGGCCGCAGCACGCACGGATCACCGCCTCGCCCGGGTGGAGGCCTCGCGCTTCACGGTCACCACGGAAGTCCGGAGGCTGCTGGCGCTGTGGGGCGGTAACGCCTCCCGAGTCCACGCCGAACTGGTGCAGCGGGCGGCCGAGGATCCAGGCGCGCCCGCGGTGCCGTCGCTCTCCACGCTGCATCGGGCGATCCGCCGGGACCTGACCCGCGGTGAGCGGGCCGGCCTCAAGAGCGGGGAAGCCGCCCGGCGTGCGCATGACGTGTTCGGGCAGCGTCCGGCCACGCACCGCAACGCGGTGTGGGAGGGCGACCACAAGCACGTGCCCGTCGAGGTCGACGTGGAGGGTGAGCTGGCCACGCCGTGGGTGACCTGGTTCATCGACTGCGCCACCAAAGCGATCGCTGGGGTGGCGGTCACCGCGCACGCGCCGAGTCGGGACGCGGTGCTGGCCTCGCTGCGGATCGCGGTCACCCGCAGTGCCCCGTTCGGGCCGGTGGGCGGGCTGCCCGGTCAGATCCGGGTGGACCGCGGCAAGGAGTTCCTGTGCCAGGCGGTCACCGCGGCGATGGGCGCGCTCGCCGTCCCCGTGACCGACCTGCCCGCCTACACGCCGCACTTGAAGGGCACGATCGAGGCGCTGAACGACGCGGTGGAGGAGATGTTCCTCGCCTCGCTCCCCCGCTACACCGGCCGCCAGAAACTTAACGGCGGCCATCTCGCCGACCCCGACGCCCCGCCCCTGACGTATGAGGCGTTCGTGGGACTGCTGCTGGACTGGGCGGGCTGGTGGAACACCCGCCACCAGCCGTCCGCGCTGAACGGGAAAACCCCCCTCCAGGCGTGGCAGGCCGACGCGACGCCGCTCACGGATGTGTCCGCGGGGCAGCTGGCGACGTTCGCCCTGGAGGACGACGGTCGTACGTACACGATCAGCACCAGCGGGGTGCGGTGGCGCCGCCGCGACTACCTCGCCCCGTGGATGAACGGCCGGACCGGCACCAAGGTGTCGGTCCGGCACCTGCCCCACCACGACGACACCATCGAAGTCTTCGATGCGGCGACCGGCCGCCACCTCGGGTCGGCGTTCCTGGCCGCCGCCGCGAGCCGGGAACAGATCCGCGCCGTCCAGGCGGCACGGACCGCGGCCGCCCGCCGGCTCAAGGCCGATCTGAAGGCCGCGGAGAAGCTGCGCCGCCGGCGCTTCGAAGCCTCCACCACCGCCGCCCCGCCCAGGCCCCTTTCCTCTTCGACCTCTGCGCAGGTCGAAGAGGAGCTGAGCGCGGCGGCGCAGACGGACCGCCGTGCGCTGGCCCGTCCCGATCTCGTTCCGCACGGCCCCGCGCCCAAGACGTGGGCCCGCCCCAGGCCCCCGCGCACACCTACTCCTGATGAGGACAAGAGCTGATGATCGCTGATCTGGATTACGGGCTGCTGCCCAACGAGAGCGAAGACCACTTCCTGGGCCTGGAGCAGGCGCAGCTGGTGGGCACCGACACACTGCTGACCACCCGGGACAACATCGAGGCCGTCATCGAGGCGAAGGCCATGATGTGCGTCTACGGGCCGGCCGGATCGGGCAAGACGATGTCGGTGAACTCCGCGCTGCGCCACCTCGCCCCGGACATCACCCACCGCCTGGAACTGCGGGCCGGACCGACCCCGCGCGACATCCGCCATGGTCTCTTCCAGGCGCTGGGGCTGCCCGGTGAGCCGCCGGCCCGCCCGATCGAGTTCGACACCCTCCTCAAGGAGGCACTCGCCGAGGAGTTCCGGGTCCTGGTCTGCGACGAGGCGCAGTGGATGAAGAAGACCGGGTTTGAGTTCTGGCGCCACCTGTGGGACGACAAGCGCACCAACATCGCGGTGATCTTCGCCGGGGGCGACGGCTGCTACAAGGTGCTGCGCCGCGAGCCGATGCTGGCGTCCAGGATCTTCATCTGGCAGGAGTTCACCCGGATGTCCAAGGACGAGGTACGGGCCACGATCCCCGCCTTCCACCCCGTCTGGGCGGACGTGGACACCGCGTTGATCGACGCGATCGACAAGCAGGCCGCCCACGGCAGCTTCCGCAATTGGGCCAACATCACCACCCACGTCCTCGCCGGGATGAAGAAACTGAACCTCAGACAGGTCGACGAAGACCTCGTGCGCTGGGTCTACAGCAAGATCGGCGGCATGTAGTGACCGCTGGCGGCCTCCCAGCCGTCACCGTCCTCATCGACAAAGACGACCACCCCGCATGGACGGCCGCCGCGCATAGCGCACACAACCCGGACCTGGAACGTCTGACCATCGACCCCAGCCCCGCCAACGGAGCACCCGCGGCCCTCGCCCACGACCTGCTCTACGCCCTGGGCAAACGCCTCCCCACGGGCGGAGAAACGTACGGAACATGGGCCGACTCCCAGCGCCCCGCCTGGGACGCCGTCGCCACCTGGATACTCACCCACCGCATCGACCATCTCATCGTCTGCCGCACCGACCGCCTCACCACCGCCCGCCAGAAACAACTGCTGACCCTGCGAGAGCGATGCGGTATCCGCCTCACCCTCCTCTGGCACCGGCCGGTCACCCCCGCTCTGAAAACGCTCCTCGAAGAGACCCCGTACCGCCTCGTCGACGCCCTCCCCCAGGCCCGTATCGCTTTGAGGCATACGGGACACCCGCCGACGGGCACGCGAAGCGCCGGACAGCAGCGGCCCACCGAACCAGCCCCTTGCCAGGACGACGGGCAGTGGATCACCTCCCCGGCACCCTCGGACGGCATAGCGACAGACCGTCCAAAACGCGCCCGGTGCCAGGGCGCACCCGTGCTCGCCCCCACGACGAGCGGCACACCGCCCGCGCGAGGACATGACCGCACACCAGCAGACGTACTCGCTGCCCGGCTGACCACGGTGGCGCACCCGCTGCACGCCACAGCCCTGACCATCCACGCGGTCACCGGGGCAGACATCAGCCGACTCGCACTCATCCGCGGTATCGACATCAACGAAACGGCGACCGCCGTCAAAGTCCACGACAGCACAGCCCACCGCCGATGCCAGGTCTACCCCCTCCCCGCCTGGACGCGCCCCCTCATACACGCAGCCGGCATCCACGGACAGCTCAAGGACCGTGCCCCGGACAGCCCGCTCTTCCCGCTCATCACCGTCCAAGGCGGCGAACAACTCGCCCTCACCGCAACAGGAATCCGCTACCACCTGAAGCCCACACCGTAGAAGGCGACACCGGCCGCCCCGCCCCCCACTGCCGGCACCCAACCCCTGCCACCACGGCCCTGAACAGCGACAACACACCCCGCGCCATACCGACCGGCAACCAACTGACCTGCACCATCACCAAAAACGTCAGCCCCAGATCGGCATCCGTGTCACCACCCGAAACCCCCACCACACCACGCTGAACAGCAGAAACCCGATACCAACCGCACTGACATCACCATGCCGAACCACCACCGACAAAAACTTACAGATCATCATCGACGCGTTCCGGTAAGCCACGCGTCGGCCACCCCGTGGGACATGGCTCCCGAGTCGCACAGCGGTTGACCTGCCGTCAGCACCATGCGCGGCCTCGAACGGCGCGGATGTGGCGATGAGCTGCGGATTCCGACGCCTTGATCGGCTACACCACGTGGCGGGACGCCACCCGATCGAGTCCCTATCGAATCCGGAGCGGTTCAGATAAATATCTGTACCTCATGCACCAAGGGCTGAGACAAAAAGCCTGGTCGCCTCCCTGTGACGGTGCCCTACATCGAGCGCCATCTCTGCGCCCCGGCTGGCAACGGTGAGGAGCCGTCCGTCCGCACGCCGGTCGACCGAACTCATGCTCCGGTCGGCCACCCACAGGACACGGATCGGCGTATCGAGGAGCTTGTTGTACGCGACCACCAGGACGCGTCGATCGGTGAGAACGACGAAACAACCACGCACGCCCCGCCATGCCGCCGGGCTGTGGGGGTGACGGGCCGGGAACACCACGACTGGGGACTCTTGTTCTTCCAGCAGCGCCCCTACCCGGTCGCGGTCCTTCCATGATCGCCCGCTGTAGTACACGGTCCACCACGCCGCGATCACCAGTGCGTAGATGATTAACGCGGTGGTGGCGCCGGTGCCATACACAAAGATCGCTGCAAGCAGGGGCAGACCCAACCACAGTATGACGAATACGGCCAGCCGTGTGCGTAGCGCATGGCGCACCACCCCACGCGGTATCCGAGACCCGGCTTCGTACATTCCCTCATCCTCATCGGATCGTCTCGAGAGGCAGGGTGCCCCCTGAGGGGCACCCTGCAAGGCTATTTCTTAGAGTCCTCTGCCGACTCGGCTGAGGATCGATCCGGCTCCGCCGCCACCGATGGCGCCGAACGCGGCGCCTCCAGCACATGACTTGAGGAGGTCTCCACCGCGTTTCCCGTTGTACGAGTCGGAAGTCATCGCGCCGACGCAGCCGCCAAGGCCGAAACCGATGTAGGGGTTTCCGGTTACGACGGTTGCCGTGATCCCGATTGCTGTGCCGAGAACCCCTCCCAGCACCTCTCCCCACCCCCACAGTCCGGTGGGGTCGATGATGTTGGTGGGGTCGCCGGAGGCGTAGAGGTACGGGTTGGCTTCCAAACCAGCCGGGTCGGGCTGGGTGAAGCGGCCGATGTTCGGGTCAAGGTAGCGGGCCTTATTGTGGTAGAGCCCGGTGGGGTCCTGGTAGCCACCCGTGAACCGGTAGGGCTGCGGAACCTGCTCTGTCGCATCGGTGATGCCGTTCGGGCTGTAGTAGTACCAGTTGATCTTCTCGCCGCTGTCGTTGATGACGGCTTCGACCGTGCCGAGTTTGTCGGCGAGGTAGTAGTACGTCTTGCCACCGGTGCGGAAGGAGTTGAGGGTTCCGTTCGGTTCGCGCGTGAAGTTGGTGTCGACTCCGGCCTTGGTCTGGGCGGAGAGGCCGACCGGTCCGTTGTGGAACAGGGTGTCGCCGAACTGGGTGCGCTCGGACTGGTCGGTGGAGGCGTACCGGGCTGCGTACTCGCTGCCTCCGGTGGTGAGGGAGGTCATCTGCGAGAAGTCGTTCCACGCGCTGGTACGGGCCGCATCCGGCAGGGGCCGGGCTGCGGTTTCGTTGCCGGCCTTGTCGTGGGACCAGCCGGTCGTGTCGCCGTTGACGCCGGTGATCTGTGAGGCGTCGTCGTAGGTGTAGGTGGTGCCTCCCGGGCACGCGTCGCCGACTGCGGCGGCGCGCAGGGCGGGAAGGTTGCCGTTCTGGGAGGTGAGGTTGCCGGCCTTGTCGTAGCAGTACAGCCAGCTGTTGTTGACGTCGCCCGTGGAGGTGCTGGTCTCCTGCGCGTGGCGCAGGCGTCCGGCGGAGTCGTAGGTGTAGGTCCGCTTCAGGTCGTCCACGTGGTCGGTGCGGGTGCGGACCTGGGCGCCGTCCTTCGTGACGCCGCCGCTGGTGTAGGCGTACGAGTAGGCGATGTCGATCAGGGTGCCTTCCAGGCCGGAGGTCGCCGTGATCCGGGTGGCGCGGTTCGACTTGTCCCGTGTGACGGTCTCCACGGTTCCGCCGGGCAGGGTGGTCTTGGTGCGGGCGTCGTTCGCGTTGTACTCGTAGGCGGTCTTCTTGCCGTCCGGGGCGGTGAGTGAGGTGAGGCGGTTGACCTCGTCGTAGGCGTAGCTCACGGTGCCGGCCGGGTCGGTGTAGGACTCGACGTTGCCCTCGGCCGTGTACTCCAGGACGGTCTGCGAGCCGTCCTGCAACGTCCGCACGGTCTCCCTCGACAGCGGGTCGAAGGCGTACTTGGTGATGCCGGTGGCGTCGGAGCGCTGCTTGAGGTTGCCGTCGCCGTCCCAGGCGTATTCGGCCCACCCGGTGGGGCCGTTGGCCTTGGTGATGCGGTCGCGGTGGTCGTAGGTGAAGGTGACGGTGGTGCCGCGTCCGTCGGTGGTGGTCTTCACCCGGCCGGCGTCGTCGTAGGTGTAGGTGGTGGCGCCCTGCGGGTTGGGTGGGGTGACCTTGGTGAGGTTGCCCGTGGCGTCGTAGGAGAACTTGGTGACCTTGCCGCGCGCGTCCTCGACCGTGCAGCGCTGTCCCTGGAAGCCGCCGCAGGTGGGGGCGGCGGGGTTGTAGGTGAAGGTGCGGGTGCCGCCGTCGGTGCCGGCGACCGTCTCCTTCGTGGGGTTGCCCGCGGCGTCGTAGCTGTAGGTGACCTCGACGCCGTCCGCGCTGGTGAGCTTGCCTGGGACGTCCGCGCCGGCGATGGTCTGGTAGCCGGTCAGCGATGCGGTGGCTCCGGTGGGCAGCTTGAGGGAGGACAGGTTGGAGCGGGCGTCCCAGCCGTAGGCGGTGACGTTGCCCGGGGTGCCGCCGACGCCCATGGCGTCGATCGCGGTCTCCAGGTTCAGGTTGGCGTCGTAGGTGCGTTCCCGTGTCTTGCCCAGGGCGTCGGTGACCTTGGTGATCTCCCCGTCGGCCCGGTGCTCGTACTTGGTGGCGTGCCCGGCGGGGTTGGTGACCGTCGTGGTCCCCGCCTGGCCTTCGCCGGTGGTGTAGGCGTAGGTGTAGGTGGGGCCGGTCTCGCCGGAGCCGTCGAAGGCGGTGGCGCGCTTCATCGACGTCACGCGATTGTCCGCGTCGTAGGTGAAGACCGTCACCCGGCCCTCCGGGGTGGTGATCTTCGTCAGACGGCGATCGGAGTCATAGCCGAACGCGGTGGCCTTGCCCTCGCTGTCAGTGATCTTGGCCAGGTCACCGGAGGGGTTGAGGTCGTAGACGACGGTGCGGCCCGTGTTGTCCTTCGCCTGCCACTGCGAGGCGTCCGTCTTGACCAGGTCGATGAACCGGCCCGAGCGGGAATCGGTGAGTTTGAAGCCCTTGTGCTCGTCGCCCTCGTCGTGCTGGTCGATGAGGATGTGGCCGCCGTTGCGGTCGGTCACCTTCACCAGCGTGCCGTAGGGGCTGTAGGTGTCCTTCACGCCCGAGCCGCGGTCGGTGACCGTGTACTCGCCGTCGGAGGTCTTCTTCAGGTCCAGCCGGTAGCCCTTGGGGGTCGCGTAGGTGCCGTCGGACTTCTCGGTGAAGGTGACCGATCCGCCGGTGGCGTCGTACAGCACCACCGTGCCCTCGTCGCCGAGGATCTGCAGGTACCGCTCGTAGCTGGTCCACCAGCGCTGCGACACCTTGCCCCACGGCGCGTCGAGTGAGTTGTAGGTATGGGTGAGCTGGAGCTGCTTGCCGACACCGGCCAGCTGCAGTGCGGTGTCCGCGAGCATGAGGTTGCCGGTGGAGTAGTTGATCCGCGCTACGAGGGAGTCGGTGACGCGGACGTCGGAGATCTGGTGCCACGGCACCGCTCCCTGTCCTGTGGGGACGTAGGAGGCGAGAGCATCCGCCTGCAGGGCCCTGCGCTGGGCTCCTCCGGTGGCCTCGGTCCGGGTCTCCTGGGCAGCCCGCCAGCGTGCGACCTCATCCGAGACCTTCTCGCGCTGGGCGGCGGGCGCCTTGGTCTTGCCGACCTTCACGGCCGGCATCTTCGCCTTCTTGTCGCTCTTGCCCCACACGGTGCCGGGCTTGTCGGGGACGGAATCGGCGGCAAGGGCCGGCACGGCACTGGCAGTGAGGGCTACGGCGATCGCCGCCGCCACGGTGGCACGTCTCGCCCGGTTCCGGGTACGTCTGCGGGACGTGCTGATGGCTCGTAACGACACAGTCATCCCTTTCGCTGTTGGGCAGCGGAGCACAGGGAGCAGACAGGCCAGGAGGGAACCCTCACATGCATGTGGCGATGGAGATACGTGGTGGCTACCCTGGCCGTACTCCCGCGCTTGCTGGAGACCGCTCGCGTCGGCGTCCGCCCAGGAACGTACTCGGCATTTTGTGATCCCCTCAGTCACTGGCATATACCGCTGTCCTGGACCCGGCGGAGCGGCGGCCACCATAGGCAGACACGCCGATACCCGATCAAGACGTGAGATCGATCTTGGCGCGAGAGCAACGGCAGCCGGAACGATGCCTGAGTAGCCCTCTGAGCACACTGATCAGCAGGCAAGTCCTGTGGCCATCGTGAAGTGGAAGACTCGTGTGATTCTGAGCGTAGGGCCGGAATGACTGATTCCTGCCACACCCGAAGGCACTTCGCCGTAATCCACTACCGCCAACTTTGCCCGCGGCTTCGGCGAGACCTGAGCGGTAGGTCAGCGGCGGGTGACGGTGAAGCCGGTGGTGAAGCCGGTGTCGTTGACGGCGGCGGTCACGCCGCGGTCGAACCACTTGGTGACGTTCGGCTGCATCTCGGTGATGGTGCGCATCCGGGCCTCCCAGTCGTGTCCGGCCGGGCCGCGCCTGCCGTCGCATCCGGTGCAGCCGTCCTCGCCGTGGATGTGGCCGGCCATCCAGGCATTGACGGCCACGTTGATGATGATCGCGTACAGGTCACCGCCGGTCTGGGCCAGGAAGTTCGGCACCCCGGCAAGGACCAGGGCGAGCTCGAGATTATTGAGCTTCCTCCAACTTCGAACCCGCAGGTCATCGGGGCTGGTGTGAGTCAGCGATCTCGTACTCGTACTGGT
>NZ_JAESIF010000122.1:0-10466 GCF_016757295.1 Streptomyces sp. M2CJ-2 | reverse complement strand
TCAGCTGACACGGTCTCAAGCTCTGTACATCAGCCCGTACATACCTCTGCACTACAGCCCGTACGCCGACATCCGCCGGCTTCCCGTGCGGGCTGTAGGCGAGCTTCGCCGGTGTCTCCCCGCTGTCCGGCCAGTCGTCCCACATCCACCAGCACACCCCGGCCCACCAGCGTCTGCCCGTGAAGGACTCGAGGAGCGCCTGGTAGGCGGCGGCCTGCTCCGAGTTCCCGGGGTGCTGGCTGATGTCCCACGCGTACGGGGCGGTCGTGGCGCCGCGCTGGCTGACGTAGCCTGCCTCGGTGAACAGGATCCTCCGGTCCTCGCGCTGCGCGTAGGCGGCGAGTTCCCTGCGGATCGGCTCCCAGGCGCGGAGCAGCCGGGCGGCGTCGTGCGTGGGCTCGCCGGACAGGGGCCAGTAGGCGTCGATGCCGATGAGGTCGAGCTCCTTCCAGAAGCGGATCTCCTTGTACTCGTCGTAGTTGGCGGCGTAGGTCAGTGGTCCGTCGTAGTGGTCACGGACGGCCCTGACGACCCGGATCCAAGCGGTGTGGTCGCCGGAGACGCCGGCGAGTTCGGTGCCCACCGTGAACTGTTTGACGCCGCTGTCCGCCGCGAGGTCCGCGTAGTGGGTGATGAACCGCCGGTACGCGCCGAACCAGGCGTCCCGGTCCCGGGGCCGGATCTCGGCGCGATCGGCGTCGCCGGGCAGGTCCACGTGCGGCTTGAGCATCACCTTCAGGCCGGCCGCGTGGGCACGGCGCACGATCCGCGTAAGGCTCGCGTCGCTCGCGGTGTCCTCGGTGCGGTGCATGGAGGTGTCCGTGCGCCGCTTCTGGTACCACGTCGGCGTGAAGGTGACCCAGCGCGCCCCGGTCGCCCTGATGTCCCGCAGATAGCGGTCGGCGGCGGGGCTGTCGTAGTCGGTGCGGTACCAGGAGGGCAGGGTGATGCCGCGCATCACCGACGTTCCCGTGGCGGGGCCGGGACGCGGCCTGGGCGTGCCGCCGTCGTGGCCCCCGGCGTCGGCCGTGCAGCCGGTGACGGCGAGAAGGACCGCCGCCATGGTGGCGCCGGTCCCCTTCCTCAGGCGGATTGCTGGTCTCACGATGTTCCCCGTTACCTTTTCTATGGGCGTTGTCACGTTGGTGGGGTGTTGATCGATTGAGGGCGCGTCAGGGCGTGGAGGGGGCGGGTGGGTGCCTGGGTCACGCCGCGGTGGGCAGAGCGGTGGCGCCGGTGATCTGGTCCCGGATGGCGAAGCGGACGGTCATCTCGGTGCGGTAGTGAGCGGCGGTCATCCGGTGGCGGCGGGGCCGGAAGTGGGGGGAGATGCCGCTGAACGCGGCCAGGAACCGCTGCGCCCCGCCGACGCTGCGGAAGCCCTTCATCGCGCGCTCGCGCTGCCTCGTCGGCTGGTGGCTGTTCTCCGCCCGGTTGTTCAGGCCCTGGTGGGAACGGTGCTCGACGGAGGGCATGACCTCGCGGTGGGCCGCTCGGTAGGAGCGGAGCTGGTCGGTGACGATCACTCGCGGCACGGCGCCGGTCTGCTTGAGGAGCTTGCGGAAGAAGCGTCTGGCGGCGGCCTTGTCGCGCTGGTTCTGCATGAGGATGTCGAGCACGGTGCCGTCCTGGTCGACGGCACGCCACCGGTACTTCCGCTCGCCGTTGACGGTGATGAAGACCTCGTCGAGGTGCCACGTGTCGCCGGGGTGGGGGTGCCTGCGGCGCAGGGCGTTGGCGTAGCCCTGCCCGAACGTGCCGCACCAGCGGCGCACCGTCTCGTAGGAGACGACCACGCCGCGCTGCAGCATCAGCTCCTCGACCTCTCGGTAGGAGAGCGGGAAGCGGAAGTACCGCCACACGCAGTGCGCGATGACCTCGGCCGGGTAGCGGTGGCCCTTGTAGGACGGCGGCGTCGACGGCACGAACGAACCCTTCCCGGAACGATCACTCCAAGATCATCCCACGCCCCAGCCAACGTGACAGCGCCCCTCCGAGGGCTGGAAGAGCGCCACGAAGGTGCCCCGCCAGGTGTCGCGGTTCTCGGCCAGCAGCCGCGCGCAGCCCAGCAGGCAGGTCACGTGCATGTCGTGTCCGCAGGCGTGCATGACGGGCTGCTCGGTGCCGTCCGGGGCGGTCACGGTCGCGGTGGAGGCGTAGGGCAGGCCGGTCTGTTCGCGCACCGGGAGGGCGTCCATGTCGGCACGCGCCATGACGGTCGGGCCGTCCCCGTGCTCCAGGACCCCGATCACCCCGGTTCCGCCGACACCGTCGGTGACCTCGTAGCCGAACGAACGCAGGGCTTCGGACACCTTTCCTGCGGTGCGGTGCTCCCGCAGTCCGAGCTCGGGGTGCCGGTGCAGGTCCTGGTAGACCTCCTCGAGGTGGGCGCGGATGCCGTCGAGGCCGGCCGGCACGACGGGGGCGCGGTCACTCATGGGTGACTCCTTGCGCGGGTGGGACTACTCTTCCTCCCCGTCTCGGGTGGCGGGGGCGACGCGGCGCCGCACAGCCGAGACCACTTTGGACTGGGGCTGCCAGTCCAGGCCGGTGGGCAGATTCCAGCCGTAGTGCACGGCGGTGAGCCGGAAGACCAGCGCCAGGACGATGCCCAGGCCGATGCCGACCTGGGGGACGCCGAGGTACGAGCAGGCCACCATGACTCCGGCGACCGCCACGGCGACGGTGGCGTACAGGCCGTTGCCACCGAACACGGCCGGCACCCGGCCGAGGATGACGTCACGCAGAGCGCCGCCGCCGACAGCGGTCACGGTGCCCAGCAGGACGGCCGGGAGCCAGCCCAGACCGGCCGCCAGCGTCTTGTTGGCGCCCGCGACCGCCCAGAACCCGATCACCGCGGCGTCGAGCGCGGTGAACAGCCGGTTCCAGGACTGCTCACTGAGCTTGATGAGGAACACCACCACGGAACCGGCCACAGCGGTCGACAGGTAGGCGTAGTCGGTCAGCGCGACCGGCGTGCCGTGCTGCAGCAGCACATCCCTGATCAGGCCCCCGCCCAGGCCCGAGATGATGCCTACCACCAGGAACCCGAACAGGTCCAAGCCGACCGTCCGGGCCACGGCACCGCCCAGCAGCGCGCACGAGAAGACGCCGGCAAGGTCCAAGTAACGTGTCGCGGTATCAACCCCGGTGGGGATCGAAGAAGCCAACATCACGGACGCAGCGGACATGGGACGAGCCTACTCGTGATCCCGCCTTCGACCAGCGGGACGAATGCCAAGCGTGACAGCGCCTGACGAACCGGTACGTGGTCATGGCGACGATTGTGTGATCATGCTCGTCTTCTGTCAGCGGGGCCCCACCGGCCTCCGCCCGCCTCACGCGTGCCCGCAGGTCTCCCGTACGTAGCCGGGGCTTCCCTCGGGAGTGACGTCCAAGTCCCGCAGAATCACCGAGAGTTCATCACCCCAGCCATCGCAGGCCCGGTCCAGTCCGGCCGCCTCGTACTCGACCACCAGGACGCGGTCGCCGAACGCGTCGGCGTAGTCGCCGCATTCGTCGTAACGGCCGCACTCCTCCACCACGGCGAAGTCGGCGCCCACCTCCTCACGGGCGGGGGCCAGTTCGGCGGTGTTCTTCTGGGCGATTGCCAGTCCGCGGTCGTGGGCGTGGGCGGCGAGCAGGGTGAGGAATGCCTTCGCGTCGTCCGCGCCGAGGAGGCCCTTCGGGGCGCGGGCGTAGCTGTCGTAGTTGTCGGGCTCGACGGCGTCGAAGCCCTTGTCGGCGCACGTGTCGATCCAGCCGTTGACCTTCTCGGCGATCCGCTCGCGCTTGCCTGCGGTGCCGATGTCGAGCAGCGCCTCGTCCCAGTCCGTGTCCATCACGACCTTGCCGTCGGGGTCGCCGCCACGGTCGCTGTCGCGCTCGCGGAGCAGCAGGTCGGGTTCCCAGGTGTCCTCCGCGTCCGGCTGGGCCTGGAAGGCGTTGACATAACAGACGTTGTACAGGCCCGGCGCGGGCGAGGCCGTGTGGTCGCGGACGACGACCTCCACGCCCTCGGGCGGGGGATAGGCTCCGCCGAGCTGGTAGTCGAACCCGGCGTGCGCCGGGGGAGTCGTCACCGCGGACGCGCCCCGGGTCGCGTCGTCGCCGCCGTCGGATGAACACGTGGTGGTCGTGCACGCGGTGAGGACGGCGGCTACGGTGAGCAGCGCGGCGGACCGGTAGACGGTGAACCGGTCGGCGGACATGTCAGGCGGCTCCCTCGGACGGGCACCCCGCGACGGCGTGGGCGGGGGAGAGACGGCGGCCGCCCCGGACGCGGACCGGCCGGGGAAACATAACCGACCCCGAAACTGCACGGCAAACCACCGCGACCTCCGGTCCGGGACCGGCCGGGCCCTCCTGTCCCCCGTGAGGGCGCTGTCACGTTGTGGAGCGTATGAGTGGCGTTGTCACGTTGTTGGGTGCGTGACTGTCTGATGGTGCGTCGGGGCGTGGTGGGCCCGCGGCCCGGGCCTGTGTTCAGGCCGTGGTGGGCTGGCCGGCGGCGCCGGTGACCTGCTCCCAGATGGCGAAGCGGAGGGTCATCTCGGCTCGGTAGTCGGGTGCGGCCATCAGGTGGCGGCGGTGCCGGAAGTGCGGTGAGATGCCGCTGAACGCGGACAGGAACCGCTGCGCCCCGCCAGCCGAGCGGAAGCCCTTCATCGCGCGTTCCCTCTGCCGGGTGGGCTGGTGGCTGTTCTCCGCCCGGTTGTTGAGGTACTTCGACTGCCGGTGCTCGACGGAGGGCATGACCTCACGGTGGGCCGCTCGGTAGGAGCGGAGCTTGTCGGTGACGATCACCCGGGGCACCGTGCGCGCCTTCTTGAGCAGCTTACGGAAGAAGCGGCGGGCCGCGGCCTTGTCCCGCCGCTTCTGTATGAGGATGTCGAGCACGGTGCCGTCGGCGTCGACGGCCCGCCACAGGTACTTCTGCTCTCCGCCGATCTTGATGAAGACCTCGTCCAGGTGCCACTTATCGCCGGGCCGGGGCCGCCGTCGGCGCAGGCCGTGGGCGTAGACCTGCCCGAACTTGGCGCACCAGCGGCGGATCGTCTCGTGGGAGACGACGACACCGCGCTGGAGCATCAGTTCCTCGACCTCGCGGAAGCTGAGCGGGAAGCGGTGGTACAGCCACACACAGTGCGCGATGACCTCGACCGGGTAGCGGTGGCCCCTGTACGACGGCGACGCGGACGACACGAGCGAACCCCTCCCCGGCACGATCAACCAGAAGATCATTCCACCCGGTTGGTCAACGTGACAGTGTCATTCGTAGCGTTCCAGGGCCTTGCCCACCCCGCGTGCGGAGATGTCGCGCGGGGAGCGGCGCAGCCGGTCCAGCTCCGAGAGGCGCTTGCCCGCGGGGACGACGACCAGCTGCTGTAGCCGGTCGGCCTGTTCCGGGGTGGGGCGGCGGCCAGCGTCGCCCACAGGTGTTTCTCGGCCCGCTCGCGGGTGCCGGACACCAGGCGTTCCAGCACGGTCACCCCGGGCAGCACCACTTTCTTGTCAACCAGGCGTTTGGTGGCGAGGTCGAACAGCAGGGTGGGGCGTTCGTTGCCGATCCAGGCGCGCTGGTAGAGCCAGCGGGCGAGCGTGAACCACTGGTCGAACTCGAACTTTGGTGTACCCGTAGCCGGCGCGGATCTGCTCCTGGTGGTCCCAGCGGGCCCCAGCTGTGCCGTACCCGGCGAACGCACCCGGCTCCAGCCCGAGCTGCTCGGCGACATAGCCAACCACCACGCCGGGCACCTCTTCGGGGTTGTTCAGGAAGGTGCCCAGGTAGCGGACGGTGCCGAGCTGGACGGCCCAGCCGATCCTGTTGCGCGCGCCACGGGCGGCCATCGCCCGGCGCCGTGCGGTCTGATCCAGCAGGAAGGACCCGGCGAGCTGTCCCTCGTCCGGGTCCTCGGTGAAGTGACCGAAGCGCCTGCGCTGTTCTTCGCTCAGAAAGTTGGTGGGCACCGGCCTGCTCCTTGATCGTCGGCGTGACTCGCGCGCGACGGTGCCAGGTGCCCTGGGGCAGCGTGAGGCGATCTTCTGTTTAAGCCCAGAGCATCACCCCATGTGATAAACGGGGCAGCCCGGAGGGGAGAAGACATGGCGGTCCCTGCTCACCAGCTCCTCGCGCGAAGAGGCGCAGAGTTGTGCCAAGCGGCGGCAGGCGGATCTCGCGCACGCCTTGGGGCAACGGATGGGTTCAGGGGGGTGTGAGGGTGTCGAGTTGTGCAGCGAGGTCGGGGTGGGTGGTGGTCAGGTGGGGGCGGGTGTCGTTGAGGGGGCGGATGAGCTCGGCGGGGTCGTCGTGGGCAAGGGCCGCGTGGAGCTGGCTGAGCGGGAGGCGGGCCGTGGTGGGCAGATCGGTGAGGGCGGTGATCTGGCCGGCGATGCGGCGCAGGTCGGCTGCGTTGCGGCGGGCCCAGGTGGCTGTGGTGCGTTCGGCGGCGCGGCGTTCGCGGGTGGCCTGGACGCGTTGTTCACCGGTGGTTCCGGCGGGGCCGGGGCGGCCGCGCAGGTAGCGGCGTTCGGCGGCCTGGCGGCTGGCGACGCCGAGGGGGTGGGCGAGGTCGGCCCAGCTGGCTCCCGCGTGGCGGGCGGTTTCGATCAGGCCGGTCTCCCATCCGGCGAGCTGCTCGCGGACCTGCCGCAGCAGCATCAGGGAGGCCAGCGCCTGCTCCGGCCCGGGGCCGGGCGCATCCGGGGTGTCCAGCGACTCTCGCCGGGCGTCGCGTAGGGCGTCGTCTATGGCGTTAAGGGCTGCCGCGGCGGCGAGGAACGACGCCGGGCTGTGGGCATTCGTGCTGGTCGTGAACGGCTCGTCGGCTGTGGTCACGGGCACCTCCCTCTCACTGTCATCTTGTAGACGACATCTTGTTTGTCATCCAATGGATGACATGTTACAACGGTGTCAGTGAGGCGCATTGGCAGCAACTGCCTGAACCTGCTGGAGGTGTTTTCACGATGTTGATGCGCACTGACCCCTTCCGTGAGCTGGACCGGCTGGCGCAGCAGATGATGGGCCCGGGCACCTGGTCCCGCTCGTCGGCGATGCCGATGGACGCCTACCGCGAGGGCGACGAGTATGTGGTGGCTTTCGACCTCCCGGGCGTCCCCGCGGACGCGATCGACATCGACGTCGAACGGAACATGCTGACCGTCAAGGCCGAGCGGCGGCCGGTGACGAAGGCCGACGACGTGCAGATGGAGCTGTCCGAGCGGCCGCTGGGTGTTTTCTCCCGCCAGATCGTGCTCGCCGACACCCTCGACACGGAGCACATCCAGGCCGACTACGACGCGGGCGTGCTCACCCTGCGCATCCCGATCGCCGAGCGCGCCAAGCCCCGCAAGATCTCCATCGGCGTCGGCTCCGGCCGCAAGGAGATCTCCGGCTGACACCGGCCGGACGGGTGCGGAGGGCGGACACCTGATCTCCCCCTCACCCCGCCCTCCGCACCCCCATGGGCAGTCCGAAGAAGAAGGGGGCGGCCGAGATGACTCTGCGACGCGAAGCGTTCCTCGGCCACGTAAAGGAACGCGGCGAGTACGACACTTGGGAGGAAGCCGAGCGCGCAGCCCGCGTGGTGCTCGCCCTCCTCGGCGCGCACCTGGTCGGCGACATCCGCGCCCAACTGGCGGCGCGCCTGCCGGAGGAGTTCGCTCTGATCCTGCTCAACCCGCTGCAGAGCGCCGAACCGCTACCCCCGGAGCGGTTCGTCCGCGCAACCGCCGCGTGGATCGAAGGCGCCACCGAGCAGACCGCCGCCTGGGACGTCAGCGCCGTGCTGTCCACCGTCGCCGACGCCGCCGGCGATGACCTGATGGGCCAGATCCTGCTCCAGCTCCCCGCCGGCTACGACCTGCTCTTCGGCCGCCCCCAGCCCACCTGACCATCCCGCACCCGGTGCCCGAACACCGGCCACAGCAAGAAAGGCAACCACCCCAGTGATCTCCGACCTGCACACACCGCCCCAGCAGCCGTACGGGACGGCATACGAGCAGATGCTGGAGAAGGTCCGTTACGAGGGCGCCTACCCCACCCGCGAGAAAGCCGACGAAGTCGTCCGCCTCGTCCTCGCCGGACTGGGACGCCAGCTGACCGGCGACGAACGCGTCGACCTGGCCGCCTGCCTGCCCCTGGAAGCCGCACGTGTGCTGACCGCGCAGATCCCCGACACCCAGCCACTGACCGGCTGGGCCTTCGTCAAGGACCTCGCCGCCCGCACCGGCGCCTCCCTGGCCACCACCCGCTGGGACACCGGCTCCGTCTTCTCCGCCGTCGCCGCCTACGCCAGCCCCGACCTGATCACCCGCATCCTCCACCAGTTCCCCACCGGCTACGCCCTGCTGTTCGGCCGCGCCGAACTCACCCCGGCCGCGTAGACGGCGACGTGCGTGCTCGGGGCGGGGCGCGACGACCGCTGCGTCGTTGTCCGCCCTGGTCATGTCCGGCGACGTGCGGCGGGATCGCGCTCAGCGACGTGTCGGGCGACCGCGTCGACGCCGGGGCGGGCGGACCGTTCCAGGGAGCGAACCAAGGCATGGCGGGAGCGGGCCAGCAGCATCGGGGTGGAGGTGCCGCCCTCGGCATCGTGCGTGAGTGCGGAGTGCCGCAGCCGGTGCAGCGTCCAGCCGTCCAGGTCCTCGATGTCCTCGGGTGAGGCGAGAGGGTTGGCCAAGAGCCGGGTGTTCTCCTCGAAGATCTCCTCGGCCCGGCGGTAGGAGAGCCGGGCCCGGCCGGTCTCGGGGCACACGTCGAGCGTGGGTGTCCCGGCCGGTGCCTTGCGGTCGGTGAGGAACAGCGGGCCTCGGGTGCGGCGGGCGATGAGTCGGGACAGGAGCTGTGCGGTGCCGGATTGCCAGTGAATCCACTCGGTCGCCCCGCCCTTGGCGGTGATCTTGCCGCGCTTGTCCTGCGGGTACAGGTCCTCCACGTTCAGGCACAGCACCTCGTCGGCTCGTGCGGCGGACTCGTAGAGCATCTTCCACTGCGTCTTCTCCCGCAGCGCGACGTCGAGGCGCCACAGGGCGGCGATCTGGTTGTCCGCGAGGGCCCTGGTGCGGTCGGGCGGTGCCGGCCGCCGCTCGATGCCGGTCGTGGGATCGGATTCGATCCAGCCCTGGCGCTGCCACCAGCCGATCGCCTTGCGGGCGATGGACAGTTCACGGTTGACGGTGTCGGCGTCCATCTCGTCCGCCCGTGCCGCCGCCAGCTCGGCGAGCACCTCCGGCAGCGCCGGATCGTCGATGGCGGCGATGGGGACGGCGGGCGGCTTCGCGCCCCGGCGGGCCGGTCCGGTCGGCGCCGGTACGCCGGTGAGCATCCATCCCCACGTCGTCAGCGAGATCCGGTAGATCCGCGCGGAGGACTTCGCGATGCCCGCACCGGTGAGATACCGCTCGATGGCCGCGGGGTACGACGACGGCGGGGCGGACAGGGGGACGACCCGGGCGCGCGGCAGCCTAAGCGCGCCCCCGCTTCCGAGTTCGGTCACTGGTTCGATCGTCACGCCGTCCCACCCTTCCGGCGCTGTCGCAGTAAATGCGTACACCTCACTCTGGCGGTCGGGATGACCCGCCGCAGGTCGCGATGATCACGGTAGGGGCTCTGTCACAGTAAATCCGGTATTTACTGCGATAGGCGCCCGACGGACCGTCGGGCATCGGGAGTGCGCACAGAGCCCCGCTCACACCTCGTCAAAAATTTTGACAGCTACGCCGATTCTCTGTTCCGTTCCTACTGGGACCCCTGGAGGTGCCGCATCAGGGCGCCGTCGTTACCGTGCGGGAGAAGGAAGTCGGCCAGAATCGCGACATCGGGCCGAACGGAGAGCTGCGAGGACTCAAGTGGCTGGCGAAATGAGCAAAGAGCTGATCATCAGCCCCCGCAGCGAGCGCGTGCGAGAGGAGCTGGCGGAAGCCGCTGCCTGGAGCGCGTACGCGGCGGAGCTTCGTAAGGCGCTCGGAGCCGCGATCGAGAAGAGCGGCGCAGACCTCCTGGAGGTGGGCGGGCTGCTGGTGAGTGAGCCCCTTCCCGAAGAGCACCGCGGCCTGCGCAACGGTGCGGAGGTCCGGCCGCCGCAAGCGATAGGCCTCGCCGAGGGAATGGCAGCCGGGCGCGGGCCGTATTGTCAGCTCGCCGCACCCGGTAGATTGCAGATCGAGTCGGGATGGGACGGAGCGGTACACCTCTTCACCACACCAGCGGTGGCCGCCGATCTGGCGGGATTCCATGGTGAGGGCGTGACGTTCCTGTGGCGAGACGCGGCTCCTGAACCCATAGAGGTCTCGGACCCCGTAGACGCCGTCGCGGACGCGGGTTTCTGGGCGAGGGTGGCGGAGGCGTCCGAGCGTCTGACCCTGGTCTGCGAGCGCTGGGCGTACGGCGCTGGGTGCGGCTCCTTCCGAGGGAAAGTCGTTGATCAGGCGTCGAGTTGGTAGTGGTGCTGGTCGGGGTAGGTGCG
>NZ_JAESIF010000121.1:0-10546 GCF_016757295.1 Streptomyces sp. M2CJ-2 | reverse complement strand
ACGCCGCCGTCCTGCGCGTCCCCGGCGGCGACGACCCGGCCGACGCGCACGCCGCCGCCGGCGGCGCCGTGGAGGCGGTACGCGCCTGGCTCGCCGCTACCCGGCCCGCCACCGCCACCCTGGTCGCGGTCGCCACCCGCGCCGCCGCGGTCACCGGCGGCGACGTACCCGACCTCGGCGCCGCGGCCGCCTGCGGCCTGCTGCGCTCCGCCCAGCACGAGCACCCCGGCCGTATCGTCGTCCTCGACACCGACGCCGACGCGGACCTCACCGCGCTGCTCCCGGCGGCCCTCGCCACCGGCGAACCCCACCTGGCCGTACGCGACGGACAGCTCTACGCACCCCGCCTCACCGCCGTACCCGCGGCCGACGACCCCGCCGCACCGGAATCCGCCTTCGACCCGGAGGGCACGGTGCTCCTCACCGGCGCCTCCGGAGCGCTCGGCGGACTCGTCGCCCGGCACCTCGTCACCCGTTACGGCGCCCGCCGCCTCCTGCTCGTCAGCCGCCGCGGCCCGCAGGCCCTGGCGGCCCTCGCCGCCGACCTGACCGACCTCGGCGCCGAGGCCACCGCCGTCGCCTGCGACGTCGCCGACCGCGACGCGCTGGCCGCGCTGCTGACCTCCGTTCCCGCCGCGCACCCCCTCACGGCCGTCGTGCACGCCGCCGGCGCCCTCGACGACGGCGTCGTCACCGAGCTGACGCCCGACCGGCTCGCCGCCGTCCTGCGGCCCAAGGCCGACGCGGCCCAGCACCTGGACGAACTCACCCGCGGCACCCCCCTGTCGGCGTTCGTCCTGTTCTCCTCCGTCTCCGGCGTCCTCGGCTCGCCCGGCCAGGCCAACTACGCCGCCGCCAACGCCGTCCTCGACGCCGCCGCCGTCCGCCGCGCCGCCGCCGGCCACCCCGCCGTCTCGCTCGCCTGGGGCCTGTGGGAAACCGACGGCGGCATGGCCGCGTCCCTCGACGCCGACGACAGGCGGCGCATCTCCCGCGGCGGCGTCCTGCCGCTGCCCGCCGCCGACGGACTGCGCCTGCTCGACGCCGCCCTCACCGCTGGACGGCCCGCCGTCGTCCCCGTCCGCCTCGACCTCGCCGTTCTGCGCGGCCCCGACGCCGTCCCGCCCCCGGTCCTGCGGGACCTGGCCGGCCCCGTCCGACGCCGCGCCGCCTCCGGCCCGGCCGCCCTCGGCGCCGCGCCCGGCACCTCCTTCGCCGAACACCTCGGCGGCCTGCCCGCCGACGCCCGCGCCGACGCCGCCCGCGAACTGGTCCGCCACCACGCCGCCGCGGTCCTCGGTCACACCGGCGCCCAGGACATCGACCCCGGCAAGGAGTTCCAGCAGCTCGGCTTCGACTCGCTGACCGCCGTCGAACTGCGCAACGCCCTCAGCACCGCCACCGGTGTACCCCTGCCCGCCACGCTGGTCTTCGACTTCCCGACCGCCGACAGCCTCGCCGCGCACCTGGTCGCCGAACTCGCCGGCGCCACCGAGAGCCACAGCCCCGCCGCCCGCGCCGCCGAGCCCGGCGAGCCCATCGCCATCGTCGGTATGGCCTGTCGGCTGCCCGGCGGCGCCGCCTCCCCGGCCGACCTGTGGCGGCTGGTCGCCGACGGTTCCGACACCATCGGTGACTTCCCCACCGACCGCGGCTGGGACCTCGCCGCCCTGCACGACCCGGACGGCGCCCGCCCCGGCAGCACCTATGTGCGCGAGGGCGGATTCCTGCACGACGCGGGCTCCTTCGACGCCGCGTTCTTCGGCGTCTCACCCAACGAGGCCCCCGCGATCGACCCGCAGCAGCGGCTGCTGCTGGAGACCTCCTGGGAAGCCCTGGAGCGGGCCGGCATCGACCCGCTGTCCCTCAAGGGCAGCCCGACCGGCGTCTACGCCGGCGTCCAGTACCACGACTACGTCGGCAGCAACAGCACGGGCTCCATCGTCACCGGCCGCGTCGCCTACACGCTCGGCCTCCAGGGCCCGGCCGTCAGCGTCGACACCGCCTGCTCGTCGTCGCTGGTCGCCATCCACTGGGCGGCCCAGGCGCTGAGCTCCGGCGAATGCTCGCTCGCCCTGGCCGGCGGCGTCGCGGTGATGGCGACACCGGAGACGTTCGTGGAGTTCGGCAGGCAGGGCGGCCTCGCCCGCGACGGCCGCTGCAAAGCCTTCTCCGCCGACGCGGACGGCACCTCCTGGTCCGAGGGCGTCGGCGTCGTCGTCCTCGAACGCCTCTCCGACGCCCGGCGTCTCGGGCACCCCGTCCTCGCCGTCCTGCGCGGCAGCGCCATCAACCAGGACGGCACCTCCAACGGACTCACCGCCCCCAACGGCCCCGCCCAGCAGCGGGTCATCCGCCAGGCACTCGCCAACGCCGGCCTCACCCCCGCCGACATCGACGCGGTCGAGGCGCACGGCACCGGCACCGCCCTCGGCGACCCCATCGAGGCCCAGGCGCTGCTCGCCACGTACGGCCAGGAGCGCACCGACGACCGCCCGCTGTGGATCGGCTCCGTGAAGTCGAACATCGGGCACGCCCAGGCCGCCGCCGGCGTCGCCGGTGTGATCAAGGTGGTGGAGGCGCTGCGCCACGGCACCCTGCCCCGCACCCTGCACGTGGACGAACCGACCCCGCACGTCGACTGGTCGGCCGGCAACGTCCGCGTCCTCACCCGCACGATCCCCTGGCCGGAAACCGGCCGCCCGCGCCGCGCCGGCATCTCCTCCTTCGGCGTCAGCGGCACCAACGCGCACCTCATCCTCGAACTGCCCGAGCAGGAGGCGGCCCCCGCGGACGTCGAACCCGACGACCCCGCCACCCCCCTGCCCTGGCCGGTGTCCGCACGTGGCGCGGCCGCCCTCCGCGTCCAGGCCGAGCGCCTGCTCGACCTCATCGGCGACGACCCCGACCTCGACCTCACCGACATCGCGTACTCCCTCGCCACCACCCGGGCGGGCCTGGAGCACCGGGCCGTGGTCGTGGGTGCCCGCCGCCCGGAGTTCCTCCGCGGCCTGATGGCGCTGGCGGACGGCGAGGAGGCCCCGGGCCTGGTCACCGGTGCTACGGGCCGGGGTGGGCGGACCGGGTTCGTGTTCCCGGGGCAGGGGGCGCAGCGGGTGGGGATGGGCCGGGGTCTGTATGAGGCGTTCCCGGTGTTCGCGGAGGCGTTCGACGAGGTGTGCACGGCTGTGGACGGTCTGCTGGGGCGGTCGTTGCGGGCGGTGATGTGGGACGGCGGGGGGGATCTGGACCGCACCGAGTTCGCGCAGCCGGCGCTGTTCGCGCTCGGGGTCTCGCTGTTCCGGCTGGTGGAGTCGTGGGGGGTGCGCGGCGATGTGGTCGGCGGGCACTCGATCGGTGAGATCGCCGCGGCGCACGTGGCCGGGGTGCTGTCGCTGCGGGATGCCTGTCGTCTGGTGGTGGCGCGGGGGCGGTTGATGCAGGCGCTGCCCGAGGGCGGGGTGATGGTGGCGGTGGCCGCTGCGGAGGAGAGGGTGCGGCCGCTGCTGGCGGGTGCGGTGGATCTTGCCGCGGTCAACGGCCCGGCGTCCGTGGTGATCGCGGGTGCGGGCGCCGAGGTGGAGCCGGTGGTCGAGCGGCTGACGGCCGGCGGCGTGCGGACCAGGCGGTTGCGGGTCTCGCATGCCTTCCACTCGCCGCTGATGGAGCCGATGCTGGACGCGTTCGCCCAGGTACTGGCCGGGCTGACCTTCCACCAGCCCGAGCGGGTGCTGATCTCCATGCTGGGCGGTGCGCAGCCCTCGGAGATGGCCACGCCCGGCTACTGGGTGCGGCACGCCCGCGAGGCGGTCCGGTTCGCGGACGGCGTGCGGGCGTTCGCCGACGCGGGGGTGGCCCGCCTGGTGGAGCTGGGCCCGGACAGCGTGCTGACCGCCCTCGCCACCGAGGCGCTGGGCGACCGGACGGACGAGATCACCCTCATACCGCTGCTCCGCAAGGACCGCCCCGAGGCGACCGCGGCCGTGCACGCCCTGGCCGCGCTCCACGTCGGCGGCGCGCCGGTCGACTGGGAGGCCTTCTACGCCGGCACCGGCGCGCGGCGCGTCGAGCTGCCCACCTACCCCTTCCAGCGCCGCCGCTACTGGCTGGAGAACTCCGGCGGCAGTGCGCCCGGCGCCGACCACTCGCCGCTGCTCGGGCCGGCCACCGAACTCGCCGACGAGGGCGGGCTGATGTTCTCGACGCTGCTGTCCGTCGGCACCCAGCCGTGGCTCGCCGACCACACCGTCGGCAACACCGTCGTCGTCCCCGGCACGGCCTTGATCGAGATGGCCGTACGCGCCGGAGACGCGGCCGGCTGCGGCGCGGTCGACGAACTGACCATGGAGGCACCGCTGGTGGTGCCGGAGCAGGGCGTCCTCGTGCAGTGCGTGGTAGGCGGCCCGGACGGCTCCGGTGCCCGGCGCTTCACCCTGCACGCCCGCACCGACGCGGACGGTGCCTCGACGTGGACGCGGCACGCCGCGGGAGTGCTGCGGCCGAATGCCGGGCCGCCCTCCTTCGACCTCTCCGCCTGGCCCCCGCCGCAGGCCGAACCCGTGGCGCTGGACGGCATGTACGAGGAGCTGGACGCGCAGGGACTCGGCTACGGGCCGGCGTTCCGCTGCCTGCGGGCCGCGTGGCGGCGCGACGGCGAGTCGTTCGGCGAGGTGGTGCTGGCGGACCGGGAACGGGCCGACGCAGGACGCTACACGCTGCACCCCGCCGCGCTCGACGCCGCCCTGCACACCATCGGCCTCAGCGGGGCCGGGGTCGAGGACGGCGCCCTGCCGTTCGTCTGGGAGCAGGTCCAGCTGTACGCCACGGGGGCGACCACGCTGCGCGTCCACGTCCGGCCCCTCGGCAAGGGGCAGGTGGCGCTGGACGTGGCCGACGCCGCGGGGCAGCCGGTGGCCTCCGTCGGCTCGCTGCTGCTGCGGCCCATGGCCGCGCCCGCGGCGGTACCCGCCGACACCGGCCGGCCCGGCACCGTCGACTCGCTGTTCCGCGTGTCGTGGCAGCCGCTCACGACGGAGCCGGCGCGCCCCACGGGCCGGTGGGCCCTGCTGGGCCAGGACCACCTCGGCGTCGCCGGGGCGCTGGGCGTACCGGTCGTTCCGGGCCTCGCGGAGGCGGCCGGCGCCGAGGTGCTGGTCGTGCCCTGCGGCGCGGCCGATGACCACCCGGACGCGGTACGCGGTGAGACGCACCGGGTGCTGGCGCTGCTCCAGGCGTGGCTCGCCGACGACGCGTTCGCGGCCAGCAGGCTCGTCGTCGTCACCCGCGGCGCCGTGGGGCTCGACGGGGAGCCGGTGACGGACCTCGCCGCGGCCGCAGTGGGCGGCCTCGTCCGCTCGGCGCAGGCCGAGCACCCTGACCGGATCCTCCTCGCGGACCTGGGGGCCGATCCCGCGTCCGCCGCCGCCCTGCCCGGCGTGCTGGCCACCGGGGAACCGCAGGTCGCGCTGCGCGGCGGCGCCGTCCTGGTCCCGCGGCTCGCCCAGGTGGCGGCTCCCGCGGAGCACACCGCGCCGGCGGGCCCCGTCTGGGACGCGGACGGCACCGTCCTCATCACCGGCGCCACCGGCGCGCTCGGTGGGCTCGTCGCCCGCCACCTGGTCGTCGAACGCGGTGTCCGGCACCTGCTCCTCACCAGCCGCCGCGGCCCGGCCGCGCCCGGCGCGGCCGCGCTGCGCGACGACCTGACGGCGCTCGGCGCGACGGTGACCGTGGCGGCCTGCGACACGGCCGACCCCGAGGCGCTGGCGGCGCTGCTCGCCGCCGTACCGGACGCGCACCCGCTCACCGGGGTGGTGCACGCCGCCGGTGTGCTGGACGACGGAGTGGTCACCGCGCTGACACCGGACCGGCTGGACGGTGTGCTGCGGCCCAAGGCCGAGGCCGCCTGGCAGCTGGACCGGCTCACCCGCGACCTGCCGCTGTCGGCGTTCGTGCTGTTCTCGTCGGCGGCCGGTGTCCTCGGTTCGCCCGGTCAGGGCAGCTACGCCGCGGCCAACGCCGTCCTCGACGCCCTCGCCCAGCGCCGGCGCGCCGCGGGTCGGCCGGCCGTGTCGCTGGCGTGGGGCCTGTGGGACACCGCCGACGGCGGTATGGGCACCACGCTCGGCGCCGCCGACAGCCGGCGCATTCGCGACAGCGGCGTCGCCGCCCTGCCGGCGGCGGACGCCCTCGCCCTGTTCGACACCGCCGAACGGGTCGGTGAGCCGCTGCTCGTGCCCGTACGGCTGGACCTGGCCGGCCTCGGCGCTCAGGGCCCCGACGGGGTGCCGCCGCTGCTCCAGGGCCTGGCCCGGGCGGCGGCCCCGCGCGAGCGGCGCGCCGCGGCCGAGACGGCCGACGCGGGGGAGGGGGGCGGCCTGCGTGAGCGGCTGGCCGCGCTGCCGCCGCACCGGCGTTCGCCGATGCTGCTCACCCTGGTGCGGACCGAGGCGGCGAACCTGCTGGGCTACCCGGACGTCGAGGACGTCCAGCCCGACCGGCCGTTCAACGAGGTCGGCTTCGACTCGCTGTCGGCTGTCGGCTTCCGCAACAAGCTGTCCCTCGTCACCGGCCTGAAACTGCCCGCCGGCATGATCTTCGACTATCCGACACCGCGGGCCCTGGTCGGCCACCTGCTCGCCGAACTCGCCCCCGAACCGGAGGAGACGGCACCCGAGACCGGGCCGGAGCCCGGGACCGCGGACGAGGCGGACGGGCAGTACTCGGACGAGGAGATCCGGCTCCTGGTCGGCTCCATCGACCCGGCTGTGCTGCGCGCCGCCGGACTGCTCGCCCCGCTGCTCGCCCTCGCGGGCGGCGCACCGGCCGGCGGCGGGGCCGCACCGGACCCGGACGGCCCGGACGCGGCCGGCGCCGACGCCCTCGACGCCATCGACGCCATGGACGCCGACGCCCTGATCGACATGGCGCTCGGCGGTGTCACCGGCGACGACGAGGAGTTTGGCGGCAGCCCGCTCTGACCGGACTCGGGGGCGTGCGGCGGCACGCCCCCGAGTCCGGCGCCGCCCCCGCCCCGGTCCGTACGGACCGGGGCGGGGGCGGGGGCGGCTGTCAGCGAGCGGCGACAGCCGCCTCCAGCTCCGGCACGATGTCCCCGAACGTCGGCCGCTCCGTCATCTCCCGGCGCAGCTCACCGGCCGCATCCGCGAACGACGGCTCCTCCACCAGTCGGGCCACCCCGGTGCGGATCGCCGCCGGCGTGATGTCCTCCAGATCCACGAACAGCCCGCTGCCCTGCTTCGCCAGCGCCAGCGCCGACGCCCGCTCGCTCCAGGTGGTGCCCGGCACGATGAGCTGCGGCACGCCGTGCACACCCGCGTTGCCGATGGTGGCGCCGCCGCCCTGGTGCACGATGGCCGCGCACGTCGGCAGCAGTTCGTTCATCGGGACGAAGTCCACCGCGTGGACGTTGTCCGGGACCTTCTCCACCGACGCCAGCTGCTCGGCGGTGAGCGTCGCGACCACCTCGATGTCCAGCTCCGCGAGCCCGTTCAGGAGATCCGTCACCGACGCCTCCTCCTGGCCGAGGACCTGCCGGTTCGACACCCCCAGGGTGAGCATCACCCGGGGCCGCGCCGGACGCTCGACCACCCACCGCGGGATGGACAACGGCCGGTTCACGGGCACGAACCTCACCGGCCGGTACGCCACGTCCAGCGGGAAGCGCACACACGCCGGCTGCGGATCGAGCGTCGTCATCCCGAACCGCAGCTCCTCGTCGAACGACTCGCCGTGCTTCCCCAGCCAGCCGTCCATCCACTCCACCAGCGGATCGGGCTCGCGCTCGGCCTCCGGGCGGCTCGCCCGCAACTCCTGGAACTGGGCGCTGATCCGGGCGGTCTGGTCGGCCGCGTACATCACCCGCAGATGCGCCGCGCCGGTCACCCGGGCGATGAGCGGACCCGCGTACACCATCGGGTCCCACACCACCAGGTCCGGCTTCCAGCGGCGGGCGAAGCGCGCCAGCTCGTCCAGGAGCTGCGGCGGGGACGCCCAGCCGAAGACGTGCGTCCACCTCTCGTAGGTCTCCCGGACGTACTCCTCGGTGTACTTCTCCTCGCGGGTCTCGGAGATCTTGAACTCGCCGTCCATGGGGTTCCGGTCGTCGCCACCGAGTTTGCGGTGCCGCGGGATGTCGAGCTCCGGCCCGAACCACATCGTGTCCAGACCGGTCTCCAGATAGGAGCCGACCTCGGAAGGGTTGCGGCGGCCGACGAAGCGCACCTCGTGGCCGGCGGCGCGCAGCGCCCAGCCCAGCGGCGCGAGGCTGTAGATGTGCGTTCTCGTCGGGAAGGCCATCAGCAGGACGCGCATGGAGTTCTCCCAGGTAGTCGACGGGCTGTCCGCACCGTACTCCGGCAGGTCGTCGGCGGTCGCCGGGAACGGGCCCGCGGGCGGCGGATAAGGGCCCCTTAGGGGTTGGGGGCGTCCGGCGGCGGCCGATAGACAGGAGGCGGTGACGCGGGCGCCTGCGTGCGGCCGCGTACGCACCATGTTTCCCAGTGAGGTGATCGGCTTGGCGGTGGCACCCGACGCGAAGGGCTGGATTCCCTTCGGCGACTACCGGACGTGGTACCGGGTCACCGGAACGCCCGGCGGCGAACGGCCGGCGGTGATCGCCGTCCACGGCGGGCCCGGCAGCACACACGACTACCTGCTGCCCCTGTGCGGCCTCGCCACCGACGGCTGGCCCGTGGTGCACTACGACCAGCTCGGCAACGGCGGCTCCACCCGGCTGCCCGACGCGGACCCGGACTTCTGGACCCCGGAGCTGTTCCTCGACGAGCTGGACAACCTCGTCGACCGGCTCGGCGTGGCCGGCGACTACGTGGTCCTCGGCCAGTCCTGGGGCGGCATGCTCGCCGCCCGGCACGCCGCCACGCGCCCCGCCGGCCTGCGCGGACTCGTCATCGCCAACGCTCCCGCCTCGTACCGGCTGTGGCGCGCCGAGATGGAGATCCTGCGCGCCGCGCTGCCGCCCGGGGTGGACGAGACGCTGCGCAGGCACGAGGACGCCGGCACCACCGACAGCGACGAGTACTTCGAGGCGATGCGGGTCTTCTACGACCGGCACGTGTGCCGGGTGGTGCCCTGGCCGCGCGAATACCTGGCGTCCTTCATGGAGGTGTCGGGCAACCCGACGGTCTACTCCGTCATGAACGGCCCCAGCGAGTTCCACGTCACCGGCACCCTGCGCGACTGGTCCGTCGAGGACTGCCTGCCCGACATCGCCGTACCCACCCTGCTGCTCACCGGACGGCACGACGAGGCCACACCGGCGACCGTGCGGCCGTTCGTCGACCTCATCCCCGACGTGCGGTGGGAGGTCTTCGAGGAGTCCAGCCATCTGCCGCACCTGGAGGAGCCTGAGCGCTTCCACGAGGTGCTGGCCGCGTTCCTCACAGGTCTGCGCGGCAGCTGACCGCACCCGAAACGGCGGCCCGCCGCGGCGGACGCGGCAGCCCGGCACGGCCGGGCGGAAGGAGACCCATGACAACCGAGACGACAGCGGTGGACACGCCCGCCGACAAGGAGGGCGGCGCCCGCACCGGCACGGCGATGGTGTTCCCCGGCATGGGGCCGCTGCGCTTCGCCGACGTCGGCAAGTTCCTGCTCCTCAACCCCTACGCCCGCGAACTCGTCGCCGTCGCCGACGCCCGCCTCGGACACTCCCTGGTCGACCGGCTCCGCGAGGCCGAGGACGACTACTCCGACGCCGCGCAGGTCGCCTTCCTGGTCACCTCCGTCGCACTCGCCCATTGGGCCGAGAACGAACTGGGCGTCACCCCCACCGTCTGCGCCGGCCCCAGCTTCGGCGAGAAGTCCGCCACCGCCTACGTCCAGTCGCTGCCCTTCGAGGACGCCGTGTGGATGACGGCCGAACTCGCCCGCTGCCTCACCGAGTACTTCGCCACCGCGCACACCGACGTCGTGACGTGTTCCTACGCCCGCGTACCGGGCGAGCGGCTGACCGAGCTGCTGGCCGACCTCGACGCGCGCGGCGAATGGGCCGAGATCTCCTGTCACGTGGACGACGACCTGTTCATGGTGTCGCTGCGCGAGCACAACGCCGACTGGTTGACGCAGCAGTTGCGTTCCCTCGGCGCGCTGCCGCTCTACACGATGCGCCCCCCGATGCACGCGGCGGCCTTCGGCGGGCTGCGCCGCAAGGCGGAGGACGAGGTGTTGGGCGCGCTGCCGTTCGCCGACCCCGAACTCCCGGTGGTCGCCGACCAGGACGGCTCCGTGGTGCGTACGGGGGAGGGGATGCGCACGATGCTGCTCGACAGCATCGTGCGGCCGATGCGCTGGCCCGACGTGGTGGCGTCGCTGCGCCGGCAAGCCGTCGGACGGGTCTGCGTGGCCGGCCCCGACGCGCTGTTCGGCCGGGTGCGGTGCACCACTGAGGCCTTCGAGGTGCTGCCCGCCAACCCCGCCCTCGCCCTGCGGCCCCGCCGCCGGGGCGCCGCCGCGCCATGAGCCGGGACCGGGCCGGGGGCCCCGACCCGCACCGCGGGTCGGGGCC
>NZ_JAESIF010000120.1:0-10558 GCF_016757295.1 Streptomyces sp. M2CJ-2 | reverse complement strand
CGGCGCGTACGGCTCGGGGGATCGCGCCGCCCGGGGGACACCCGGGGCGGGCGGCCGGCCGCCGGGCAGGCCGTTCGCCGGCCGGGCTCTCGCCGAGGCCGCCCAGCAGGCCGAGCGTCTCCCGGGCCCCGAGGGCGTGCCAGGCGTGGCGGACGCGGGGCGCTGGCAGGGGCCGGCGCGCCAGGCGGCGAGCCGCTGCCATGCCACCCAGCTGGGCGAGGAACGCCGCGCCGTAGACCGGTGAGTGGGTCAGCCCGGCCGTCTTCCGGCGGGTGCCGGCGGCCGCGATCAGAGCTCCGAGCGTGGAGCCGCCGTAGGACAGGCGGGCGGACTTGCCGCTGACCCGGCGCGCCTCGTCCAGGGCGGTCAGGATGCGCCAGGTGTGCGCCAGGCCGGGACCGCAGAGAAGATCCGCGGCCCAGCACACCCCGTCGGCGGTGCCGGGTTTCGGCACCACGGTGACACCGACGTCCGCGGCGGCCAGGGCGGCGTCCTGGGCAGCGGAGACCAGCAGGACCACATGCCCGTCGGCCTGGAGGCGCCGCACCTCCTGGGACAGCGGTGCGGACGCGGGCAGGGTCCGGTCGGCTCGGGGCAGCAGTTCGGCGGTGCTCGCGTGCTCGGTGAGCCGCAGGGGGCGGGTGCCGGTGCGGGCCGCGGCCAGCACGGCGTCGGCCAGCGGGTCGAGGTCGCAGCCGGCCAGGATCCGGCCCCGGCGCACGCCGTCGGTATCGCGCAGGTCGAGCAGCAGTCCCGCAGGGGCGTCCGGCCTCCCTCGCGGCGCGTCCGCGGGGCGTTCCAGCCGCCACCCGTCCCGGATCCACGGACCCGGGCCCCACAGTTCGCGCAGGGGCCGGCCGGCCAGCACCGACTGCCCGGCATCCCACAGGCCGGCCTCGTCCACGTCGTCGGTGGCGGTCACCGACAGCAGCCGGGGGCGGGGGGCGCACAGGACAGCCGAATCGATCAGGACGGTCGAGACCCGGTCCAGCAGCCGCAGGGCGGCCCCGTCCATCGGCAGCACGCCGTCGCGGGCCAGATCGCGGCCCAGGCGGGCACAGAACGCCTCCCGGCCCATGTCCGCGGCCTTCGGCACGGTCGCCAGGATCGCCTGCGCGGCCTGCTCGGAGCTGTGCGTCCACCCCAGCACCCCTCCCGCGCCCAGCAGCCCCGCCAGCGAGGTCCGCTCCCCGCACGTCTCCACCGGGCCGGCCGGCAGCGGCGCCGGCCGGGGCAGCCGCTCGGGCGGGTGGTGCCCAGGCCCTTCCCCGGCCCCCACCAGCTCCCTCTCCCGCAGATCCCATACGGTCCGCCGACTGCGGATCTCGGAGAGCTGCCACACGCGCTGCAGCGCGTCCAGCGCCAGCGGCGCCACCCCCTCCGTCAGGGAGTGCACGACCGCGTTGGCCACCGCCAGCACCGTCTCGGCGTGCGCCCGGCCGAGCCGGTCCTCGATCAGCCGGCGCAGCCGCGGCTGGGTCTGCGCCACCACCACGGGCAACCGCAATACCGCGGAGGGCGCCGGCAGCGGCGTCACCCGTCCGGTCGCGGCCACCACGATCCCCAGGCAGTCCGCCACCAGCGACACCCCGGCCAGCACCACCGGCGTCGAGTCGAACGGCGGACACGGGCGGCTGCCCGAGAACGGCTCCCCGGCGCTGCCCTGCGCCTCCTCCACCCGCTCGACCAGCTCCAGCAGCCTGTCCAGGTCGAGGCCGTCCTCATCGCCGTCGACCACCACCAGCCCCAGCGCCGCGTTCACCTCCGCCCAGCGCACACCCGCCGCGCCGCGCAGCACGGCGGTCACCTCGTGCGCCAGCCGCCCGTGCCGCTTCCCGTGCCCGCTCAACCCGCGCACCTCGAGGTACGCCCTGCCGTCACGGGACCACACCCGCCGCCGCGCGCGTCCCTCACCGGCGTCCACCAGCACGGCGGCCACCTCCGCAAGAGGCGTGGAGAAGCCGTGGAACGCACCGCTCACCATGTGCCGGCCCCGGCAGGCCACGCCGTCCAGAACGGCCCACGCCTCACCGGCCAGTGATGCCGCCGTGTCCAGGGCCGTGCCGAGCACCCCAGGTACCGGCCAGGACGACGGGGAAGGGAACACACCACTGCTCGGCAGCACCGGCAACTCCTCGGGCAAGGGACAGGGGCGGCATGAGCCGACGGGAAAGCCGCCCGGCGGTGCCCTTGGGCAGGTACCGGCCTGCCGGCGGCAGGCCGAAGCATCAGAGCACGACATTCACAAACAACCCACTTCCCACGCAAGCCGGACAAGCCGCCTGAGGCATTGCGTACACCCGCATAGCGGCGTTCGTCCCACACCACCCCGAGGCCGGACAGACCACAGAACCGCAGCCCCTGCAAGCACGGCCCGCACACCTTCACCCGGTGGTGGTGCTGCGGGACTCGGGAGGCCGGGCCCGGACCGGCTCGGCGGCGCCTGCCCGCAGAGCGGCGAGGCGTTGATGGCGATTCTTGAAAACGGCCAGGCATACTCGTCGCCCCACTTGCTCCGGTCTTCAACCGTGTGGGGAGTTGGGGCGAGCGAGGCGAGCCGGGGCCGCCCGCTCGTGGAGTGTGCGGGCCGTGCCGGCCGGTCAAGGGCGCCTGCGGCGGCGCTACGCGCTGGCCTTCGGCCACCCTGGACAGTCCGTCCCGTCCCTGGACCTGGCCGGCTGTCGGGCGGCCCCTCCCTTGTGGCACCCGTCCGCAGGTCAGGTGCCCTGTGGGTGGGGAGATCCACTGAGCAGGTGTGGGGTCACCCCCGAGCAGGGGTGGCCGCTTTCAAAGAGCGCCATCAGCGCGATCGCGTCGGGTCCGGCAGCGACTTCCCGCTGTCGCTCGTCGGCTCCGCGTCGTTGTCGGCCGCCTCGCCGTGCCGCCCTGTCCGAGGACCGTCCGGCGCATCGAGCAGCGCCCTGCCGCACGGCACGTCCGCCTGACCGACCCCGTACCCCGTCTGCCGCGCGGCGCGAATCGGCGCACCGCCAGCGGGTACAGGGGTGGACAGGCAGGTGTCGAGGAGCAATGACGCCGCCGGAACGGGACAATGCGATGTCACCCGAGGTGAGGACTCCCGAATGGTCGCCGGCCTCCTTCCTCGCGGGGCGGCTGATCGAAGCGGTCCCGCGGATCCCGGTCCGCGATCTGAACACGCTGCGTCGGCAGTTCCCCGGCCTGGGTTCGGAGGAGATCGCCGACCACCTGGTCACCGGGGCGGTACGGGGCACCGAGGCCGTCGGAGCGGGCGTCGGGTCCGCTGCGGCGCTGCCCACGCCCCCGGCCATGCCCGCGGAGCTGGCCGCGGGCATCCTCGGAACGGCATCCGTCGAATTCAAGCTCATCGCCGAACTGCACGAGGTGTACGGGCTGCGGGCCCCTGGCACCGCACGACAGCGTGCCGCGCTGTATCTCGCGGAATGGACCGAGGGACGCGGCCTGAACGTCACAAAACCGGCCTCCGCCGTCAGTCTCATGCTCAGCGTCCGGGTGAGAAGGGAACTGCGCCGACGGCTCCTGCGGCTCACCGTCCGCCGGATCCCCATGCTGATGCCCTTCATGGTCGGCGCGGCCATCGGCGCCTCACTGAACCGCTACGACACCCAAAGGCTCGCCCAGCGCATTCGTGCGGACCTGCGCGCCCGTCAGGTGCCCCGGGAATCCCCGCCCGCCGAGCGGGAATCCCCGGATGATGAGTCCTGAGCCCGTGGCAAGCGCCGGCAGCCCCGCCGAGGCCCGGCGGCACAGAGGCGAACCGGGTCAGGATGCACCCGTGAACGCGGCGTGACGCGCCATGGAACAGCTGCGGACCCGGCCCGGCCGGACGCCGGCCCCCGCCGGCCGGGGCACCGGGCAGGCACTGCGCCACGCCGAATGCAAGATCGTGCACTTTCCTTCCGGACGGGACGCGGACCTGCTCCTCACCGGCCGGGTGATCCGGACTCCCGGTGAACAGCTGGGCGCTCGACCGCGATCCGGCTGCTGCCGCAGCCGCAAGGGGTGACCGTTCCCCTGGATTACGACTGCGCCGCCGACACCCTGCCGGGCCACCCTGCCGGGCCTGGTCAGCCTGGCGCTTCGGGACCCCGCCGGGCGGCACGGGCGCGTCCGCACCGCCGCCGTGCCACCCCCACCGCGTAACATTCCCGGACAGAAACGATCAACATCCTCAGTGACCTGTGCGGGGAGGAAGCCGTTGCCCGGGGATTCACGGGAGACCGCAGCCGTCCGGGAGGTCACCGAACGGCTGAAGTCCGCTTACGCCGGCCGTCGCACGGCACAGGAGATCGAGGCCGCCGTCGGGGAGGCGTACCACCACCTGCGGGACAGGCCCGTGCGGGATTTCGTCCCCGTCCTGGTGGAACGCCGAGCCCGCCGCACCCTGGCCGACCGCCCCGGTCCGAGCGAAACGGACTGAGCGGGCGGTCACCTCTGGGACGGCATCTCGCCGAGGAGAATCGCTCCACGCGGATTCTGGTCATCACCGCCGGTTCCCGGGGAGACGTCGCGCCCTGCACGGGACTGGGGCGGCGGCTGCCGGACGCGGGCCGGCAGGTCGCCGCGGCCGTTCATCCGTCCTTTGCCGCACTCGCCGGCGGGTGCAATCTCGCCCCCCGGCCGGTGCCGGAAGACCCGCAGGGGCTGCTCCGGGACCGGGCCCGGGCGACGTCGCCAGAGGCGGCCCGGGCGCTGACGAGGGCGCACGCGGACGGGGCGGGAGGCCGTGGCGGGCGGAGCCGACCTGCTGCTCACCGCCTTCGGCCCGGCACCACTCAGCCGGACGGCCGGTGAAGCGCCCGGCGCCCCCGTCACCGGCACCCACCGCACACCGTCCTTCGGCACCGGACGGTTCCCGCTGCCCCACGCACGGAACACCGACGGCCCGGGACCGGAGGGCAACCTCGCCGCGGGCCGGGATGCGCTGCGGCGCGCGGAAGGGCTCTTCGCGAACGCCGTGACCCGGCCGCGGGCCCGCCTCGACCTGCCCGCCGGCCGGCCGGCGCTGGCACGTCGTGGAGCGTATGCGTGCCCGACGGGGCGTCGGATGCGGTGGGACCGGGTTCCGGCTTTCGTGCTCAGGCCACGGCGGGCCGGCCGCGCCGCCGGTGACCCGATCCCGGATAGCGAAGCGGACGGTCATCTCGGCGCGGTAGTCGGGGGCGGTCACCCGCCGGGCCGCAGCGGTGTCCCTTCGGCCCTGGACCAGGAGGTCGGGCACGTTGCCGTCCTGGTCGACGGCCCGCCACCGGTACTGCCGCACACCGTTGATCTTGACGAACACTTCGTCGAGGTGCCACCTGTCGCCGGGCCGGGGCCGTCGACGGCGCAGTCCGTCGGCGCAGGCCTGACCGAACGTGGCGCACCAGCGGCGCGCGGTCTCGTGGGAGACAAGGACGCCGCGCTGGAGCATGAGCTCTTCGACCTCGCGGAAGCTGGGTGGGAAGCGGTGGTACAGCCGCACGCAGTGGGAGATCACCTCGATCGGGTACCGGTGCCTCTGGTACGACGGCGGCGCGCTGTCCACGGACGGTCCCCCTCCACCATGACCAACCCGAAGATCATCCCAGGCTGTCAGCCACCGTGACAGCCCCCACGGACATGCTGCCCGCCATGGCCATCGCCGCCCGGCCGCCCGCCGACCACCCCGACCGGCTGCTCGCGGAGGGCCCGGAGGCCTCGCTCGGCAAGGCCCTGATCCGCCACATCCGGCCGCGGCCGCGGCCGCCTGGATCGTCGCCCGGGCCACCGGCACCCGGGGGCGCGCCGACACGGTCGCCCTGGTCGCCCTGGTGACCTCCCAGCTGTTCCAGACGCTCCAGGACGCGGGCCGTGATCCGGTGGTGGCCGCGGCCGCGGTGGGGTCCCTGGTGGTGCTGGGCGTGGTGGTGGGCGTGCCGGGACTCAGCCACTTCTTCGGCAGCCGGCCCCTGGGCCCCGCGGCCTGGACGATCGCGCCGGCGTCGGCGGCGGGCTCGGTGCCGGTGCCCCTCACGGTCCGGGGCGCCGCCGGTACGCTGAAAAAAGTTCACCTGCAGAACCCCCGTGTGCAGCCTGCTGGACGACCTCGCAGCGGACAAAGGAGTCGTCCCCGGCACGACACACGAAAGGCGGCGGACCATGCCGCACATCTTCACCACGGTCCTGACCCAGGTGGCGGTCGCCCTGCTCGAGGCCGCCGTGGTCCGGCTGGCCGTCCGGCTCTGGAAGGCCTTCGGCGCGAGCGGGCGCCCGGCGGCCGCACCCGCCTGAGCAGCCCCGGACCAGCCTGCCCGAATTGTCCGTTCAGATGGGTTTATTCGCGTGCATCGATGAAACACGGTCAGGGAAACCCCTCGCCACTCATGCCGCACGGCAGGAGAGGAAGAGATGACTTCCCCAGGTCCACAGACCCAGCCACCGCAGCAGCCGGCCCCGCCACAGGCCGGGACCCCGACCGCGGAGACCCGCCCCCCGGAACCACAGCAGGCCCCGGCGGAGCGCCCGGAGGAGAAGCGGACGGGCGGCAGGGTGCTGCAATTCCGTACCGCGCACGCCCGGGTTCCGATCCCCTACGTGACCCCGGGCGACATGTTCTCCACCGCCCGCCCGGCCACGTCCATCCTCCCCTCGCCCCGCAGGCTGGCCTTCTACGGCCTCCTCGGCGCCATGGCCGTGGTCGAGGCCGTGGAGTGGCCGATCGCGGTCGCCGTCGGCGCCGCCACCGAAGTGATCACCCGTGAGCAGGCCGCACGCCAGCGCGCCGAGCGGGACCGCGCCGAGCGCGACCAGGGCCGGCAGGTCGCCACCGAGCGGACAGAGCCCGGGGGGCCCGCGCAGCCGGCGATGGCATGACACGTCCCCTGCCCGGCAGCACGCACCGCACCGAGCAGGTAGCCGACAGATCAATGCCAAGGCACACGGCCAGTCACGTTGCGAGTCAAGCCATCGCCCGGAGCGGCACCCGATCATCCTCACAGTCACGTTGTCACAGGCCACCACTGACACCATCGCCACTGGATCCGGGCCCGAGGCCTAGGCGGGGCAGCCTGCGTTCACACGGGCGGTCAAGGGGTCCGGCCCGGGAAAGCGGCGGTGGTCAAGGGGTGATCGCCTGGGAAAACGAGGTGCCGGTGAGCAACCTGGCCCAGGCGCCGCTGGTGGCGGTCAGGAAGACCGGCACGGCACCCGCCGGGTCTCGACGGCAGCGCGGCAGGAGCCGAGGCGCCTTCAACCGCCGACGGATGGTGGCTGCTTCGCCCGGCGCCCGTCAGCGACGCGGCGACCGCGGCCGGGAACCAGCCGGCAGGGCGCTCTCCAAGGCGCCTCAACCGTGCCCGGACGTGAGGAAGGAACACAGGTCAGCGCGCTGGTCAAGGGGGCCGGCCACACCGCCTGCTTCCCACAGCGCCCTCTGCGGCAGTCCGCCTCGAGGAACCGCCGGCCTGCCGCACCCGCCGCCTGGTCACCGTCGTCGTCCCGGACCGAGGCTGCCCTACGACCTGCATCAGGGTCGCCCGTCCGGCACTGGCCCGGCTGTCCCGTGACAGTGGACCCTGAGTGCTTGCCGGGGAGTGTGACCGACCGCGGTTTCGTGACAGCGGACCTTGAGCGCGATGTTCCTCGCGGCTTTCGCACTGTGGCGTGCTGCCTCCCGTAGGGTCACCGCGTCGTTGCGGTACGAGCGGAGCGAGCTGGTCACGTGCACCTGGGCATCCTCGGGCAGGCGGTCGGCCTGTTCGCCGTCACCAACCTCGACGACCTCCTGCTTTTGTCCGTGCTCTTCGCCCGGGGCGCCAAACACCGCGGCGCGGCCCGCCGCATCGTGCTCGGCCAGTACCTCGGGTTCGCCGCCATCCTCGCCGCCGCGCTCAGCGGGACCCTCCTGCCCGCGGCGGTCATCGCCTACCTCGGCCTCCTGCCGCTCGCCCTCGGCCTCAGGGCGGCCCGGCAGGCCTGGCAAAACCACCGGGACGAGGCCGACCGCGCCGGGCAGGGGGCCGGGCCCGGGCCTGCTGGAGGTCGTCCTCCTCACCGTCGCCAAGGGCGGCGACAACCTCGGCGTCTATGCGCCCGTCTTCGCCACCGCCGGCCCCGGCGCCGTGAGCGCCTACGCCGTCGTCTTCCTCGTCCTGCTCGCGGGGTGGTGCTGTGCGGGCCGGTTCCTCGCCACCCGCCCGGCCGTCGCCCAGGCCTTCGGCCGCTGGGGCGACCTCCTGCTCCCGGTGGTCCTCATCGCGATCGGCTTGTTCCTCCTCGTCGAGGGGGGCGCCTTCGGGCTCTGAGCCGGCGTCGGCCGCTCAGACTTCGACGGCCCCGGCTCAGCCTCCGCTGTCCCAGGACATCGGCGCCTGACCTGTGCGGTCAAGGTCTCGTTACCGGCCCGGCCGGCACCGGCCACTCCCCTCAAAGACCCCTTCGGCCAGTACCGGCCCGGTTTCGCCGGGCCCGGCGCCCTGCTCCGGGCCGGGCATCGCCGCCGCCCAGACCACCGCCGGGTGCTCACCGAAGTTCACCGCCTCGCACACGCGCGCCACGCGCGCACCCTGGTCCGGGTCGGAGCAGCCGGCCAAGGCGGTGAAGAAGATCCGGCGGCGGGAAACCTCAAGCCAGCACCCCAACTCGTGAAGAGGCCGAACCCACCGCAGTGCTCAACCGCCTCCCGCACTGCTGTCGAAGTACCGCCCCTTCTCCGCGCGTCCGTTGACAGTCCCGAAACCGAGAGATCGCACCGAAGAGCCCGCGACCACCGCGGCCGAGGAGACCGGGACCGAAGAACCCGCCACAGAGGAGCAGGAGAATGGCTGTGCGCGCTGACCGTCGCGCCCGGCCACGACGGCGGCCTCGGACGCGGGCTCGAAAAGCCCCTCATGTGCAATCGCCGGTGTCCAGCGCGCTGCCCGTCCGCCCTGGCCGCGCATCCCGCCGCGCGAGGGGCGCAGGCCCGGACGCCTGCAGCACCGCCGGTGCCACCGTGGACGGGTCTCCGCCGGCCACCCACCGGAAGCGGGCCACCCGCAGCAGGTCGTCGACGCTCTCCCGTACGAACCCGTCCACGATGCCCAGACCGCGCGGGCGTTCCCGCAGCACCACCGCGCCCGGCTCGTCATCCTCCGCGATCTGCTGGCAGTCCCCCGAGTCGGGACACCCCGTGAACTCGTACACCCATCGGCCCATGCCGGTCATCCTGGCGGGCACCACGAGCACCCCACCGAGCAGGCACGCAGGCTGTGCAGTGGAGTCGCCCGAAGGGATCAGGGGCGCTGCTGATCAGACAATTGCGCGGTGGGGGTCCGGGAGCCGGTCGCCGGCCGGCCCGAGTCCGCTTTCTGGCGCGGTACGTCCGCCCCGGCGTCGACGCGGTCGCCGCCCGCGGCGCCGCCCCCGGCCCGGCCGCCCGCCGGAGGGGCCGACCGCGGTCTACCTCAACCAGTCCTTGACGGACGCCCCACGTGCGAATTTGCACCGGAAGGACACGCCGCGACCTGCAGCAACCTCACGAGCCGTCACCGCAAAAACCGCACCCCGATGTCACCACCACCCCACACCGCACGGCGAACCCCCAGCTCACCGCCCTGACACCAGCGCTGGAGGGCACTGGTGTCACCACTACAGAAACCGGTGACATGGAGATGCAGATTCGCATCCTGCGCCGGTAGTCCGTCGTTAAATCTCACATAAGTTCTTCCGCCGGGGTGCCAGCAGGGCCCCGGCGTTTGCCCTACAACTCGAACTCCAGGTGCTCCACGTCGGTGAACTCCGCCGCCAGGCCGTGGGCGCGCCGGCCGCCGTCGCGGAAGGACACCGCACCCGGGCCCTCGGCGGCGATGCCGCGCAGCACAGCTGTGAGCATGAGCCGTGGATAGCGGCCCCCGACGGGGCGCGATCAGCTGTTTCCCGGTGTGCCGCCCGTGGGTGCACTGGTCGTACCGGCACAGGCGCGGCGCCCTTCTCCTGCACGCGTCGCGGTCGCATGTGGCCCTGTGCTCGGCGCCGGACCGTGATGGACGGGGTCACCTCTCGTCCGGCCACCCCCGCAACACCGCTCCGGCCTCCTCATCGACCAGGATGACCCGAGCGTCCGGCAGCGCACCGTACACGCCGACCCAGACGACGAACTTGTCGCGGGCTGTGGCCTCACTCCCCCACCAGCCGTGCATCGCCGGACGGCCCGCCGCGATCAGGGCCAGGTGATAGCGCCGGTCGGAACCGGGGCTCATCCCACCAGCCTCCGTCCGGCGTGTCGCCGCGCAGCGGCAGGCCCGCCATGACAGCACTCGCCCACAGGCCCGCGATGACGTCCGCCACGGCCAGGCCGTGGTAGCACAGGTCGACCCGGCCGGGGCCGGCCCCCGGGGCCGTCGACGGCCCCTTTCCGGGCGGCAGCCGCGAAGCTCCTGGGGGGTGCGGATCTCCGCCGTCTCAGGCCCCGGCCGATGGATTGGACGATCCGCCGGCTCGGCGGTATGCGGCGTTGAGGCGCTGGGCTTCCTCGAGCTGGTCCTCGAGGATGACGATGCGGCAGGCGGCCTCGATGGCGGTGCCCTGGTCGACGAGTTCCCGGGCGCGGGCGGCGATG